>CAZCFT010000020.1:0-31443 GCA_964498015.1 uncultured Ignavibacteriaceae bacterium
GTGGTGGCGGTGTTCGAAAGCCACAAAATGAAACCGGCGCGATTTCGCTGGAACGGACGAGTCTATAAAATAAGCGAGGTAACCGGCGACTGGAATACCAATGTCGGCGCTTATAAAGTGCATCATTTCGCCGTGGTCGATACCTCATCCAATTTTTTTCAACTAACCTATGACGAGCGCCAAACCAGCTGGATGATAAGCAAAATATGGGTGGAATAGACCATACAAAAGCCTGGCCGAAGGTGATCATGCATGTGGACATGGATGCCTTCTTCGCCGCTATTGAAATCCGCAATGCGCCTCACTTAAGAGGAAAACCGGTGATAATCGGGGGAGATGCGCGGTTCCGAAGCGTCGTATCGACCTGCTCGTATGAGGCAAGAAAGTACAGTGTGAAATCAGGGATGTCAATAGCGCAGGCCAAAAGGTTATGCCCCGATGGAGTATATATCTCCGGAAACCTGAGCGAATATGTCTATACAGCCGCGTTGCTTCAAAGAATATTTGAAAATTATTCCCCAGTAGTGGAACCGTTTTCGGTAGATGAGGCTTTTCTTGATATAACCGGATGCCACAGAATTTATGGAACGGCAGAAAATCTGGTGAAAGAGATGAAAAAAGAAATAGAAGGGAAATTAGGCTTAACCTGCTCTGTGGGAATTTCACCCAATAAACTTCTGGCCAAAATGGCATCAGGCGAAAATAAGCCGAATGGTTTAACTATAATGGATAGAGATGATTTCAAGAGAATATTTTATCCTCGCCCGGTCAATTCCTTATGGGGGGTAGGAGAGTCAACCAAAAATGCCCTGAATAAAATTGGGATTTTTACTGTAAGGGATATGGCCGCTCGGAATCAAGAAGAATTAAAAAAATATTTTGGAGAAAATGGAGTGGGGTTGAGTGTCATCTCAAGGGGACAGGGCAATACCGAAGTATTTTCTTACGACAACAGACCATTGGACAAATCGATGTCCCATGAAACGACTCTAATTGCGGATATTTCCGAAATTGAAAAAATATATTCCACGCTATTATGGCTTTCGGACAAAGTTGCTCGAAGATTAAGAATTGATAATTATCATGGAAGGACAATTTCAGTCAAGGTTCGCTCATCAGATTTCAAAACGATCACACGAGACAAAACATTGACTTGCCCTACCGATCAATGCATGGTTATTTTTGAGACCGCCAGAAAATTGATTCCACGCGAATACGGCCCTAAAGAAAAGGTCAGACTTCTGGGAGTAAGAGTCTCTAATCTGGAAAAGAAAAGGGGAGAAAATCAGTTGGCTTTGATGGAAGATTTCTCTCATGAAAAGATGATTAAAAACAGCAAGACCATAGATATTTTGAGAGACAGATTTGGCGAATCTGTGATCTCGTACGCCGGCGCCAAACTCTGATTTTTCCTCATTGACATTTTTGTCCCTTTTATTATCTTTCTTGCAGATATGACTTAACCAATTAGTTATAGAGATGATTTTATGAGCAAAGAATCTCTTTGTTATGAGGTCAACGCAATGCCTGAAAAATGGGATATTGTCCCGCATGTTCTTTCCCTTGGAGCTTCCATTATAAGAGAAATACTCAAGATTTCCTCCCAGCCTGGCGTCATTTCATTTGCCGGCGGCCTTCCCGCGCCCGAAATGTTTCCCCTTGAGGACATGAAACAGTGCGCCGCGGAAATAATCGACACTTATAAATCCAATTGCATGCAGTATTCTCTTTCGATGGGAATTACCCCCCTTCGAGATATTATTGCGGAGCGAGAAACCAAGCATGGCTCGCCGACCAAGATTGAAAATATTATAATCACTTCCGGCTCTCAGCAAGGGATCGAACTTTGTGCCCGTGCTTTTATTGACCGGGGGGATTATATTATTACCGAAAACCCGACTTACGTAGGCGCGCTTCAGGCTTTCAATTTCTATCAGGCCCGATATGCCACAGTTGATATGGACGAAAATGGGATGATGGTGGATCAGGTTGAAGAGGCCATTAAGAAGTACCATCCAAAACTGATTTATTCGGTCTCAACTTTCCAAAATCCGACCGGAATCACTATGTCCGAAGAAAGACGACACGCGCTTGTGGAGCTTGCTGTCAAATATGATATTCCGCTTATCGATGACAATCCTTATGGCGAAATCAGATTCACGGGCGCTCCAGTTCCGTCATTAAAAGCCATCGGCGGCGATGCGGTTATATCTCTGGGCACTTTTTCGAAGACGCTCGCCCCGGGGCTTCGGATCGCATGGGTAAATGCTCCCAAATTGATTACTTCCATTTTCGAAAAAGTGAAACAGTGCACCGATCTTCATACCAATACCTTCACGCAGTATATGGTTTACAGCTTTCTTAATGCCGGTAAGTTAGATGCGCACATAAAAAGGCTGGTCAAGAACTACGGCGATAAGCGCAATATAATGCTTAAAGAAATGCAGGAGCATTTCCCCGACAGCATGAAATGGACGAAGCCTGAAGGCGGCCTTTTCCTTTGGGTGGAGCTCCCGAAAAATATGTCGTCGTCGAAATTATTTGAGAAGGCGATTGAGCAGAAGGTCGCCTATGTTTATGGGAAGCCATTTTATCCGCATGGTCAGACAGATTATGCTTTCCGCTTGAATTTCTCCAACGCCACGCATGAAACGATATCAGAGGGAATCCGGCGGCTGGCGAAGGTGATAGAGGATAATATGGCCTGATTACCCGAAGCATGATATTTGAAGCCCTGCCGCGCGGTGGGGCTTTTTTCTTTACAATTTTATGCAAAGACGTATCTTGTGACTTATGACTGTAATACCTTTTCATAAATATCATGCTCTGGGGAATGATTTCATTGTTCTTGATTTTCTCAAGAAGCCTCGGGCAGGGGTTTCTTTTCAGAAACTGGCGACTAAAATCTGCAGGCGGAATTTTGCCGTGGGCGCCGACGGTATTCTGGTCTTAAGCCCCTCGCGGATGGCGGATTTTAAGATGGAAATCTATAATTCTGACGGTAGCCGGGCGGAGCGATCCGGAAACGGCCTGAGAATCGCCGCCGTCCATTATTCTCTGGAATATAAGGCGAAGCGGACCGTGACAGTCGAATCCTCCGGCGAAATACTCTCGGCTCTATTTACCGAAGTTTCCATGGATAGCTTTATTGTCGAGGTTTCACTTGGAGCGCCTAATTTTGAGGCCAAATCAGTACCGATGAAATCAAAGCATAAGTTTCATATTAATAAAGCCTTGAAGATCGGGAAAGCTTCTTTTCAGGCGACAGTTCTTTCGGTCGGCAATCCTCACACGGTGATTTTTGTGGAAGATTTTGATTTCGACTGGATGATGCTCGGAAGACAGATTGAGATGTCATCTATTTTTCCCCACCGGACCAATGTCGAATTTGTCAAAGTAGTCAATCAACGCAAGATAATCCTGTATGATTGGGAGCGGGGCGCCGGAGTCACCGGGTCGTCAGGGACAGGGGCCGCGGCCGCGGTCGTTGCCGGAGCCATTAATGGTTTTATCAAGCGCAAGGCGGAGGTTGTCTTTCCTTCAGGTTCCCTTTTTATTGATTGGGATGAAAAAGACGACATCATTCATCTTGCCGGGCCAGTCTGTTTTATATGCTCCGGCGTTTTCTACAATGGAGAAGGCTGATTGCTTCCTCTTATAGATCGCACGACAGAGGAGGAGGCGAGAGCTTTCTCCCCTCTAAAATCACTGAATGGGAAAATCTCTCATACAGTCGGGGATTATTGGTCGCATATCAGGCTGTTTTCGAGAAATGTCAGATTGTTTCTTCTCGGATCATTCCTGCTTAGCCTGACTGCCGCATCAGTCGGGCTTCTGATGAACCTGTATTTGAAGGAGAGAGGGGCAGATGAGTCTTATATCGGAAGATTTCTATCTTCGGGAGCTTTCGGTATGACCATAGTTGCAATTCCAGCCGCATTTGCCCTGAGGCGGATAAAGCTGAAAATGGTTTTGCTCTCCTCGACTGTGATTTATATCATTTCCATTATACTTTTATCGCGTCTGCCGGTGACCAACATTCTCATACTGGTTGGATTTGTTTCAGGAATGGCGATGACATTTAATAGAATAGCGGCGGCTCCTTTTTTTATGAGGAACTCCACTCCGAAAGAGCGGACATATATTTTTTCCTTCAATTTCGGGGTTATGCTGATTGCAGGAATGATTGGTTCTCTGACTTCCGGCTGGCTGGTTTCCCAACTGTCAAAATTGACTCCCAGTATAATCAGCGCCTATCAATGGACCTTTATCGTCGGTACCGCGCTGGGCATTCTGGCGGTCATTCCATTTTCTATGATTAAGACCGCCGGTCCGGGTGAAGAGGACAGAGAATCTGATTTTTCAGCGGCCTTGCTCAAGAGAAGAGCGGGTCTTTACACCCGTTTGCTTATTCCGCAATTTTTTGTCGGCGTCGGCGCGGGGTTGATCATACCGTTTTTGAATCTGTACTTTCGCGACCGCTTCGACCAGCCGCCCGATAAAATTGGCTTTTTCTTCTTCGCGGTGAATACCACCATGCTGATCGGTATTCTTGCCGGTCCTGTTCTGGCGAGAAAATTCGGCATGGTGAAAACGATTGTCTCGACAGAGTTCTTATCCATTCCCTTTATGATTATTCTGGCTTTTACCTACTCGCTTCCCCTGGCTTTTGCGGCTTTTTTGATTAGAGGGGCATTGATGAATATGGCTCAGCCAATCGGGTCAAATTTTAGTATGGAGATGGTCAGCAAGTCCGAGCATGCATTGGTCAACGCGCTTATGATGCTTGCATGGACATCATCATGGATGATTTCGACTGCGGTTGGCGGGTCATTAATCGAAAAACATGGCTACACTCTGCCGCTGATGATTGCCGTGGGACTATATGTAATCTCGGCGGTATTGTATTATCTTTTCTTCAGGAAGTCGGAAAGAAAAACAACCACAGGATTCATGGTGGAGATAACTTAATATGGAAAATAGCGCATTCAAACTTTCAAGGGACGAAATTGCCCGTCAAGTGCATGCGGCGCTCAAGGAATTATACCCGGATCACAAATTGGATGGTAATATTGTGCATAAGATGCTTCTGGAAATGTTCCCACCGGGGACAGCATATATGTTTCCAGTCAAAGAATATGCTTCCATCTATGATCTTGATCCCAAGGAGTTTCTCGTCAAGCTGTTTCGCGAATTGAGCGTCGAATCCGAAAAAAATCTGCACGACAAATTTCTTTTTGAAATGTCGCTGGACGATAATTCCATTTATTTCAAGGTGATTACGGCGGACGTGAAAGAATGATTGATCGGTTTAGGACAGAAATTGCTGTACTTACTCCAGAAGCATTTAATATCGTTTTTCCGGAATTTGGGAAAGCATATCCAAATCTCTATATCAATGACTCAAGGCAAGTATATGAAAAGCTTGAAAGCCCTAAAGATCCTCAGATGGGCAATTATGCCCTGCCGTTATTCGAATTGGCAAAAATTGTAAAGAGAAATCCTGTCGAGATCAACAAGAAACTCGCCGAAGCTCAAAATAGACTGGTCCGGGAGAGGAATGAATATTCGCACTTGAATTTCTCCGCGGTCGGCGGTTTCAACAATGTTAGCGTAAAGGCAGAGGTCCTGATTCAAGAGACACTCGCCCCTATCCTGAGAATGGGGAACCTGTATGGATCGTCCGATGAGGGGCAAGGCAGAAAGATTGTCATAGATTATTCTTCTCCAAATATAGCCAAACCATTCGGAATTGGGCATCTTCGTTCCACAGCCATAGGCAATTCCCTTTGCCGTTTATACAAGAAGATGGGGTATATGCCGGTGGGGATTAACCATCTTGGCGACTGGGGTACGCAATTCGGCAAAATGATTGTTGCTTTCCGCAAATGGGGGGACGAGACACTTCTGAAGGAAGAACCGGTAAAGAAGTTATATGAGCTTTATGTGCGATTCCATCAGGAAGAAGAGAATGACCCATCTCTTTCCAATGCGGCCAGGCAGGCTTTTAAGGCGATGGAAGAAGGGGATGTCGAGGCGATAGCCCTCTGGCAGAAATTCAAAGATTATTCTATGGCTGACTTTAATAAAATATATAATACGCTGGGAGTGCATTTTGATCATCAAACAGGCGAGTCTTTTTACAATGACAGGATGCAACAGGTTATAGATAGACTTTCAAAGGTCGGGCTCGCCGAAAAATCTGAAGGGGCGCTGGTGGTGAATCTGGATAAATATAATCTTCCCGCCTGTTTGTTAAAAAAGGCCGACGGCGCTACCCTTTATGCCACCAGAGACATAGCCGGAATTCTTTATAGATGGGAGACTTTCAATTTTGAAAAGGCCCTGTACGTGGTCGGTTCTGCCCAGCGCGATCATTTCCGTCAAGTTTTCAAGGTTGTTGAGTTATTGGAAGAATCGGAAAGGATTCCTGAAGAAGATAGAATCGCTTCGCGGTTGGTGCATGTGGAGTTCGGATGGATTAAGTTTGAAGATGCTATGATGTCAACCCGCAAGGGGAATATTATTTTCCTTGAGGATGTACTGAGTAAGGCAATCGCTCTTGCGAAAGAGAAAATACTTGAAAAAAATCCCGATCTCGATGAAATAGACCGGACAGCCAAACAGATCGGCCTGGGCGCGGTCATTTTTGCCGACCTTTCCACGCGCAAAGAGAAGGATGTCAATTTTGACTGGGATAGAGTCCTTAATTTCGAAGGGGAAACCGGCCCGTACCTTCAATACACACACGCACGGCTTTCATCGCTGATGCGCAATTATTCCGGAGAAATTACCCGGATAATCGACCATGCTTTGTTAGACAAACCGGAAGAGAACCGGGTTATATATCTTCTATACAGATTTCCTCATATCGTTCACGGGGCCGTGGATACTTATGAACCAAATCTGATAAGTTCATATTTATTGGAGCTGGCCTCGGCCTTCAATAAAGTCTATCAGCGAAAAGATGAGAACGGCAAAATCGATAAAATAATTTCTGACAATCGGCAATTGACCTCTGCCAGGATGGCGATGGTTGACGCCGTGAGAATAGTTATCAAGGAAGGGCTTTATCTTCTCGGTATTGAAGCTCCTGAGGAGATGTGATGATTGGAATGTGGAATAATAATTTCTCCTGTTATAGAATCAGCATTGATCATCTGCAATGTCCATGAGAGTGCATCCTGAGATGCAATATTCTATCCATTTGATTTATTAAAATTCCTTATGGCCAAAGTCGAGAGTATCACCGAAGGTCCGATTTTTCCAACGATATTCAAGCTTGCCTGGCCGATATTGGCGGCGATGCTTCTGGAATTCACTATGTCGATCGCCAATTATTTCTGGGTTGGGTATCTGGGAACCCCCGAGCAGGATTCGGTGACGACCTCGATGGTAGTAACATGGACTATATATGCTACTATCTCTGTCATAGTGATCGGCATTACGGCTCTGGTTTCGCGAGCTATCGGCGCCAAAGATTTGGCTCAGGTCGCCTATGTTTCAAAACAAGGAATAGTAATGGCTGTTGGAGTTGGTTTATTTTTCTCTATTACAGGCGCAGTCTTGACTCCGTATACAATGTCTTTCATGAAAGCAAGTCCTCAGGTAGCGGCTCTGGGGACTTCATATTTGAGAATCTATTTTATTGGGGCGGGATTCTATTATCTGTTTGACGCCCTTGGCGCCATATTCAGAGCCTCCGGAGATACTCGCTCACCGATGATTCCATATATCTCTGCCGCCCTTCTCAATATTATTCTGGACCCTTTTCTGATTTTCGGTTGGGGGCCGTTCCCGCGTCTCGGCGTGGCGGGGGCCTCGACCGCAACTGTCATATCCACCATAACCGGTGTAGTAATATTCATCGGGCTTCTTCTGAAGAGGAAGTTGGAATTTTCTCTTGCGGGGTGGCGCCGTACCAGGCCGGATTTCAAGATGATGTTCAAGATTCTTAAGATCGGCGTTCCCATTTCTGCTCAGAATATTACATTTGTATTTATTTACTGGTTTATAATACAGATAGTGCATCATTATGGCGATGGGGCCGGCGCGGCTATGGGGATAGGAAATCGAATGGAGGCGATGTCATTTCTTGTCGCTTTCGGAATTTCCACGGCGACATCAACTCTGGTCGGCCAGAATCTGGGGGCAAAACAACCCGAAAGAGCGGAGAAATGTGTCAAGGGAGCCCTTGCTATGATAATTGCGGAAACACTTATAGTCTCTGCGATTTTTGTCGCCATCCCGGGACTAATAACAAATATATTCACTTCCGATCCCGCTGTACACAGGATCGCGAGCGATTATGTACTTATCCTTGGTCTGTCGCAGGTATTTATGGGGATAGAAATAGTACTCGAGGGAGCGTTCTCCGGGGCAGGGAATACAATTCCTCCAATGGTGGTTTCGATCCCTTGGTCGATTGCCAGATTGCCGCTGGCCTATTTTCTATGTTTTGTCGCAAATATAGGCGTTAATGGCGTCTGGTGGACACTTACAATCACTTCATTTTTCAAGGCCGTCATCTTGTTCTTCTGGTTTCGCAAAGGGAATTGGAAGAAAAAGATGGTTTGATGTTCGCATCAGGAGTCCGATCTGCCAATATCTCCTTGACTTTCGCGTCTGACCTACTTATATGATACGGCTATGCAAGTAGGCTTGATGCAATTAGTACAGGAAGATAAACATCCTGCGCCCCCGGGGCATCCCGAGAACCCTGCAAGAATGAAATATGCGCTTGAATATATTCTATCTTCAGATATTGCAGAAGAAATAGTTGAAATTAATCCGAAGGGGATCGATCCCTCGTCGGCGGTTTTCGGAGTGCATGATAAGAAATATATTGAGCGATTGAAATCTGCGCCCGTTGACAAATGGGGTTATCTGGACTCTGATACATATTTATCCGGTCGTAGCTTCTCGGCGGCCTGGGAAACAGCATCAGCGGCGGTTGAAGCGGTTGATTTTATTATTTTGGGGTCATATCCGCGCGTTCATCTGGCAGGGCGACCGCCGGGACATCATGCGGAGCATGATCACGGAATGGGATTCTGTCTGATAAATAATACAGCCGTTGCGGCGGAGCATGCCTGCCATAATCACGGTTTAAATCGGGTTGCCATAGTCGACTGGGATGTGCATCATGGGAACGGAACTCAGCATATATTTTATGAGCGTGACGATGTCTATTATATTTCGCTACATCATTATCCTTTTTATCCCGGTTCCGGCGCGACCGCCGAGCGGGGCAAAGGCAGAGGGGAAGGATTTACGCTAAATGTACCATTGCCGGCCGGTTCAGGAGGCACGACGTATCTAAGGGCTTTCGATAATCTCATAATTCCGGAATTGAAAAAGTATCGGCCGGAATTAGTTATTATCACGGCCGGTTTTGATGCGCATAAGAGCGACCCCTTGGGAGGGATGGAACTGACTGAAGAAGCTTTCGGAAAGATGACTGCTTTACTCGTTGAAATAGCAAGAGAGTATGCATCGGGAAAGATATTATCATTATTTGAAGGGGGGTACAATCCGAGGGGGAATGCGCTTTCATTGTATCATCACCTTAAAGAACTGGAGAAGGACTAATGGAGAGATATATCAGATTTGAGACGGGCAATGGGGTCCGATGGGGCGTATTTCAAGAAGGGAGAATCGCTGAAATAAGCGGCAATCCGGCCTGCGGTTATGAATTGACCAATATCTATTATCAGCCATCAGCAGTGCGATTGCTTGCGCCGGTTGAACCGTCAAAAATCGTATGTGTCGGTCTCAACTATCGGGAGCATGTTAAGGAATCGCAATCGGCGACAAAGGAGCCGGACGAACCGGTACTTTTTTTGAAACCGCCTTCAGCTTTGATTGGACCCGGCGAGAAGATTATTTATCCTGAGACAGCCGAACGGGTCGATTATGAGGCCGAATTGGGGGTGGTGATAGGTAGAGAATGCCGCAATGTGGCCCCTGTTGAAGCTGAGGATTTTATTTTCGGTTTCACCTGCGTCAATGACGTTACCGCGCGGGATCTGCAAAAAAAAGATGTGCAATGGACAAGAGCCAAGGGATTTGACACATTTTGCCCTGTCGGCCCATGGGTGGTTGATAAAATCAAATATGAAAACCTGCTGGTTGAATCATATTTGAACGGCGAACTACGGCAGTCGGCGAAAACATCCATGATGATTTTCCCCGTGCCGGTATTGATTAGTTTTATATCGAGAGTAATGACTCTTCTGCCGGGCGATCTTATCTCTACCGGAACTCCGGCCGGGATTGCTCCGATGAAGGTCGGAGATCGAATTGAAATCAGGGTTGAAGGGATTGGTTCGCTGGTCAATGATATTACTTAGAATCTTGATACCCTGCATATTCGATATTATTATTTTTTCGCAGACTGCTTTTTCTTTTGATACTCTGAAGATTGAGGCTTCTCTTGATACTCTCAAGAAGGAGATTAGTGGGACGGTAGAGTATCAATTGCCGCAAATGCCTAACTTGAGTTCCGTGGAATTTCAATTGTTCCCCAATGTTTATTTCAATGAAGATTCTCCCTATTTAAGGGGCAAGGGTCAATTTCTTGAGCATTTTATGAAAAACAAGAAATGGGCAGGGATGGATATTGATTCCATACTTATCAATGGCAATAATCTGTCCGCTGAACTAAAGATTGAATATACCAGGGGCATGCTGAAGTTGGCGGATAGTACGGATTTGGCGGGCAAGATCTCGAGGATTTATTTCAAAACTCGAAT
Organism: uncultured Ignavibacteriaceae bacterium; assembly: GCA_964498015.1. Classification (GTDB taxonomy): domain Bacteria; phylum Zixibacteria; class MSB-5A5; order GN15; family PGXB01; genus CAWEZN01. The sequence continues at coordinate 10,755 of CAZCFT010000020.1, forward strand.
TCCTGAATTTGGCGACCGACTGTCATATTTTAAAAACGAGTACTTGCTCGACGGCTGGTTTCCCAATCCGGCAATACTTCAGAGTAATGGAATGTGGTATAATCCGTATTATGGATCATTCTGTGAGCTGGCGGGAGAGTATTCTAATTATGAGGTATCATTAACTCTCCCTGCTGGGTTGGTTGTCGTCGCGGCGGCGCCTCCTGTGCAAGCAGAAGTGACTGGCGATATAGCCAAGTATCACTATTTGTTCGGGCCGGCTCATGATTTTGCTCTGGCAATTTCCGCTAATTACCTGATCGATTCGACGAATGTCGGTTCGACTGTAATCCGGATTTTCTACCGGGATTTCGAACGGCCGGCGCTTCGGCTTGTCCGGGATGCAGCGCGGCACGCATATCGGTATATGGTACAGAATGTCGGCGATTATCAATATGGATACTTGAATTATGCCTTTGTCGATTTTGCATTCTCGGGAGGTCTGGAATTGCCGGGGCTGATCGCTCTTTCTTCGCCAAAGGATGCGCCGATGTTCAGTCACATGTATGAATCAATGGTGTTCCACGAAACTGCGCACCAGTGGTTTTATGGCATGATCGGCTCCAATCAGGTCGAGGCCCCTTGGATGGACGAAGCTGTGAGCGCTTATTTCACGGATAAAATTCAGATTGCCACCTATGGGGAAAAGGCCAATTTGTTGGACTTTGCCGATTTCAAAATCTCTAATAAAGATATGTACAGATTTATATCCGGTCTCTCCGGTAAGGCGGGGATAATCAATAAGCCGGCATATTCATTTACCACACAAATGGATTATTTCGGCTTGATGTACGTTAAGGGATCGCTGGTCATTGAGACATTCGATAGACAATTAGGCGATTCGCTTTCGGCGACGTTCTGGCGTGAGTATTACAGCCGTTTTCTTTTCAAGCATCCGAAGCCTGAAGATTTTGTTGCTTTAGCCGCGGAAATTGGCGGCGAGAATTATAGGCGACTTCTCGAGTCTTTGCTTAACGTTTCTGCAAGGGTTGATTATTCCTTGGAAGGCTTAAAAAACAGGCGTATTGATTCTGCGAATATCGAGATCAGCGTGATACTCAGAAAAGAGGGGAATCTGCATTTTCCGGTCAGATATTGTTTGATTTTGGCCAACGGGGATACTCTAAATTATCAATGGAATACCGATTACGACTCTGAGGAGATAGTCGTCAAATCCTCTCAGCCAGCTACTGCGGCAATCATCGATCCTGAATTTAAATTTGCCGTTGATGATAATCTCCTCAACAATTCTATGGCGGTGAAGGGGGACGGCAAACCTGCCTTAAGATTATCATCGGGGATACTGCTTTTGGTCGAATCCCTGCTGAGTTATATCGGGGGTATCTAATGCGGGAAATGTTCCGGCATATTCGCAGATTAGTGCAATTTAAATCTCTTTGGCTATTTTTCTTCTTTTTAAAAGCTATAATGTCCGTGCTTTTGGTCATACCATTTTTTCTAACCACTAACGGGATTCTGTCATCATCACTCTTTTCAAAAGGGCTTATATCGGATTGGGACATGTCGGTCATAATCGAGCTTTTTTCCGGAAGAGGGGAGATAATCCCAGTTTACTTGATCAGCATCTTAATTGCGGCAGTAATATATATGGTTATCATGCAGTTTCTAAATGGAGGCTTATATTATTTGATTGTGTCAGGGGAAACTGCCCCGGTGAAATGGAATATCTTTTTTGCGGAGTGTGGAGTAAATTTTATTATGCATATCAAGATTTCATTGATGATGCTTCTCATTTATATAATTCTCCTTCCCGCCGGGATGCTATTTGTGAATGTACTGGGCCTCGCGGGCGGGAATCTTGTTGGGAAGTCGGTTCTTATGATGATGTTTTTCAAGCTTGGCGTTCTCGCGGTAATTTTGTTGGCCGCATCATTTTTTTCAGACTCGATTCGCGCCGCCTCTGCCGCGTATCCTGAAAAATCGTTTGGCGAGGTCGTGAAAATCGGCGCAAGATATTTCCGGCCTCGACTGCTCACGTTGCTTGGTATATTTGTTCTGACTTTTCTGCCTTTTCTGCTGGTCTGGGGGGCGGTGGAATGGCTTGCCATTCAATCAGTGGAAATAATGGCCGGGATGATTGGAATTATCGTTGAATTCCTTCTTTTTCAGATTTCAGCATTTACCCGTACAGGACAAAAGTTATGGTATCTTTTTTACTTCGGAAGGGATTTCAATTCACAGAACCCCGGGCGGTTTCTTCCTAAGCAGGCTGAACTGCCGCTCAGCAATTAGCTCGATATTGAAAGCTCTGCGCAGTCTTGCAGGGCATGAGCCCGCACGGATGAATCTCCGCAGGTTCCTACCCCACACTTGCGGTGAGCATCCATATTGATTATTGACATAATTATTGCGATATTGGTGACCTGAAAATTGTTGAGTGTGGGAAGCCGAGGTCTTGTCAATAGGATGACAGAGAAAATTTATCTCAAAGACTCATACATTCTTGAATTTGATTCGCCAGTCGTGAGCGCCCAAAAGCGAGAAGAGCATTTTGAGGTCGTTCTAAAATCTACCGCCTTCTATCCGGAATCGGGGGGACAGCTTCATGATGGCGGTATTCTTGACGGTTGCAGGGTGAATAAGGTCTATGAAAACAAAGATGGCGATGTCGTGCATTGCCTCGATGACTGGACGAAAAAAACCGGCGAGATAGTCTCAGGTAAAATTGATAGAGTTCGAAGGCTCGCTAATATGAGGAAGCATACTGGCCAGCATATTTTGTCCATGGCTTTGATCAAAATTGCACAGGCCGAGACCATGAGTTCCAGATTGGGCGAAATCGAGTCGACCGTCGAAGTGTCTCAAGAAGCCATTGATAGTACAGTGATTCAGAAGGCCGAGGACTTGGCGAATGAAATTATTATGAAAGACTATCCAGTGGCAATCAATTACTATGAAAGAGAGGAATTGAGCAGGCTTCCAATAAGAAAAATTCCGGAGCGAACAGGAATAATCCGAATTATACAGATTGGCGACTTTGATTACACCGCCTGCGGCGGAACCCATTGTCATAGGACTGGCGAGATTGGGCTGGTCAAGATAATACGCCAGGAGAAACTGCGCGGGCATCTTCGCCTGATCTTTCTCACGGGCAAAGAGGCGCTGCACGATTATGCCGAAAAACATCAGCAAATATCGATGCTCTCCGGCATGCTCACCTGTCATTTTCGTGAACTCGATAAATCAATCAGTAGATTAATCGAGCAGAATATCAGCCTTCGCCGGGAGGTGTCTCTTCTTAACGGGCAGATATTATCGTCCGAACTGAGAGAATTGATTGCATCGAGTCAGGAATACTGCGGAATTAAAATTGCATATAGAGAGTATAATAATCAGGATTTGAAAAATCTCAAAGAAACGGCCACAAAGGCGGTGGAGAATGATACGGTCATATTGGTTTTGGTAGCGGAAGACAAAATATTGGTGGCCGTTTCAAAAGGTCTTAGCCCAAATGCGGTGGAGCTGGCAAGAACTATAATGGAACAATTGGGTGGAAAAGGGGGAGGGGGACCGATATTTGCCCAAGTCGGCGGCATTCCTCAGGGAGCACACGACAGGATTCTGGAAATAATCAAAGAGACTATAAGCTTGAAATTGAAATCTGAATAGAATGAAAAAAGCTCTGTATTTAATCATTCTCTTGCTGCTAATTTTGCCCCTGATTCTTAATGCCGAAGACAAACCTATGCGGTATGAATCTAATGCTTTTGAAATAATCCGAGGAGCTCAAAAGGATACTATATATTTGACCGGGGCAGTGTCATTTTATCGCGAGGAAGGGAGACTTTCGGCTGATTCTGCATTATGGGTAAAAGGGGAGACAATAATTCTGAGCGGCCATGTCTTTATACAAGACACGACTTATCAATTGACTGCGAACAAAGTGCGTTATGATGTGAAGAATCAATTGGCTTATGCCGAGGGGAAGGAAGTCAAGATAATATCCGAAAAAGATTCGTTGATGGCCATAGGGACCAATGCCTATTACAGCAAGGATTCATCAATCTTCCGCATGGCCTCCCGTCCTACAATATATCTGAATTATCCCGACAGCGCTAAATTGGTTCGAGTCGATGCCGACCGAATTAGTATTGATGGAAAAGATAGGATTGGGTATGCCGATGGTCGGGTCGTTATCAATCAAAATCAGACCGAATCACAATCCGGACGCGCCATTCTTTATTTCGATGATAATATCCTGGCCTTGTATGACAACCCATCGGCCCGCAGAAAGGAATCCGAAATCAAGGGGGATACACTTTTAATTTATTCGGAAAACTCATACCTGAAAAGAATACTTGTCGAGGGAAACGCTGAGGGTGATTTTAGGGAACCGTCTGAAGCGGATTCTGCCATTTTTGATATTTCCAATCTGAAAGGTTATCAAATTGAATTCAATCTAAACAGGGGGGATCTTGAAAATATTATCGCTTCGGGGCAGGCTTACTCATTCTATTCTCCGGGCGTGAAAGACAGCTCCAATATCGTGAAGAATAATGTCTCCGGCGACACGATCAAGCTCTTTATTCAGAACGAGAAACTGACCTTGGTTGAAATAGTCGGTGGAGCGGAGGGGGATTACTTATCGGGGAAATATAAAGGGAACGACACAGCACGAGTTTTTGTGGAGGATACGATTTCGTACAAATCTGATTTGATAAATTATGCGATGATCGATTCAACAATTATTATGACAGGCAATGCGGCCGTGACAAATAAAAACCTCGCTTTGACGGCGTCGAGAGTCAAATATAATATTTCAAGGGAATTGGTTTTAGCCTATGATGATTCCTTAAAGCGGGAAACATCTTTGGTGTACATACCGGTTGTGCTTAAGGATGGGAAAGAAGAACTTCTTGGCTCCTATCTTGAATATTCAATGAAAACAGAAAAGGGAATGTTGCGGCGATCAAAAACAGAATATCAGGAGGGATATTATCGGGGGCGAGAGCTTTTTAGAGAGCATAAGGATATCTACTATGTCGATAATGGAAGCTACACCAGCTGTAATCTTGAATCGCCTCATTATCATTTTCAATCACCGAGAATGAAAATGATTCAGGGGGATAAAATAATCGCCGAACCGGTTATTTTTTATATAGAGAAAGTTCCATTAATGATTGTCCCATACTATGTATTTTCCATCAAGCCGGGCCGTCATTCCGGTTTTCTGCCATTTCGTCTCGGAAATTTTGAGCGCGGGGCAGGCTCTATTTCCAATGTTGGATATTATTGGGCGGCCTCAGAGTTTTGGGACGCTCAAGCTTCGCTGGATTACTATGAGAATTATGGATTCAACTATAATGGGACGTTTCGATATAATGTCCGATATCAGTTTACCGGAAGTCTTTTGGGTTCTTACAACACAGATTCCCGCTTTTATCAATATAAGGAATTAAAGAGAAAGAGATGGCAGATCAAATTTAATCACTCGCATACCATATCGCCGACATTCAGTATAAGGGCTGATGGGACATTCCTGTCCGATAAAAGCTATTATACCGACTTTTCGACGAATCTTGATGACCGTCTGGACCGCAACTTGAGAAGCCAGATTTCATTATCCAAGCAATGGGGAAGCGCTTCCTTGAGCGCACAAGCGCTTCATACGGTCAATCTGGATCAAGATAGCCGTGCCGATGAATTACCTACAGCGTCGCTATCGTTTCCATCGCGCCCTTTATTCGGCTCGCCGAAGAAGAAAGCTGGCGAGGAACCCAAACGAAAATGGTTTCAGAGTTTGTACTTTGGCTATTCAATGAATCTTAGAAATTCCAGCGGCAGTAGTACTGTTATAACCATAGGCGCTACCGGAGACACAACCCGGCTTAAGAGCCGAAAAGAATTTGCCGTAATTAATCACAACCCGGGACTTACAATCGCTCCGGTGTCATTCTTAAGATATTTAAGAATTGGCCCGTCGTTCCGTTATCAGGAAACATGGTATAAGATTTTCAAGACTGATCAAAGCGATACGGCCGGTATCGATGCCGGCGAAACATATCGCCGTTATGCCTATAGCGCCTCGGTTTCAGCCGCCACTGACCTCTATGGAACGGTTTATCCCAATTTTTGGGGTCTTGAAGGCATCAGGCATGTTTTAAGCCCTTCAGCCTCTTTTTCGTGGGCTCCGGAAATAACCCGTCATGACAAGATCAAAGCATACACCGGCGCCGGAGGCGGCGGGGCAAAACAGAGGACCCTATCTTTTTCTCTGAGCCAACTATTTCAGGCAAAGGTCAAGTCAGGGGAAATATCGAAAAATATTGATCTTCTTTCTGTGAGTAGTTCTTTGGGGTATAATTTCGAGGCCAAAGACCGGAAATTTTCCGAGCTGACGACCAGCGCCCAAACTTCATTGCTAAGAAATATCCGCATGTCCGCCAGTATGGGCCATGATCTCTATGAACCCAACACCAATAAATTAAAATGGCGGTCGCCCTACTTGACCCATTTTAGCGTATCAACTTCTTTCAGCATTGGCGGAGCCATGGGGGAATATGGGGAAATTGATACTACAGAACTGAAATCTGCATTTGCAGGCAAGAAAACCGTAAAGGAGAGTCAAAACTGGAGCCTGTCCCTTTCGCATTATTATTCTGAAAACGGTCGGGGATCGTATTTCAGCAAGGTGCATTCGATAAGTTTCTCATTCAAGGTCAATCTGACCCCCAATTTGAAGCTAACTTACTGGCAGAATTATGATTTCACGCGTCATCGAACAGTTTCAAGACGAATAGAAATTGAACGGGATATTCATTGCTGGAAAGGATATTTCTATTGGATTCCAGATGGTTCCAACCGGGGGTATTATTTCAAGATAAATGTCATTTCAATTCCTGATATTAAGTTTGAAAAGTCGGAGTCGGGCATTAAAGGGGCGTTTTTATAGGCCAATAGGCATTATAGGGGGCGGGAAGCCTTAAAAACATTGGATTTATTGGGTTATTACAGTTTTTTTTGTTGACAATGGTTTTAGAAAAAATCTTTTTTTATTAAAAACAACAACCAAATAACTCTAAACAGAGAAGGGAATCACTATGACAAAAGAAGAAATGATCACGATGATCGCCAAGGATGCCAAAATTAATAAGCGTCAGGCATCCGAGGCGCTTCACAGCTTTTTCGGCAATGTCACCAGCAATCTGAAGAAGGGGAAGAGGGTGAGCTTTGTTGGATTCGGGTCGTTCACCGTGTCCAAGAGAAAGGCTCGCGTCGGAAGAAATCCGCAGACGGGCGCCAAGATAAATATTCCGGCGACCAAAGTTCCGCACTTCCGCGCCAGTAAAATGCTCAGAGAGGCTATAAAGAAATAGCTAAAGATTCGATTCAACTTTCAAGGCAGAGAGATTCTCTGCCTTTTTTTGTCCGCGATTATTGTTCTGGATGCGGCAATGTGCTGATCAAAATCAATTCGCTTTCAACTCCCAGCGTCTGTCAAGACCATGGAGCTTGTCATCTTGCTCGAGGCCGTGACTTTCGTCTTTAGACCGTTGCCGATTCGCGACCCCTCCATCTGGATATCATAAGTCTCCTCCTGTTTCACAATCATTCCATAAACATATCCAAAGTAAATCACGCCTTTTGTCCCGATTCGATTAAGGCCGATGACCATGGAACCATCCGATTCAATTTTGCGATAGGGAATAATCATATTCCCGACATATTCAATAACAGCACAGTCATATCCAGCCTCCCTTACAAATGCTTTCACATTGTATTTCGTTTCGGCGCTGGTTGGGCCCTCATCCTTAATAATTAATTTTACCGTCTGTCCCCAGCTTTGATTTTCGGAAACAGGTTCCTCTGGGAAAACGGGAGAAGCCTGTTCATAATAATTCCTATAGGCTTCTATTATACTACTACTGCTGGAATCTTCAGGAAAAAACTCGAGGATTTTTCCATTATTGGCAATCAGGTATTCAATTGACCATGCCCTCTGCGATTCTTTGCGACCCATCTGAGAAATCGGCTTTTCCGGATTTTCGGAGACATTAGTCAGGCTTATTCTCGCTTTGGTACTATCAATAACAGCAATCACTTGTTCGAGCAGTCTGGACCTAAAGGAATAATTATCTCTCTGAAGGGGTTTGCCCGTTTCGTTTATAGTCGAAGATATTTTTATCATGCTGACATATTCTTTGCTCTGTGAAGGCCTGAATTTATAGGCCAGCCTAACTTCCTTTTTGCCGGGGTCGCATGACATTAATATACATAGCGCCATAATAAGCGCCAAGAAGGCATATATTTTTTTCATTCTAATTGTGCCCTCCGACAGGCGTCCACACCTGCATTATGATCGCCAGATTATAGGCGGCCGAGCCCGGGGCAGAAAGCGGGAGCGCCTCCATCAAGTCGGGCAGTAACCCTACCGCGTCTCCGCCTCTTGGAGATTCAAAATAATAGTCGCCGATGACTCCGGCTTCATAAACATATTGTGATGCTTTTTCATCGCTCGCCAATTGATTCCCTGAAGAGCTGAGATTACTCGAAATTGAAATCATTAAGAGGATGATCACTGCCGCCAGGACTGGAATATAGCGCCAGGAGGTCCTCTTAGGAAATTCCCATTCCTGAATTCTCGTAGTGGGCTGGCTGTCAACGGTGCGGGATAAGATTGATTTCTCAAGATTCAGCCAATATTCTTCGCCCGGGTCCGGAATAGCTGAGAATTTTAATAGCGCCAGAAGCTTTTTGTCTTGTTCCAGGAGCTTCTTGCATTCGGGGCAGGTCGCAATATGCGCCTCTATCTCCCCCCTCTCTGCAGGCAGAAGTCTTCCAGAAAGAAAATCATCCAGATAATAGCCTATTTTTTGACAAGCCATCTTCTTTCCTCACAGCTTTTTTGCCAGCCATTTCTTCAACTTGGATCTGGCAATGTGCAAATTTGAACGGACGGTCGCTTCAGGGCATCCCAGAGTCATAGCTACCTCTGTCATGGAATACCCTTCAACATCATGAAGCGCTATAGTTATCTTCTGCCGTGGCGGTAGTCTGTCTATTGCCCGGCTTATTATCTCAGATAGCTCCAGATTCTCGAGATTTCGGTCGGGTGTGGCAATTCCTTCCGCCATCTCCGCCTGCACTGATGGCAGCATTTCCGTCTCATCTTCAAACGAAATAGATCTCTTTTGTTTCCGCCTCAGAAGATCAATCGCATAATTTGTTGCAATCCTTAATAAAAAACTCTGGAAATATGTGATTGTTTTCAAGTCCGGTTGCTTTTCAAATACTCTAACGAATGTCTCCTGAGTTACCTCGTCTGCGTCAATATGGTTGCCCATCATTTGGTAGGCGAGCGAATATACTTTCTTCTTATACCTCCTCACCAGTTCGGCATAGGCCTCATGGTCGCCTTCTATGAACCTCTGAACCAGAACCTTTGTCTCTTCACTCATTGGTGTCTGGTATGATTATCGGCCAAAGGGGTGACGGATACGGGCCGTATATGTTCAAAATTAATTGATTGACGCTCACTTCTTGGAAAATTATAATTGGTTTGATTTATGTCAACCTTTTTTTAGACAATAACTTGAGGTTAATCAGGAGGAAATTGGCATAACAGACCTGACCTCATACAGATACAAGGCTCTGGTGATAACCGGTTTGGCCACCTTTCTTGGCACTCTTGATGCATCGATCGTCAACGTTTCTCTGCCGACCATAAGTCGTGAGTTAGGTACGACGGTGGATATTGTTGGCTGGGTAGCGCTTGCCTATGCGATTGCAGTCGTTTCATTTTTAATGGTTTTTGGAGCGGTTTCGGAGAAAAAGGGATACAGGATAACTTATCTTTATGGTTTTGCCCTGTTCATTACCGCTTCGGTCATGTGTGGTCTATCTTTTCATATTTATTTTCTTGTCATCTGGAGGGCGATTCAGGGTATGGGGGCAGCTCTGCTGATATCGGTCGGACCGGCTCTCATAACCCGCTCTTTTCCGCCGGGCGAAAGGGGAAGAGGTCTAAGCATGATCGCAATGGTTGTCTCGGCCGGGTTGATGCTTGGTCCACCGTTAGGAGGTTTTATCATTGCGGCGGGCGGGTGGCGCTGGATATTTTTCGTCAATGTTCCATTTGGGCTTCTCTGCATTTATTTCACCGAAAAATTCATCAGGAATTTTCCAATCAGCAATCCGGATAAAAAGATTGCCCTCCCCGGCGCAATCAGCCTGTCCATTGCTCTTTTGTCGCTTATGCTGTCACTTTCATTTTACAGCAGTCAAATTCTGGGACTTCATTATCTGGCCGGGCTTCTTCTTGTTTCAGCAATATTTTTTGGACTATTCTTATATTTTGAAAGCGATCCTGACACTCGCCTCATTGGGCTTGGGATCTTTAAAAGCAGGGTCTTCACGTTTTCGGGGTTAGCCATGTTTCTCGTCTTTATTTCGCTTTCAGCTGTAACAATTTTGATGCCATTTTACCTTGAACAGATCAAGAATCTCAACCCTGAAGATGTGGGGCTGATTCTTATGGTCATTCCTGTGTGCGGTTTTATTATGGCGCCGGTTGCCGGATATATGGCAGACCGACTTCAGGCCAGACTCATATCTACCCTTGGCGTGATCATTATGCTTATAGGGACGATATTTGTCGGAAGATTGGGAATAGACTCGACTATTTATCATGTCATATTTGCTCTCTTGATGATCGGCATAGGAATGGGCATATTTGCCACACCTAATACATCAAGTATTATGGGGGCGGCCAAAAAGCATCAGTTGGGCGCCGCAGCGGGGATTCTTGCGACTATCAGAAGCCTGGGGATGACCTTTGGAATTGGTCTGGCCATAGCAATTCTTAATTTTTATCAAAACATGCTTCTAAAAGCCGACGGTAGCAAGCCTGATGCTTTTATCAAAGGATATCATTCGGTCTACAAATTTATTATAATTGTGATGATAATGGCTATTTTGTTCAGCTATGTACGAGGCAAGAATCTTTCCTTCGGCACGAACGAAACCTGATAATCGGTTGACAAATCAGATTTTATTGATATGTTAACAGCCTAATTTTTAGAAGCAGGGCAGGTTTTATGTATTCTATGACCGGATTTGGTAAAGCAGATTATAAGAGCAAGCAGCTATCTCTATCAGTTGAGATAACCTCGGTGAATAACCGATTCCTTGAATTTTCCTTTCGCCTTCCTCGACAGATGCAGTTTCTTGAACCGCGGGTAAAAGAATTGATCGCTTCCCGAATAAATAGAGGGAAGATAAATTTAATGATTAATTACGAAGACAGCGGATTTGGAATTGACCGGCTCTCTATAAATCAGGTTCTTACTGGCGAGGTTATCTCAGCTCTTATGGCCATCAAGAAAAAATATAAGCTCGCCGGAGAAGTGGAAATAGGCCATCTGCTCAGTTTTCCCGAAATTTTTAAGATTGAGAAAATTAGCGATCTTGAAAGTAGAATCTGGCCGCATTTAAGCGGGATGATAGACAAGGCGCTTGATGGGCTGATCGCAATGCGTCGCAAAGAGGGGGATAATCTCAAGAAGGATTTTGTTCCGCGGCTGGATATTCTTTCAAAGAAGATCCGGAAGATCGAAAATTCAGCCCCCGAAAATCTTGCTATATTTCGGGAAAGATTGTCAAAAAAAATAAAGGAAGTCTTGGACGGCAGAACCGTTGATGGCGCTCGTTTCGAGGAAGAAGTTGCTTTGCTTGCGGAAAGGGCTGATATAACGGAGGAATGTGTCCGATTCAAAAGCCATTTGAAACAGTTTTATTCTGACCTTAATCAAAAAGGGCCTGTCGGCAAGAGATTGAATTTTATATTGCAGGAGTTGAATAGGGAAGCCAACACCCTCGGCTCAAAGACGGCTGACGCCCGGATTTCACATTTTGCCCTTGAGCTTAAAGAGGAAATCGAAAAGATGCGCGAGCAGGTCCAAAACATTGAGTAAAAATCATCAATGAACCAAAATCTCAAAGATAATGGAGGCAAGATCGTAATTATTTCTTCCCCTTCCGGAGGAGGGAAAAGCTCCATTTGTCGGAGGCTTCTGTATCCCGGGAACAAACGAAAAGGGTGGCGGTTCTCTGTCTCTGTAACGACTCGCCCCAGGCGGGAGAACGAAAAGAACGGCAGGGAGTATCGATTTGCAACATATCAGGATTTTGTGAAAAGAAAGAATGGCGGGGAATTTGCGGAATCATGTCAGGTCCACCGGTATTATTATGGGACGCCGCGTCAGCCGCTGGAGGAAACATTAAGAAATGGCGGAGTAATAATTCTTGATGTTGATGTCAAAGGAGCTTTTAAGCTGAAAAAACAATATCCAATGGCGGCCACAATATTTATACTCCCACCCAACACCAGAGAACTGGAGAGACGATTAAAGATGAGACGCACTGAAGACGATAAGCAATTAAAGATTCGCCTCAAGCGCGCCGTTAGCGAAATGAAGCTGTACAAGAGATTCGAATATATAGTTGTCAATGAAAACCTCAATTCGGCCGTAGATGAAGTAAAGATGATAATTGGATCATTCCATTGTCAACGCGACCATTTCAGATTCAGAGTGAAGATTTCCGGTCAGTCAAAAGACCTAATGCGGCTGTTGACGCACCGAAAAATACTGCCGTTTGACTGAATCTACAAATCATAGGAGGAACCATGATAAAAATGTCTTTTGAGGAATTGGATAAAATTACTGAAAACCGTTACGAGGCTGTTCTGATAGCGGCGCAAAGAGCCAGGCACATCAACTCTATTAGGTTGGCCCAATTAGAGAGAATGGCTGAAGAAAATGTTACGATCGACGGCCGAAAGGTGACAACCCTTGCCCTGCAGGATATGGTTAATGGCAAGGTCAAATTCCGCCGTCACACGGAAAGTTAAGAAATTAAGTTTATTATGGCCAAAAACCTTCTCATAGTCGAGTCTCCCGCCAAATCGCGGACGCTGAAAAAATTTCTTGGCAAGGATTTTGATATTGAGCCAACTATCGGCCATATCAGAGATTTGCCTAAATCGAAGCTGGGAGTTGATACGAATGACGGCTTCAAAGTCGATTATGTTACGATCAAGGGGAAAGAAAAAGTAATTGAGAAATTGCGGAAGTCGGCCGCAAAGTCAGATATGATCTTTCTGGGCCCTGATCCCGACCGAGAAGGGGAGGCCATAGCGTGGCATGTGGCTCAGCAATTAAAAGGAGCCAAGAAAATTGCGAGGGTGACATTCAACGAAATCACCAAATCGGCGGTTCTTGCCGCTATAGAAAATACTCGGGAAATTGACATTAATCTGGTTGATGCACAACAGGCGCGCCGGGTACTCGATCGATTGGTGGGATACAAAGTCTCGCCATTTTTATGGAAGACAGTAGCGCGGGGGCTTTCTGCGGGGAGAGTACAATCTGTTGCCTTGAGAATAATCTGTGAACGTGAAGCGGAGATTGTGGCCTTTGTTGAAGAGGAATATTGGGAAATAGAAATTCTTCTTGTTGACAAAGACAAGGCCAAAATACTCTCGAAACTTGTCAGAATAGACGGCGCCAAAGCTGAGATAAAAGCCAAGGCGGAGACCGACCAAATATCTGACGAGCTCAGAGGGCTTAATTTTGAAGTTACTCTGGTCAAGAAATCGGAGAAACTCAGAAAACCGTATCCGCCCTTTATTACCAGCACGCTTCAGCAGGAGGCCGCTAAGGCGCTGTCTTTCTCGGCAAAAAAGACGATGATGATTGCTCAACAATTATATGAAGGGATTGAGCTTGGCGATGAAGGCCCCACCGGTCTGATTACCTATATGCGCACTGATTCCACTCGAGTCGCTGAGAGCGCTTTGGATGCGGTTAGGGATTTTATCAAAGATAATTTTGGAGCTTCGTACTTGCCCAAATCAGCGGTCAAATATAGCGCCAAGAAGGGAAGCCAGGATGCGCACGAGGCCATAAGGCCGACATATTTGGACCATCCGCCCGACAAGGTGAAAAAGTTTATGTCCCGGGACCAGATAAGGCTATATACACTCATCTGGAATCGATTTGTAGCCAGTCAGATGTCTCCCGCGGTATATGACACAACCGATGTCGATATCGCGGCGGGTCAGTCAAAAGACCTGATGCGGCCGTTGACGCAAAAATATATATTTCATTCTCATGCTCAGAGCTTGAAATTTGACGGATTCCTGAAAGTATATCAGGAGACCAAGGAGAATGGGCAGGATGGTCAGAATAGTGAGAACGGCTTGGTTGATTTTATCCCTGATCTGAAGGTTGGCGACCGACTCTGGCTTGAAGAAATAAAACCATCTCAGCATTTCACCAAGCCGCCGGCTCGATATTCCGAGGCAACTCTGGTGAAAACTCTGGAAGCAGAAGGGATTGGCCGACCGTCAACCTATGCTTCCATTATATCAACCCTCCTTGACAGGAAATATGTTGAATCCAAAGAACGCAGACTACATCCGACTGAATTGGGAATAACTGTCAACAAAATCCTGGTTGATAGTTTCCCGATGCTCTTTGATGTCAAGTTTACCGCCCGCATGGAAACTGATTTGGATAAAATCGAAGTTGGCGAGGAAAAATGGGCTGACGTCGTGCGAGAGTTCTATGATCCTTTCGAAAAGACTCTTAGTGAATTGGCGACAAGACATAGTGAAATAAAAGAATCGATAACGGAAGTTAGCGAAGAATTCTGCGATAAATGCGGCGCTCCAATGGTAATCAAATGGGGACGGAACGGTCGTTTTTTGGCCTGTTCATCCTATCCGGATTGTAAGACCACGAAATCTCTGGAGCCCGAAGAGACGGCGATTACCACTGATTTGAAATGCGAAAAATGCGGTTCCCAGATGGTTGTCAAGACCGGCAGATTTGGCAAATTCCTGGCTTGCTCGGCTTATCCGGAATGCAAGACCACTTTGCCCTTGCCTACTGGAGCCAAATGCCCCAAAGACGGATGCGGCGGCGACATAGTTCAAAAACAGTCCAAACGAAAAAAGACCTTTTATGGATGTTCCAATTATCCTAAATGCGATTTTGTGAGCTGGGATAAACCAATCAATAAGCCCTGCCCTTCATGCGGCGGTAATTATCTGGTCGAAAAATATTCTCAGAAAAGCGGCGGCTATCAATTTTGCCCGTCCTGCAAGCATAAAATCACCGACGAAAAACAACAGTAAGTGCGCCTCACTCCGCTGGTGATTATTTTTCTTTTAGTTTGACCTTAAATGCAATTTCCGATATTTTCCTATCATGCTCGAAAAGGCCTTATTTGCATATATGAAACATCTGGAAGAAAAGAGAAAGCTCTCTGTCGGTACTATTGAGACTTACAAGCGAAATATTATTCCGTGGATAGCTTTTCTGAAGACAGAGAGCCAGAATAGGACATTGGATCCAAAAGTGAATGCCATCCTTTTGAGAAAATTTTTGTCTGAAAGAAGAGCAGAGGGAATTTCCGCAAGAACATTGGCCGGATTCTTTTCGGCGCTGGCTGGATTCCAAAAATATATGGCCGGAGAAAAGAAACTTCAGCAATATCTTTGCAAATTGGGACATCTCAAATATACAGAAAAAATACCGGACTTTCTTTCGCAGAAAGAGGCGGAAGAACTCTTTAATTATAATGACCACGACAACTTCATTGCATGGCGTGACTTCATGATGGTGTCGCTTTTCTACCTTTCCGGCATCCGTCGAGCGGAGATCGCCGGGTTGAAAATTGCTTCTATCGACTCTGCCAAGAATCTTATTGAAGTAGTTGGAAAAGGGAATAAACAAAGGATCGTTCCATCCGGAGAGAGTCTCTCTTCAGATCTGGATAGATATTTGGAGGTAAGGGATAGGTTCGTGGGCGACAAATCATCTCATGGCGAGTATCTGTTTTTGAATTATCGCGGCGAACCATTGACGGTACGCTCCGTTGACAGGATTGTAAAAAAATATTGCTCACGGCTGGGGAAGAGAGTGACCCCGCATATGCTAAGACACAGCTTTGCGACTCATATGCTGGAAAATGGGGCAGACATACTCGCCATAAAGGAAATGCTGGGGCATAGTTCGCTGGCGACGACTCAGAAATACACTCATGTTACCACCGAGCAATTGAAAGCGGTTTATGACAAGGCCCATCCCCGGGCATAAGAAATGAGAAGAATATGAACATTCATGGCACAACTATAATTTGCTTAAGGTACAAGAAGGCGGTGGCGATGGCCGGAGACGGTCAGGTGACTTTCGATGACAAAATATTGAAAGCCAAGGCGATCAAAATAAGAAAACTCCACAATGACAAAATACTGGCCGGATTTGCCGGAGCGGCCGCCGATGCCCTTGCGCTTTTTGAACGGTTTGAATCGAAAATTGAAGAATACTCCGGTAACCTTCCTCGCGCCGCAGTGGAGTTGGCCAAAGACTGGAGGACCGACAAATACCTCCAGAAGTTGGAAGCATTATTGGCGGTTGCCGATTCCAAAAATTCTTTACTCATCGCCGGCACCGGTGAGGTGGTCGAACCGGATGATGGCATTCTTGCTATCGGCTCCGGAGGCGCCTACGCGCTGGCGGCGGCGAGGGCGCTTATTTCCGCCAATCCGAGCATGACCGCCGAGGAAATTGCCCGCAAAGCCCTGCTTATCGCATCCGAGATTTGCGTATATACCAATGACAATATCACAGTGGAAAGCATCAAATGATTAATGAAGAATACAAAACCCCAAAAGAGATAGTCGATTATCTTGATAAGTACATCATCGGACAGGATAAAGCCAAGAAGGCAGTCGCTATAGCGCTTCGTAACCGATGGCGTCGAAGGGCAACGCCTGATGATATTCGCAGAGAAATTCTCCCCAATAATATCCTGATGATAGGCCCGACCGGCGTGGGAAAAACCGAGATAGCTCGTCGAATTGCAGAGATGGCCGGAGCGCCTTTCCTGAAAGTGGAAGCGTCCAAATATACTGAAATCGGATATGTTGGCCGAGATGTCGAATCGATGGTACGCGACTTGGTTGACCTTTCTATCAATATGGTCAAAATGGAGAAGTCGGAACTGGTATCTGAAAAGGCCAGAGAGAATGTTAATGAAAGGCTTCTGGATCTTTTCCTACCGCGCCCTCCTCGTTCCAAGGAGTCTCCCTCGAATGCGGCGCCGGAAGCCAAAAATGACGATACACGCGAGAAATTTCGGGAGAAATTGATCGCCGGGAAATTGGAAGAGCGCGTAATTGAGCTTGATGCGCCTCAGGATAGATTTCCGGTCGTCGAGATTTTCTCTCCGATGGGGATGGAAGAATTGGGGGTCAATTTCCAGGAGATGTTTTCCGGGCTGGTTCCCAAGAAGACCAAAAGGCGCAAGATGACTGTGGCCGATGCGAGAAGATTTCTCTTTTCTGAAGAGATTAATAAGCTGGTCAATATGGATGATGTGATCGGCGATGCTCTTGAAAGGGTGCAGGAATCGGGAATAATATTTGTTGACGAAATAGACAAAATAGCGGGAGAAAAATCGAAGGTCGGCCCGGATGTCTCCCGCGAGGGAGTGCAGAGGGATATTTTGCCTATAGTTGAAGGTTGTGCGGTGATGACCAAATATGGTATGGTAACAACTGAGCACGTATTATTTATTGCCGCGGGAGCTTTTCATTCCTCAAAGCCGTCCGATCTTATACCTGAGCTTCAGGGCCGTTTTCCCATAAGAGTCGAACTGGGGTCGTTAACCGCTGAGGATTTCGTGCGAATTTTGTCTGAGCCGAAAAATGCTCTAATTAAGCAATACTCCGCCCTAATGGCTTCTGAAGGCGTCAAACTCACTTTTAACGATGCCTCTCTGAAAAAGATCGCCGAGATTGCCGAGCAGGTTAATACCAATACAGAAAATATCGGCGCTCGTCGCCTACATACGATCATGACCAATCTTCTCGAGGATATTATGTTCGATGCGCCCAACGGAAAGAAAGTCATCAAAATCACGCCCGATATGGTTGAAAAGAAGCTGAAAGACATAATCGGGAATGATGACTTAAGCCGTTATATTTTGTAGGTTATTCAAATAAGATTGTAGAGGCGTATTGCAATACGCCCCTACACCGTTGCATTTATTTCAGTTAATCGTCATCTCCAATAATAATCCGTCCGCATGATATACTTTATCCAAAAGAAACAAGACATACCGGATATCAACAGCGATAGTTCTCGTTATGTTTGAGTCGTAAAGATAATCAGAGGTCATGGCTTCGTAGTTCCCGTCAAAGGCCAGTCCCACTAATTCACCTTGGCCATTTATCACCGGGCTTCCGGAATTTCCATTAGTGATATCGTTATCTGAAAGGAAATCAACCGGAACATCTTTCAGAGAGGGATTCAGATAGGATCCAAAATCTTTTCGATTGTATACATCTATGAGCTCTTTAGGCGCATCAAAGGGTTCAGCTCCGGTATTCTTCTCGATTACTCCTGATAGAGTAGTAATATATTCATAATCAACGGCATCTCGCGGCTTATACCCCTTGACTGTCCCATAATTGAATCTCATCGTGCCGTTGGCATCCGGATAGAGCCTGCCTTTCTTCCAGTCGGCATAGGCGCTTATTAATTGCGGCTCTACTTTATTAAGCGCCCCGCCAAAAGCTTTGCCTCTTATTCTCATTTCCTCCCTTTCAGGTTCGAGATCTGAAGCAAATTTGAGGGCGGGATCATTCAGTTTATCCAACTGCGCTTTGCTCATACCAAACATTTTGATCCGCTCCTCAGCCGTACCTATTTTGGCGCCGGAATACAGGGCGTCAACGAATTCATTTATTATCGAATTCGTATCGCGAGATGATTCCCCTTCGAATATTTTGTCAATTGCGGAGATTCTCTGATCTGGAGAAAGCTTAAGAGCTCGTTTCAGGAAATAAATGAGAACCTCCTTATCGGCGGACGGAACTAAATTGACCTGCGCATCCTTTAGCCATTCTTTGGTATCGATAGTATCACGATCCTGATAACCGCGCTCACGCTGGAGGTCTTGCTTTTCTTTTTCAATCGCCCACTTATAAATGGTTGAGGACAACCTCATAAAATCACACCGCCATGACATCCATCCTAAGATCGCTTCCTTGTCCCGATAACGATTTTGCGTCTGATAAAGGCTGTCAAGAGTCGGAAGAATGTATCCATATTTCTTTGTCAAATCAGGGGATAAATTTATAAAATTCTTCAACCCTTTTTCCTCTTCAATTTTCTTGGCAAGAAGCCCGGTTCTGTCAAATCCGTCCATCATGCCGCGATTTTTCTTGAGATAATTATATAGCCCTTTAATCGGCGACGACAGCTTTATCGCGCTGGCGCTGTCTTTAGCGGAAGCCGCTTCCAAAATGGAAATCAAGTCAAGGCGCGTCTGGATATCTTCAGGATACTCATAATTGACCATCCTGTCGATGGCATAGGAACATTCATATCGATTAGTATGCCCCGGGAATCCGATGATCATCAGGAAATCATTTTCCTTGACCCCTTTAGACGATATTTTAAGGAACGTTTTAGAGTTGTATGGTACATTGCTCTTGTCATAATCGGCCGGTTTGCCATCAGGGGCAACATAGGCGCGCAGGACTGCAAAATCGCCCGCATGGCGGGGCCACATCCAGTTGTCTGTTTCGCCGCCGTAATCTCCAATCGAACGGGGAGGGGCGAATACAAGCCGGATATCTTGTATCTTAAAATATGTTATCAAGTAGTACGACTTTCCGCCAAAATAACCGGCGACATCACATTCGACCTCCTTTCCTTTCTCTGCCTTGGCCACTATCTCTTTGATTATTTTATCGAGAGCCTTTCTTCTCTCAAGACCGGACATTTTGTCATTAACCGCCGACAACACTTTCGACGTAACATCTTCAAACGATTTTGTGATATAGACGTTATAGCCGATGGCCGGAAGCTCATCGGCTCTGGTTTTGGCATAAAATCCATTTTCAAGATAATTATTCTCCGGCGTACTTTGCCTTTGTATGGCCCCGAAAGCAACATGATGGTTGGTTATCACCAAACCGTCGGGCGATATAAAAGAGCCGGAAGAACCGGGGTCGCAGACGGCGTCGGTGATTCCCCCGCCAGCCGGGTTATAAATCTGCTCCGGGGTCAATTCCAATCCTCTCGCCCTGAGGCTGTCATAGGGCAGTTGATTCAGGGCGGGCAGAATCCACATCCCCTCGTCGGCGAAAGACGCCATCGGCATGGCGAGAACAGTTAAGGCAACAAGCATGATCGTGGTCAAAGCTCGCATTTTTCTCCTCCAGTGCATAATTAAAGAGAGAATAAAGCGATTTTGGGGCGATAAACAAGGGGATTTTTCTATTGACAATCGGCTTATGATAAGGCAAAATAATTGATGGCAATATTCAAAGGGGAAGGCTAAATGGCGCTTGATGCAAAATCCGCACGAGAGAAAATTGGCCGTCTATTAAAAGACCCCGATGTCAAAGAACTGCCTTTGTCTGGGCAAAAATATGTCCTATTCAGCGATCTTCATCTGGGTGACGGCGGCAAGGCTGATGATTTTTGCCGCAACGAGGCAGCGATGATTGCGGCGCTGGATTATTATCGAGCCAACGGTTACCATGTCATTCTGCTTGGCGATATTGAAGAATTCTGGCAGTTCGATTTTGAAAAAGTGAGAGACAGAT
>CAZCFT010000021.1:0-31240 GCA_964498015.1 uncultured Ignavibacteriaceae bacterium
TGGGATGGTTTTGATCCAGAACGAATCCCTCAGGTAAATTCAATTCAACCTGACCTTCGGCCATCTCTTCCCAGCCATTTGATGCAGACACGGACGAGGTGACGCAGTAATCGTCAAAGTCGGAATTAGAATTATTGTAGCCAACGCCGACTAGTCCGGAGCGGACCGCAGAGAATTTATACGATTTGACTGGAGTTGTTCCAACCTTGGCAGTGACAGTACCGTCCGAAGCGGCGATGACGGTCACGGCATACCAGGTAGCGGAGCTGAAGGAGTAGCTTGCATACCCCCTGGTATAATTCTTACCGCTTGTTCGTTCGCAAATATTGACTCGATTGTTAACGTCGTCAAATTCAACATAGCGATAATTGCTGGCATTGGTGTATCCCAGGATTATTCGGGCTTTCCGCTGGTTTCGTCCGGTGTTCATCCGCACACTGCTTGTGATTGTAGCCGTAGTAAATGTCCCGAACGGTGATGTAAGCTTCGAGTTGGTCTTTGTCGAATTGCCTTCTAGGTAATAGCTCGAGGCAGTCCAGGCGCCGGTGGAATTGGTCCAGCCGGTGTAGTTACCATCATTGAAATCATCGCACTGCTGAGTCACAGTCGACACCGTGATATAGCCAATCTTGATCTCGCTGTCGGAACCGTAGGCATTGGTTGCCGTTAGCGTGACAGTGTAGGTTCCGGTCGCAGTGTAGGTGTGAGACGGATTCTGCAAGGTTGAAGTTCCGCCGTCGCCGAAGTCCCAACTCCAACTGGTCGGACTGTTGGTCGAGGCGTCGGTGAAAGCAACCGTCAGCGGCGCGGTACCCGATGTCGGAGTTCCGGAGAACGCGGCTACCGGCGGATTGGTCGGAGGAGCTGTTACGGTTATGTAATTGGTCTTGGTCAGGCTATTTGAACCGTAAGAGTTGGTGGCAGTTAGCGTGACGGAATAGGTTCCGGTTGCAGTGTAGGTATGCGATGGATTCTGCGCGGTTGACGTGCCGCCGTCGCCGAACGTCCAGCTCCAACTCGTGGGGCTATTGGTCGAAGCGTCGGTAAAGGCCACCGTCAGCGGCGCAGTACCCGAAGTCGGCGTGCCGGAGAACGCGGCTACCGGCGGATTGTTGCCAATCGTCGCCAGCGCCGCATTCGCGTTAACCAGGCCGTAGCCGTAATACTGATCCCAGCCCGCCGAGCCAAGGTCCGTCGCCGTGTTTTGCAGAGCCGCCCGCACTGCGTCGGGAGTCATGGCGCCGCCGGCTTTGGAAATCAGCAGGGCGGCCACGCCGGCCACGTGCGGACAGGCCATCGATGTGCCTTCGTAGAAGTAGTAGCCGAAAGTCCCATAGTTGACTCCGTCATGAGTCTGCTGAAGCACGCCGTCAACATATCCGTCGCCATTCTGATCGACATTCAAATCTCCGCCGGGAGCGCAGATGTCGATGGTCGAGCCATAGCTGGTGTACCACGTATAGGCTCGGTCGTAACGGACCGCCGATACGGAAATGCACTGCGTGTAGGCCCCCGGATACTGCGGGGCGGAGGTGCCGGCGTTGCCTGCGGCGCAAACGATGGTAACGCCTTTATTGTAAGCGTAAATCACGGCATTTTGCAAGGCCGTAGAGCCCGAGGAACCGCCAAGGCTCATATTTATCACCTCGGCGCCATTATCGGCCGCAAAAGTAATGCCGTTAACGATTGCGGTATAAGCGCCATTTCCGGAGGCATCCAGAACTTTTATAGGCATGATACTGCAGTTGAAGGCTATTCCCGCCACGCCCAGGCTGTTGTTGGTCGTCTGGGCGATAGTGCCGGTCACGTGAGTGCCGTGGGCGCAGTCATCGTTCGGGTGGCTGTCGTTGTTGACGTAGTCATATCCGGCGACAAAGTGGGTTCCGGCCAGATCCGGCGCCTGCGTGTAGGCTCCGTAGGTTTCATAGGCCACACCGCAGTCGATGACCGCCACGACCACCCCGGGTATGCCGGTCGACTGATCCCAGGCCGCCGGCATGTTAATAAGCGGCATGTGCCATTGGTACGAGTAGTATGGATCGTTTGGCGTCATGAAGGCATGAGCGATATAATTCGGCTCGGCGTATTCCACGTCAGGTCGGGAGCCAAAAGCCTTAACCATTTCTTCCACAGTCTTGTCGGCCGGAATTCTGAGTTGCTGGATTCCGATCGCTTCGTTGCTCGAGATCATTTCTGTGCCAAGAGCTGTCACGGCAGAGCTGACCTTCTGGAGGCTCATGCCGTCCTTGAATTTCACGACAATTTCGCCCTTGACATATTCGTCGCCCGTCGGACTAACGCAGACCGGACCAACAAAGAAATCTTCGGCGGCGGCGAGGCCGAATAACGCAACAAGCAAAATCAATGTAGCAAATACTTTCATTGAACTTCCCTTTCTTCACTTGTGAAGTTAGCTGACTAAAATGGGTAATGCCTGCTAATTACCAGCCATTAATACTCCTCCCTTCGAGTTTAAGTTTTGAGCCATAACAATTCCTATCCCCGATCCTTCCGTCAAAAGCCGGATTTGTCAATCTATTATATATAAAGTCTGTGATTTATATCACGGCTCTAATCTGATACATCAAATACCTTTGAAGACGGTCAAGTTACCAATAAAAACTTAACATGATTTCAAATTTCTGTCAAGAGAAAAGATCTTTTACCGCAAAGCCTTCAGAGGTTCTTTCTTTTCTTATGGCCGGCAGTTGCGGCAGGGAGAATATCCCTGTCGAAAAGCCTCAGCGCGGGAGAAGAATTTTATTAGCTCTTCGGGCGTCCGCTTCGCGAGCGACCGACAGTTGGGTCGATGAAACCGATACGATCCTTTGCCGGCCAGATAATAATCTTCTTCATGCCTCTTAATCGACCAAACCCCTTGACCGCTTTCCATGGCCCTATTTTGGGCCGAAAGTAATTCACCAATCCGCTCCTTATCCGACAAATTATCCTCAAATAGATAAAGATGCGCCAGACCGTTTCTTAAAATCTCCTTATTGACCCAGACTGAATCGACATAAATATATCCCAAGAGACGGCCATACCCGTCTCTCCTCTTTTTGGAATAGGCGACTTCAATATTTTTGCCGATTACGAGGGCATTTAGAAATGCCTTTGCCGAGTCATAGAACGGTTGCCCTTTCTCCGGGGTGTCGAGGCCAAGAAGCCTTAGCCTGTCTCCTCCCGAAAGCTCAATAGTGTCGCCGTCAATAACGTTGACAACTCTGAATCTGTCCGCCGGGGACTGGTCAAACCCAACTTCAGAGATATATCTGATAAGAACAAGAAACAGCACGAAGAATGGGATGATAAATCTTTTCTTTGGTAGTCTCATAATCTGTAAATTACAGCATTGTGGAAAACTTTATAAAAATCAACAATATTATAAACAATTTATCCACATGGCCACATAACTCATTATATTACAAATGCTTACATAGTTTTCTACATTTTTTTGGTTCGGTGTGGAAATTTTTTCCATTTTTCCCTTGACAAATCCTGACAATACCTTATCTTTGCTTTCGAGCGTGTGTTACTTCGTTGTTGCTGTTAAGAGAGCCACAATTTAATAGCGACGACAAAAAAACAACCTGCCTCTTATAAGGTCTGATTCAATAGCTAAAGGGTAAGATCCCCGACGGGATCGCTTTTATCAATTTATACCATTCCTTTTTCATGTAACCTGTAGTTGCGTCAAAGACGAGCGGGGTGAAAGATAAAAGACCTCAAGAATCAGAATCGCAAGTGTTTACCTAATTTCTATATGTCAACAATAGTCAATAACATAAATGAAGAATTGGAGGTGGCGGTATTAACCCACAGAGGTTTTTCAATTAGAGTCAGAAGTATTTATGAATTTTCTTCAATACAACATTTCGGAGTTAGACCGTTAACTTTTTTTGAAAAAGTTTAGCTCCTTACTCCAATAGGAATGATTATGAAATTGTTAGCTGAAACAGTATCTCACATATCCCTGGACAGAAGGTGAGTCATGAAGATTAGCCGCATAGCCGTCAGAAATTCATATTCCCGGCAAAGATTTTCGCGATTATGCCGAAAGAATAAGCAACTGATTGGTTTGGCCAATTTTCTAGTTTTGGTTAACAACTGTAACATATTTCCTAATATTAAGGAGGAAATAAATGTTTAATAAACTGATAATCGCGGTACTTACTTTAGGGTTATTGCTTACCTTCTGTAGTGCGGCTATTAGTTCCGATGTTCCCAAAGTTGGTGTAAACCGCGTTGAGACGTCTAACCCAAATGCTCCCAAGTTGAATCTGGCCACGCCGATTGAGCGCCCCGTTTCAGGGAATCAGAAGCCCCTGAACGCGCTCAATCCGGTCCAAACACCGGCCAGAGTCCTCCCTCCGCCGTATGTCTGCGAGTATTATGATTACTCCGGCGGCGCGATGGCCTACTTTTGGAAGCTCACCGATAGATACGGCGACAGCATTCAGGGTATGCGTTTCACGCCGAGGGCGGGGTACAACTGTACCCTGCTGACAGCCTATGTCGGTCTTTATGGTTCTGCATTCAAGGGTAATCCCGGGATGCGCGTTACCCTATTTGACGACGATGGCTTCGGCATGCCCGGCGCTGTCAAAGGTTACGTGGATGTACCGGCGGGAGATCTCTCCCATTCCGGCGCTTACTACCAAGCCGTTGATATCAGCACACTTAACGCCGGAGCTCCTTTCGTTTACAGCAACGCCGCCGAATTCCATATCGGCGTGTCCAAGCTGGGTGTCGATGGCGATACTCTGGCTATGCTCTCCGATGACGGCTCAGCCGGCCAGCTTCGTAGCTGGGAATATTGGTACGACGCTTACGGAACTATGAACGGCGACTGGGGAATTGATGTCAACTTCCTGCTCGGCGTTGACGTTTGCTGTGGTAAGATCCCATACACTTCATGCTACACTCAGCAGTATAACTGCGGCGTCGCCTACTACTGGAGACAGCCTGACGCTTATGGCGACGACTATTTTAACATGAGATTTTCCACCGTAGGTCCGGAAACTTTAAAGGCCGTCGGCCTTGTCACTTATAGACCGGGCTCCAAGCCTTGGGGTAATCCCGACCTGGCGGTCTTCGTGTGGCCCGATGATGGCGCCGGCTTCCCGGATCTTGCGGCTACACCTATCTATGCCGACACCCTCCCTTGGGCAAGCTTGGTCCACTATCCGAGTTGGAATATCATCGACCTCTCAGCGCTTAATATCGTTGTCAGCGGTGAATTCCACCTTGGTTGGTCAACCGTGGCTACCGGCCCCAATGATACCCTGGCCACCCTTTCCGATGACGGATCCTGCGGCACGGGTCGTAGCTCCGAATACTGGGGCGCATGGGGTCTTATGCTCGACGATTGGGGTGTGGATGTCAACTTCTTGATGTATGCAGACCTCTGCAAAGACGAGTTCTCCGATTGCCGGACACTCTCCGATTTCGATGGCGACGCGTACTATTGGAGATATCCTGACCGTTATGGCGATATTTCCATGCATCAGCTGTTCGTCCCCAAAGGTGAGGGATGCCGGTTGGAGAAGGTTAGCGTTCGCTTCTACTGGAAACTTGCTATGGCTGGATGGCCGCTATATTCGACCAATTCCATACTGCAGGTCAACTATAAGGATGGTCTCAATTATAATCTGCCGGGCGCTCTGGCCTATTCCAAGACTATTTACCCGGCCGATTACAGCGCCATTCCGCCCACAACCGCCTCCACCCGTTGGTGGGCAACCTTCGACGTAGCGGCGGATAATTTCCTGTTCGACCAGGATATCTGGGTTGGCGTGGAGTCACAGGCCCTGGATACTCTCAGTGGATTCTTCACTTTGTCGGATGATGGAACCACCGGCGGATACCGCTCAGCCGAAGGCTGGGGCGGCGCTTATGGTTACATGCTCGACGACTGGGGAGTGGATGTTGACCATGGCGTCATGATCGATGTTTGCTGTGTTCCGATTGCGGAATGCGTCTGCGCCCCGGGTGAAGATTGGCCCGCTATGGGCAAGAACTATGCCCGTACTGACCATTCCGGGAATTCTCTCGGAACGGCTCAGTGTCAGTGGACCAAAGCCTGGCAGTATACTGGCGGACAGACCATGGTTTACAACAACCCGGTCATCTATCAAGATACCGTTATCGGATACTTCTTCGACCGAATCGTCGCGCTCGATGTAAATACCGGCGCGCAGATTTGGGAGAGGTTATCCGATGCTTTTGTGATCGGCAGTGGTTATCCTACGCCATCTGTAGAGAACGGTATGATTTACACGGCGGGCGGCTCGACTCATGCATTTTCCGCTCTAAGAGTCTCCGACGGCACGACAGTGTGGACTCGTGACTATACTGTGAACGTTAACTTCGTAACCTTCGGTCCGAATGTCCTCCTGGATGTTGCCGGCACGAGAGTCGTCTTTTACGCCGACGATGGCGGTAATATCTATGCCGCTGACGCGCTCACTGGCGCCGATTATCCTGGTTGGCCAGCCTATGTGCCGCTGGGAAGCGCCGTCAATAGAGGCCTCACGACCGATGGCAATTTGATTTTTGTCGGAACCGATATGCCGACTCTCGCCATAAGCGGCGATATCTATGCTTTGAATCCCGCTGATGGCAGTATCGTGTGGCAGTTGTCTGTCCCGCCTGCGGGTGGCTATTATGGCCCCATCGTTGTTCCTCCCAAGGACTTCGGCGGAGCTGAAGGCTTCACCGCCGGTATCTCGGTTGCCAATGTTTGCGGCCCCGGCAATCTCTCGGACAATGTGCTCTACACGGCGTCCTATTACAATATTGCCGACTACACCAGCCCTGTTCAGGACGGCGGCGTGCTTTATTCTATCAATGCCGCTGATGGTTCTGTTAACTGGGCGGCCCTCTGCCAGCAGGCTAATTATAACATTCCTGCTATTGATGCCGCCAGAGTTATCTATCAGGATTGGACTCCGTGGCTTAACGCAGGCAATTATCGTGGTCCTGTCGGCTTTGGCCGCGCAAGCGGAAATGTTGACTGGGTAAACACCACGACCAATCCCGGATGGGGCGATGGCGCCATGATGGAAGGTTTGCTTTCTTGCGAGCCTGAAGGCGCTTCCGATATCTATGCCGGCATTTACAAATCCAACTTCGTTAATTTCTACCTCGCCGACAACGGCCTGCAGAAGTTCCACCGCAGATTCACCGGCTACCTCAATGGCGTATTCAGCAAAGCCGGTCATAGAATCGCTCCTGCCATGGACGATGGACATCTGCTTCTCCCGTGGCGCAATAAGATCGTCTGTCTGGCTCCGACCGGCGTGGATCGTCCGCGCCTTGAACTGCCGCACTATGTGATGGACGTTCCGGTTCCATTCGACTCGGGGAATCCGTCCCGGATCACTTTCGATGATGCTATCAGGAACAGCGGTTGCGCTGATCTGACTATCGATTCGGTTATATTCGATGAAGTCACCAACCATACCGAGCCGGGTCTGTATGCCGCTCTCAACACGGTCAACGAGGATCGCCTGGACCGTCTGAATCAGCAGACAGAGATCTTCAACCCGAAGACCCAGCAGAGATGGCTCTCTTTCAGAGATGAGAATTTCAGAATCACCGATGAAATGACCGGCAAGAGCATTTCCTCCACCGAGGCGGCCTTTGCTCCTCCGTCATTCATTATTGGTCTGGTTTCTCCTCTCCCGGGCGCCACTGTTGCCGCAGATGTTACCATACCGATAGTGGTCGATGTCGATGGCGATGCTATCACCAGAGGGTATCATCCGTTTTATGCCCGCATCTACTCCGACGACCCCGATTACTTCTTGGATAGCGCTCGCATAGACAAAGACCTTCCGATTCACGGCGGCAAGTATGCCGTTCCGCAGATCCAGATGGGTCTGATCGGCGGTTGCTTGTATGCCAGCAGAATACTCACCTTTGGCGCCGGCGGCGCTAACAGTGAGAAGATATGGAACTCCGGTATGCTTGGAAATGCAGATACTTCCAGCAACTTTGTGGTGAGCGGTAACTCCGGCACAGATTTTGCCGGCGGCTTGATCTTTGTGAAGAGCAAGTATCGTCTGGCCACGCACATTGGAAATTGGCATAGCGATCCCACGCAGTGGAAATCGCTACTGGCAGATCCCAATTGCGTTGACCAGAGCTGTGACCCGCAGATTAGTAGTCCTGTCCTTCTGGGCAAGATTTCCACCGACAATGGCGCTTCTTATGCCGATGTCTTTGGAAATGTAATCAGCGTTGCTTTTGTTGACTCTGTACAGAATATGGATGACGATACCAGCGCGGCTATGCACTGGGATTGGTCTTATCCGCGTGACTATGGTCTGGATCCTCCTTACGATGATACCCTGACTATCGGCTTCCATTCCTGCACCCAGTACATTGGCGCGTTGAATGTTCCGGCCCTCGCCAACTTCACCATTCACAGGCATGCCGTGACCAGCAGGAACAGCGTTCCTATCACGGACCTCTACCTGACAGCCATCATGGACTGGGACGTCTCGCCGAGCTTAGCGACTAACGTAGCCGGCTATGACGCCGCTCACTCGCTCTCATATTTCTATGATTGCGGGGCCAAGACCAGCGGCTGGGGATTTGTGAAGATTCCGTTCGGCTGTGGATATTCGCCTCTGATCTGCTCTCAGACCAACTCCTCTGGGCAGTCGATCTTCAACGATACCGACCTCTGGCTTGACTCCCTCTATCGTTGGGCGTCAACGAGGACCGGTCTGTGGCATCAAACTGGAACCGCTCCTTGCTTGGCGGATCCTACTGACAGGAACCAGTTTATCAATCTCCAGAAGAGCACCGTTCCTGCCACCGATACGGCCGTGTATGCTTATGCATTCTTTGGATTAACCGGCATTACCAATGCCGACCAGGCTTCCGCATACTTCGGTATAGCTAATATAGCTAACCAGTTCTGCGGATTTGGTCGCGGTGATGTCAACAACGACGGCGCCATTAACCTGGCCGACATTATCGCGTTGGCTTGGTATGTTGCCGATCCCGTTAATCATCCAGGACCGTATCCGTTCCGGCATTTGGGCGACGTCAATAATGACGGCGTAATCACCGATCTTGATGTGACTTACATGATTAATTTCTACTTCAACTTCGGCGCTTGCCCAGTGAACGGTTGGGTGTTCTAAAGGTAGGACCCTTCGTTCCTAAATTGAGGCCCCCCGACTTTAGTCGGGGGCCTCTTTTTTTTGCCCCATCTTTGCCGTCGCCGCCAACAAAACTTGTATGGATTTGCCATAGGCGCTTTCGTAGGGGTTTGATTCATCAAACCCTTCATTAGTCATATGGGTCGTCGTAGGGGTTTGCCGTCTCGGTCCGGCTCTGACGGAATTCATCAAACCCTCATCAATGCCATGTTTGTCTCATTAAATTCATTGACAATTGCGAACCAAAGAAGTTAAATCCCGTTTAATAATGAATCGACAGCGAGCGAATTATTGATGTTCTTGAGGACACAACATTGAAAAACCCTGAATTATTCTCCAAATCGGTCTATTATCAGCTCAGCGACCTGTTCGAAATATCCGCCATTTACTATCATGGCGGAAGGCTGATTCTTCGCGCTCGGCCTCATCTTGACCAGAATGAGGCAATATCGATAATGAATAAAAGGCTTAATTCTTCCGGATTTTCTGCCAGCGTCAAGGAGGATGCGCAGGGACTTCTGATTGCCGTAAAAGAATCATCCGTCCCCAAAATTCCATATCTGAATATTCTCCTATTTGTGACAACTCTGGCGACGATGTTCTTGGCGCCTGCCATTCTTGGCCTCAGTCTTGATTATTTCCGTCATCCGGGCGCAATTGCCGAGCGGATTGAATTCACCGTTGCCCTTATCCTCATCCTCCTTTTCCATGAATTCGGCCATTATCTCGCCGGCCGCAGGCGAGGCGTCCTAATGTCGCTCCCCTATTTCATACCGGCCCCCAACTTGGTCGGGACATTTGGAGCCATCATAAAATCCCGCTCGCCGTTCACTAACCGCAGGGATTTAATCGAGGTCGGCGCCGCCGGGCCGATTGCAGGATTCGTAATATCTATAATCGCTCTCTCTATCGGCTTGTATCGAGCGGAATTAGTCCCCTTGGTGTCCGAAGGAAGTATGCAGTTGGGGGACTCTTTGCTGATTAAGTTCCTTACCCGAATTATCGTCGGGCCGATGCCCGACGGAGTTCAACCTATGATTACACAAATCGGTGTTGCCGGATGGTTTGGCCTGCTTCTAACCATGATAAATTTGCTCCCTCTTGGGCAACTGGATGGCGGCCATATAATTTACGGCTTGTTGGGCAAGAGCCAGCATAACATCGGAAAGGTATTTATCGTCTTGATGGCAATTCTTGGTTTTTGGTGGCCGGGTTGGTGGCTATTTGGCGTGTTGGTCATTCTCTTTAGGATAAAACATCCGCAGACCTTCAATGATTCCATTCCTCTCTCATCGACAGCGAGGATTCTGGGCTTCTCGGCAATAATTATCTTTATTATTAGCTTTGTACCGGTGCCATTTATACTGGACTGAGCTTCATCTCTTTGCGGCCTTTTTTGCCGTAGTTCATTACCCGGGTGACACTGCCGGCATTAAATGCCTTAACAAAGATATCAACAATCTGCGGATCAAACTGGATTCCTTTATTCCGCGCCAACTCATCCAACGCCATTTGTGGGTCTCCGCCGGGACGATATGGACGATCGGACATGATGGCGTCGAAAGTGTCCACAACCGCCAGCAGTCTTCCCTCAATCGGAATTTCCTCGCCTTTCAGGCCAAAAGGATAACCGGAGCCGTCATACTTTTCATGATGGGAAATGATGAATGGGAGCGCCGGTTCCATGAACGGAATGCCGGCGAGAATTTTTACGCCCAATTCGGGATGTTTTCGCATAATTTCCATTTCGCCAGCATCCAGCCTCTCCGGCTTATTCAATATACGGTCTGGAACGCCGATTTTTCCTATATCATGCAGTATGCACCCGGTCTTTAGATGAGCTATCTTGATCGCACTCCAATTAAGGCGGCGCGCCAGAATAATGGCAATTCTGAAAACCCTATCGGTATGTCCGGCCGTATAATTATCACGGGCTTCGATGGCGTTGGCTAAAGCCTTTATTGTCATGAGATATGATCTCTTCAGATTTCTATCCTGATTGTTGCTTTCTACCGCAGAAGCCGCAGACAATGCCAGAAGCGTAGTCAAACGGATCTGCCCCGGGGAAATGTAACTGAAACGGTCAAAGTATATCAAATTCAGGATACCGACTATTTCCCCCCGCGATACCAACGGAACAGCAATCAGAGACCGCTTATATTGCTTCCCCCCGTGGCCATATTCCTCATTAATCAGATACGGTTGCTTATCGCCAAAATTTACGCCCGATTCTATATAGCTTCCTCGAAGAAATGAGGCCGCCCGAGTGTCCAGCTCCCCGGCGGATTGGCGCTGGAGAGCGTATTCCCCGGTTTTGCGGTCGCGAAGCAATATGGAAGCCCCTTCCGCGGGTAATACATGGATGGCGGAATCCACTATCAGACTCATAAAGGGCTGGAGACGGATTCCTTCGGCCAGAGCGTCGTTCACCTTCATCAATTCAATCTGGCTTCGCAATTCGACATTTTCCCGCTTAAGGCGCTGATGTTCCAAGCCGCGCTGTATAGCCCCTTTGAGCTTTTCAAGCTTAAACGGCTTAATTAGATAATCATACCCCCCTCTCCGCAAAACCGAAATGCAGGTCTTTACCGTAGGATAGCCCGTCATCAAGATAACAATGGAATCAGGGTGATTCTTTAATGTTAATTCAAGAATATTTTCCCCTGAATAATTACCCATCACCAGATCGGTCAAGACCAAATCAACGCTGTTATTTGCGATATATTCTGAAGCGACCTCGGGATCGGTAAATATTGTTACACGACAATCAGCAAACTCATCGAGAGTTTCTTTTATGATATTGCAGATATATTGCTCGTCATCGACGACTATGATGTTGGTCATGAACTCTCACCTTTTTTGAGCCTCCGGCTCTTTTGAGTCTCCGGCTCTTTTGAGCCTCTGCTCTATTGTTCCTCCCCGCAGGCCGGGGCCAATCGGGGATTTGCAGTCTCATCCTTACTCTGCATATCGGAAGAATCATTGGATACGGACAGAGGCTAATAGGGGATTGTATCAAAATTACCCTCACTATGGGATATGGCCAATGAAGGGACGATTCCACATAATGGCAAGGCCAAGCCGCAAAATGTAGTACCGTCTTGATTATCATGGGCATAATTAGGATTGAAAGGGCAGGAATCAGCGTGGTTTTTTCCGAAGACCGGCCCCTGCCATTTTCCGTGGCAAATAGGGCTGAATCCCTAATAACTAAAACCTGCCTTGCCTGAAGCTCAACAAATTAGCGATACGAAAATGTCCGAAAATTATACAGCCGACGACGGCAACCTTGAATTATTGCGGTTACGCCGGCAGATGCCGTCAAGTCGGACGAAATTCTCTCGATATTAATAAGAAGAAATATAAAAGCCGGCAAAAGGAGTCATCGATGGTCCGAAAAATTATACTAATTGCGGCTATCAGCCTTATCGTTATCTCAACGGCCGCGGGGTATGAATTCAAAAGCGCCGCCAGAGTCTCCACATTGAATAACTACGATTTCGAGAAACTGATCGCCAAACCTCATTTTGCCGCGGCGGCGGTCTGTTCCGTGCGGCATGATCATGGAGCTTATTGGGCCATACAACACTGGGTAACGGGAGCGGAATTGTATAAATCCTTCCAGGATCCCGCGCAGTCCTGTACGGGGCCGTATCCATTTACAGTCCAGGAAGTGTACATGATTATGTACTTTGAGACGCTCTGCACTCTGAATATCTCCATAGATATTGAAGCGGCCGATATGAGCAATCCATCATGCCCTGTCCCGGGAGCGCTTTTGGCCCTGTCATCAGAGTACACCTTTGTGATTCCCGCCATGGGATTATATATGATTGCCGTGCCGATTGATACGCCATACGTAGTTAATAGCCCTTATTTCGCCGGCTTCTATATATCCAATCCGATCGACTCCGCCGTGGGCGCGAGTATGATAACCGACAGCGTCCCCGTTTTATGCGCCGGGTACAATATATGGAATACGACCATCGGGTTTATTGACGTAGCCGACAATCAATATTTCAATTTCCCGGGGAGGATGCTATTGTATTCCAGCGGCACAACGGGTGGAGGCGGCGGAACCCAGCCTGCGCCGTCAATAACTCTCCTGAAGCCGTCAGCCGGCGAAGCAATTTCAGGTCAAGCAACCGTCTGGGCCTCGGAAACGTCCGGAAGCGCCATTATCGATTATGTTAAATTCGACCGCAAAACTTCGGGCAATATATGGACTGAAATAGGGCGCGATTCTGATGGCTCGCGAGCCTTGAGAAATGGCATTGATCCATCGGGACTTGGAGACGGATATACTGTCAATTGGAACTATTCAGCTTTGGCTGAGGGTTCATACTGGTTGAAAGCAACGGTCTTTGATACCATGGGAAGAAGCGATGCGGATTCTCATCAGGTCTCAGTCGACCCGACGCCCCCTGATCTGGTATTTGCCGACCTCACATCCATGGATACCGTCGGCCAGCCCGTTACGCTGGCCGTGACTTCCGCCGACCAGGATATCAGTCAGGTGGTCTTTGAGAAGAAGACCGCGTCAACCGATTATACCATATCCGTTCCTCTACTAAACCAGTCCAAATTCGGAAACAACTATTGCGGACCTGTGGCGGCCGCCATCGCGGTCAAGTACTGGTTTGATAAAGGGTTCATCTACAGCATGAGAGAAGGAAGCAAATATATATCTCTTGATACGGTTGCGGAAAGACTGGCTGCCAATATGCAGACTGTCGCCAATAATGGAACCTTTGACGACATGTTCTACAGCGGCCTCTTACAATACACGGTGGCTCATGGAAATGAATTACAGCTTAATCTCTTTCGTCGCCCCGATTACTGGCTATTCCGCACCCTGTTTCAGGAACGAGAGCTTTTGGCTGTGCTCGCCCTCTCCGGCTCACCCGGCGTTTACCTTGTTGCCGCCGGTGTCTCGGGATTGGTCGATACGCAGGGGCGATTCCCGATCACTGTCTCTGATCCGCTGACCGGTACTTTGGTGAACTGCTTTATGAAGAATGCAAGCGGCGGCGCTCAGGTTTATTTTAATAATAGCTGGCACGACCTTGATTTGATAATAACCGTGATGGGATATTCCCATACCGTCAATAGAGACCTTATTGGCGCCGATATTTCGCCGGATGGCGGATGGAGCTATGATTGGGCGGCGTCAGATCTCGTGACCGATTCTCTTTATTATGTCACCGCAACTTCCACCGATGCCGCCGGCCGAACCGGCACGGCGACAAGCATGGTTCGATACAAGCTCCAGGGTTATGTAAAGGGAGATTATAACGGCGACGGCCAGATAAATATCGGCGACATAATTCTTCTGAGTAATTTTATTTACCGAAAAGGGCTGGCCCCGGCCGGCGGCGCCTATCGCGCCGATGTTGACTGCAACGGTCAGATTGATATCAGCGACGTAATCATTCTCATAAGATATTTCTTCCTCAATGGCACAGCCCCTTGTCGTTGATAACATAACGGTCAACTCAAGACAGGGAAGAGCCCGGCTTAGACGGGCTCTTTCTTTGGTTTCCTTGAGAGGGCGGCGGAGGCGGCCCGCCGTGCAATTTCGTCCTCAACCCCGCAAACGGCCTTAATCTTATCTACTGCCTCATTAAGTCTCTTAATCCATTCCTTATCCGGATAACTGCGAACCAGATCATCAGTGACATCATCAGCGATGGCCGCGATATATTCGGCATATCGGCGACTCTTTTCGACTTTGAGATATGGCGCCAGGTATCGTCTGGTAAACCAGACGACCAGCGCCATCATAATCGCTCCCAAAATATCAATTAGAGCGGGAAGATGATTGATTATTTGATCGCCCAATGATATAGTCGTGTCGGCTAACATGAATAAGTCTCCTTTCCAGATTACCACGATAATTCCCAGCCGGGCATATCCGGCACAGTTATTCTTTCCCGCAAGATTGTACCGTCACTGCGGGTGATTGTTACTTCATACTTGCTTGTGTCCGGAGTCAGGTCGGAATTCGGAATTAAGTCAAGATAGAAATATCCGGCGCTATCAGAGGCGGTACTGCGCTTGAACGGGGAAATTATTGCGCCATTCGATCGAACCACCCCCGCCGGAAGGCAGGCGGCGACGGTTGCAGAAGATTCCGGATTGCCGCCTATGTCATACAGAAAACCATACATCCGGCAGAGGTCCGGCGACGCAGGATTCCCCGGGTCAAAATGAAATCCGAAGATCGAATCAATTGCGGCTCCGGCAATTACGATTGTATCGAGATTCTCGAAAATATATCCGGGCGCAAAGGCATTTATGATAAATGAATCGTTGGATAGCTTGAAATTGCAATACCCTGATGCAGTGGTCGTACCCATCGCCATGAGCCCTGTCTGGGAAATATTTCTTACCTCGATATTCACCCCCGGAATCGCCTGCCCAAGAGAGCTGTCCACAGCATAGAGACAATATGTATATAAACCCATTCCCGATCCGCGCCCCCAAAAATGGATTGAATCTTCCAATACTCGATTGGCAATGGAATCGGCATAGGTAGTATTCGAGGAAATATCAATTAAGGCCGAATCGGTCTTGCCCATCACCCAGTTGTCCTGTGATTGCAGGGAATCAAGAATATTTATTAGCTTGCCATTGGCAATATACATGGAATCCAGCGCCTTTTTGAGCGAATCTGTCGTCGAGATCAGCGCATCATCAAACTCCCGGCTGATAAGTTGAAAACTCGCAAGTTGCGGTGTCTTCAGCCAGCCTCCGGTTTGATCGGATTTGGCGGTGATCTTGACAATATATTGTCCAATCTGGCCGTCGCCGTCTATATCAGAAACCTGCGCCGCCCAGCGATATGACGTATCGCCGTTATCGGCGCTGATCTTAACCCTGCCGGATATACCTGCAACCGATTCACAGAAAACCGAATCCCCGCCGGGATTAAAAGCAATGATCTTTGTCGTATCCAATCCTCCAATATTGCGCCCCAGACTATCGAGATTGAGGAATGGAAAACAAATCGAATCTTCAGGCGAAACTGATGAAGATGAATTGTTTACAATGCCAAATCCGGATGCGAAACAGATTGCCGCGGCGTTCAATAGAACTAAGCAGAAAAAAGGGAGAATGTACGGACGAGCCGCTCTCTGACGCCAGAGCATATAGTTTATCATCAAATCACCTCAATATTAATGGTTTAACGGTATGAGGGAATCTGCCGGCAGTATTGATAGAATTTGCCCGACAATATTTCTTCGCCTGAGGCAGGAAGAAGCGGCGCCCGCCGTGTAAGTTGCGTACATTGACCATCGGTTGCCTCCGTATGACGAGTGAATCCATGTTGACGTTAATCCGGCGCCGGTATTCAAAGAGGAAGCATTGGATTCAGAATCATATCTTGCCCTGATCGTGGACGGGGGAGAGACATCGCCCCAGGCGACAACATAAGTACTGCCTCCAATCATACCCTGCGAAACGGTTGACGTAGTGTTCCATTGCATACTGCTATTGGCAACTGTAATCTGGACACTGGGAGACAGCCGGCTATCGGGATACCCCCCGGCATAAGTATATGCGGCAAAGCTCACATACGATGGATTGGTATAGGTCAAGCAGTAAATGCTATAAGAAGTAATTATATCCCCGGCAGTCGCTGTGTATCGATAAGATGATGAACCACAAAGCGCTTGTGCATTTGATGCCGATAAATAAGCGGCGCTGGAGCCTATATTTGTGTTTCCAAACGTGGGGTCAATCATAATCGGATAATCAGCTTTATCAACAAAATTCTGTGGAATGACAATAGTGAGCGCCGAATCAATTATTAGATCGCACCAGACCGTCCAGCCGCGGCTGTCATGAGCTTTGGGACGATAAACATGGAAAACCTTGCCGGTTTCATAAACGCTGTATGTTGTATCTTTGCCTCTGGTCTCGAGTCTGTTTCCGATTTTGCCGGTATGATAAACAGCATAAGAACCGACGACGCTATCGGGCCGTTCGACGCTTGAAGATATTTCATCCCCGGTTAGACCATCCTGATAGAAAAATTCCAATCTCGTCTGCTGAATTTGAAACGAAATAATATTGAACTTGGGGATGCTGTCATAAATTATTTCCCACTCAAGACCGCTGTCGGGCCGCTGATACAACTGGTGCCTAATATTTCCGCCTTGAGCGACGGAAATACCGGTTTTCCCGCCGACCATTATATGCGATGGCTTGTCAAATTGCGCGGCTGAATCTGTCGCCAGAAACACTCTGAAAACAGATTCCCCTCCCCATGCGGTCAATTTGAACTCCGGACTAAATTCGCCGCTCAGCGAATCTCCAATCTCGGCAGTCAGCGCTCGGCTCTTTATTCCCGGACCGAATTCCTCATTCGAGAGCTTCAGCGCTAACGATTCAGCCGCCTGCATGCGGGAAAAAGGCGCCAGTAGAAAACCAATACCGACCGCAGTGAGTATGGTCTTTCCTATAATTTCCATATATCTCGAAAGTTGCCTCAGTTGCCTCAGTCCCTTTTCCGACCCCGGTCGGAATATGAATTGACGCATATTTGTTATTGCACGGCGCATCACAGGTAATTGAGGTCTTGAGGTCACATCCTCCGCGCTTTTCGTACTATCCATCATTGGGTTTCCACCTCCTTCTTAGATGATTTTCTTCCCGTGGTTGTTATTTCTTTCTTGGCAATCTCTTCTTGTCGCATTCTATTGAGGAGTTCCCAGAAAGCTTTCTGTCCATTGTCGCCGGCGGCTGTCCCAAGCTTCCACTTTAACTCTATTACTTTCAAAATATCACCTGCTTTCACCTCAAAAGGGTTGTCGTTGAATATCACAAACAACGTATCCCGTATTTCTTGAAGAATTTCAAGGTCCTCCTTCTTCTCTGATTTTATCTTTTCCTTTTTTGCTTTCAGCGTCCTCTTGTCCATTGGGATTATCCCAGCTCAAATATGAAAAGATCTGTCATGAGCGGCCCGGGAGCGTCGGGATCCCGAGCAATTCGGAATCCGCTGTTGGATTCCTCGCCGATTAGATATACTGCATGGTGCGAACGCGAGCGGGCAATCACTCTGGGCGAATTTATCGACGCCGGCAGATGATTCCCTCTGAAATCAATCATCTCTCCGAACAGAATATTCTGAGCGGCTCCGCCGACCGATGATAATCCAAACATCAGACGTCCGGCGGAATCGACATTCTCCAATCCAAGATACAGAAGCTCCGCGTCATCGGCCAATCCCCAGATACTGTAATCCCGGACAAACCACAGCCGGCGGCCTCTAAGATATGTTAATGCCTGCATTATCAGTCCTTTCAAGATAGCGTCGGCCCGCTCATTCTTGCCATCTGCGGGCGAAACGGTTTGATTTGTCGCTCATAATCAAATCGATAACTCTCGGACAGTAATAGCCATCCTTCCGACTTTGATCCTGAGCCGCTCTTTGCGCCGGATTGCGATTCATTCGCCCCCAAGATTCTGCACAATATGGACATCGCCAAATATGTTGCCGCCGTTTGGAGCGCCGGGTCGGCTCCAAAAACCTGTTTCAAATCAATTTCCTTCTCGATAATAGCATTGGCTTCAGAAACAACCGCGGCAATGACATCATCGCCAAGCTGATAAGAAGACAGTTCATAATCAACAAGAACCGTCTGGCCTGACTGTATCTGTCCATTCGCTAATCGTCGGATTAGTCCCTCGGCATAGTTCACTGCATAGTCGCTACCCTCTTCGAATAGCGAATAGTAATAATACCAAACTATGACCGTGCTCCCGACGGCAATATTCCCCTCAGAGAGACGCCTCATAATCCCGCCGGATGCATCGATTGAATAATCGATATTCTCGCTGTAAATAATTCCAAGCGAGCTGTCCGCGGCCACCGCCGCCGAATTATTGACCAGAGGCTTATGAGCAAGAGTAATTTCATCGGAGATGAATATTGCATTCTCCATAACCGGTGCAAAGCCCGCCAAAACCTTCACCGAAACAGACCCGGGAACGATTGCATGACCCGGAAGGGAAACCCATTCTGTACTCCCGAATATTACGGCATAATCATTTCTCCTGCCGATCGGCTCAGAGCTCAAGCTGATATGTTTCTTGACCAGTTCGATATTGGTGTATGACATAATTTACTCCATCAGCGCTATCGCCGCTATATTTGAAATTGAGGTTATCTGCGCGCCAATAGGGCCAGTCGTGAACGGCGATAAAACCACCGACCTGATCCAGAGCTTTTCAATTCCATCAACAAATATTTTCTGCCAATTTGAGGGAATGGAATTATAATCATTCCATAAGAGAAGCTCCTTATCGGCGGCGGTAAGATTATAATTTCCGCCGCATGGAGCAAACGAGACCCATTCCTGACCATTAAAGTACTGCCAGCTCACTGCCCCGCCCGAACCGATTGTGGAAAGAATTATTTTCAGATAATGGAATTTCTCGTCAAGCCCAAGATACAATGAGTCGCCAATATCCTTAAGCATGACGCCGGAATCTGAATGATAAATATCGGCAGTGGTACTGTTGCTCGCCGCCGTGGTCAAATCGTTGTAGCTTCCCGATACTGCCCGATAGCAAAGAGCTTTGGAAAATGTCGTCTTCCTGGCGTCAAGCGCTGCCGGCGTGGAGAAATTCACCGACTCCCTGCGCGAATAGAGAATCTTCTTCTGCCCCGAGCCAAAATTCGACAGATAGATCAAATAGGGAACATTATTGATAAATCTGATTTGCGGATATTCGCCGCCGTCGCTGTCGACATCCAGAAGCGCTCCCCATGCGGAACCGTCATATTCGCGATATCTGATTTTTGCATCATCAAATATCACTCCGATTCTTTCATCCTGCGAAATGGCGGCGTCAAAATTAGAGTCCAGTCCGGTTCCGGTCGCGATTGATTCTTCCGAATCCCAAAGCGTGATATTAAAATGCTTCTTGCGGTAGGCCAGCTTGGTTGCCCCAAGAGTATAGATGCAATAATTGTACGAATCACGATCAATTATTTTTGAGTAAGCCGAATCGCCGCCTGATGTCAAAGTCGTGCCGGGGCTGGTCGGACCGGTCGGCCAGGTGACTCCATCATCGTCCGAATATTTGGCATTGATATAATACTGACCGCCGGAAAGACGGCTCCAACTCACCCATAAGCGGCCGCCCGGCTCGGCATTTATTGAAGGAAAATAATTATCATCGCCGTCATATATAGTATTCAGCGACCCGGCCGACCAGTTCCCCTCCGAAAAAGCGAGCTTCCGCAAGACCAGATCATTTGCTGTTCCCAGAGTATAGGCAACATAAATATGCCCGCTTTCGCTCATGAAGGCATCAAATGGATAGTCGGCGCTGTCGCTGACAACAGTCGCGAGAGAGCTCCATACCGAATACGGATAATCGGAATACGAAAGCTTGACTTCCGATGCGGATGTCTGAAGAAGTATGACGACCCTGCCCGCATACTGTCCCGATGCTACCCGGAATAGTCTCTTAACCGGGCTGATACCGGCCTTATAGGCGGCGGCGCTATTTGTCAAATAATATTGCATTTTGCTCCTTTAGAAAACCGGCCCGGCAAAATGCCGGACCGGGTTAAAGCATCATACAAAAACAGTATCCAGAATGACCGAAGCTTCGCGAATTACCTTGGCGTATGCAACCGATTCAGAAATAACAGCCTCTTCGAATCTCTGTTCTATAATCTTGTCATATTCAACCATCAGCGGCTGAGTGATAACTTCTTCAATGGCAAAACGCGCATCCAGCCCGATGACCAGATCGGTCGGGACATTATCGCACCGTACCAATGAGGCGCCGAGCGGACTGAACAGCTCCCCTTTATTCTGGAACCGAAATCCGGCCATCGGGTCCTTGAATTCACTCATGGTGAGAATGGTCTTCATCTTATTGATATGGCAGATAATAGTATTCATCTCAAACGGCGCAAACTGCGCCCAGAGCGTAATGAGGTCGTCATAAGTCAGAGCTCCGGTAGCGGCGGCGTTTACAATTGTCGCCGGATTCGAATTGCCGTCCCCATTGATAATGCAATCGACTACCAGTCCAATCTTATCAGTCTGAAGCCTGAAACCGACATACCACAGTAGTACCCGAAATTGCGCCGTCGTCCGATATCTTAGCGCTTTGTAACTGGCCTTGATTCCCAGACCGTACTCCGGGACATTGATCGAATGCTTCTGCTCGGAAACCAGGATTTGCGGAATTTCGCTCGCCTCGCCGATAGGGCGGAGGGACAGACTATCGGTGGAAGAGGTGTCAATATAGAATGGAGTATAACGATTGTTGGCCACGGTCGTGGAATTGGCTATGACCGCCGCCAGCTCCGGACGCATTGATTGCCCCTTCTTGATTTCACGAAGGATGAATTCCGGCATCAGCGCTGGAGCCATCTGATAAAACTGCTCGACAGTGGTTGATTTTGAACCGCCCAATCTTACTCCAGCCAACGCCAACTGCCGCTCGAAAGCATCAAGCGGGCATCCTGCCGGAGTCGGGTCGTATTCTGACGTCTCCAACAATTCGCTTAAAGTCATCCCCCGCGATTCGGCCTCAAGATAAACCTCTTTATCAACAGCTATTTCTGAGGCGCGGCTCAGATCAACCGGACCGCATAATTCGCGACGGGCTAAATCGGCCGTTTTCTTTTCTACAGCCGATGATTCCAGGAATTTATTAAAATTCACTTTTCACCTCCTTCTAATTAAGTAAAATGATGCAATCGGTGGTTCCATTCACTGATAGCACGGCGCCCCGTGCCACATTCCCGCCGGCCGGATCGTATCCGGTCAGAACCGGCGCCTGCCGGACTGTACCGCTCGTTCCGCCGACAACTCGATTGCCGACCGACGGATATGTGGTCGATATAGGCAGACGGCATATCCCGCCGACTTGGACTGTTGCTGTCCGCTTGCCATT
The DNA here is from genome assembly GCA_964498015.1 of uncultured Ignavibacteriaceae bacterium. GTDB lineage: Bacteria > Zixibacteria > MSB-5A5 > GN15 > PGXB01 > CAWEZN01. The sequence continues at coordinate 22,110 of CAZCFT010000021.1, forward strand.
GTCGGCATCGGTCAGAGTCAGAGCGATCAATTTCCCCAGTACTAACAAGCCGGAAGTGCATGGCCCGACTGTGTAATTATTGTTGATCGTCACCGCTTTGCCGATATCAGCGTCTTTCAAATCGTCGACACTCGCCGTCTGCGATATCTTGAAACTCGCCAGAACCGGCGCAATCGTTTCCAGATTTTGTTCTCTTATGCTCATCATTTCTCCTTTTGACTATTTATGATTAAGGCCGGGCAGAAACCCGCATGGCCATAGGGGCAAATATCCCCGCAAATTAGATTTTATATTCAGCCCAATTGTTTTTTCCGCTACTTTTGTTCGCATAGGTCAAATACTTAAAACTCGCCGGGAAATTATCCCGAAAACGGACCGCTGTCTTGCCATACAGCTTTATCAATTCATCAGAGCTGACATCCGAGAGACTGTCAGAAAGCCGCGCAATTACTTCCATATCCTCCTCCTCTTCCTTGAGCGCAACATTGGCCTTTAACATCCCCAGAATCCGATTTCGATATTCCCCTTTTAGCATTTCCAACTCGGACAGATATTCCGAGAAATCCGCAAATTGCTTTACCGCTTCTTCCAGAGCCTTTCTCAGGGAGTCAAAGTCAATTAATTCGACCGACTCCGTTTCCAGATTCCGGCAGATCGTTTCGACATATTCTGCGCTTAGATTCATTTCTTTCACTATCTATCTCCTTTGCTCCGTCAAATAAAATTCTATCCTCGATAGCCTCGACTCGATATTGTTTCTGAATTCAAAGAACTCATCCTTACTGACCCGCCCCTCCTTTATAGTGACCTCCAACCGCGCCAGCTTCTTATCGATTGCCTCGACTAATACCGACTCCGCCTTCTCCGCCAGCTCCACTTTGATATTCGCGATAGTCGTAAAATAGGCCGCCGACATCCCCAAAAGAGCCATGATAAAATTGACAAGCGGCCGATTCAAATAAGCCAGCCATGGATATTTATTGTTACGATCATTCATAGTACTATCAGATATTACCGACCTTACAAAACACCCTTGCCATTTTCCCGTTGAGGCGTGCGGGCCTGATTGCAAATTTGCCGCAAAGAAATCCGTCAAGATCTATAACCAAAGTACCGTCATTATTCGTAAAGCTGATTATCCTGCCTGTCCCCTGGACATTGCTCGATATTTGCCCCGTGATTTCCGATTTTTCCATAAGAAACATCCGGCCGCTATCAAGCAGTCGCGGAGAATAATGCCGAATGGCATAATGCTCAGCATTAGCGCCATCGCCGTAGTCTAACGCCAGATGAAATTCTTCTTGGCTAATCGGGAACAGAGAATAATTCCCTAACAGTTTCTTACCATGAGGCCTGTGCAAGCTCGACAATGTGTGCCGACAGCCATACTGTCCATACCAATCGGATATTATCGGGTCAAGCAATTCAATTGTATCGCCGGTTTCATGCACCGAGGTCGCTTCAATGTCAATTTTCTCGCCAACCGACAAATCCAAAGGCGACATAAGGGCCGAAGCGGCAGGAAGCTCTTTCCCATCAATAGATACGGCCAGATTGTATTTGAACCTGCCTCCGCATTCTTCTCTGGACCTGATAATGGCCGGAGCCAGTTTTCGTTTGGTGAATAAATATCTCTCGGTCGAATCGTCGGCCAATATCTCAACTCCATATCGAGTTCCGACTTTCTTCAGCGCCTGATGAAGTTTATCTCCCGATATCAACTCGACTGGAGGAAGCATCCCTTTGCCGGCGCCGAATAATTCCTCAAGCTTTTCCCGTCTTCCAAGTGCATTCAATGATAGGACATCTACGCCATCAAGATTAATAAGGTCGTACATCTTTAGCTCTGCTCGTGAAACGGAAGATTGCTCCCCGCAGACAAACTTTCCCAATTCCGATATCTTCTGCCGCTCTTTACCGCGATACCCAATCAGGCGACAATCGCAGGCAAAATTAATTTGAGGCAGTCGGAGCGTACCCAGCATTTTACTGATATGATTGCTCTGGATAGGAGCCCCATCCTGCCGCCGCAATTGTATTACATCCCCTGATTTTTCCAGAATGACCGGCAATGCCTCATAAGCCGGCATAACAAGATACCGGGCTTGTTGATCGATAGCATCAAAATTCCAGATTCTGTTTACCGCCGGAATTGCAGGAGGCTGTTTTACGGATAACGATGAATTATCATCTGCCTTTTGAAACGCCAATTCCTTCGTAATTGAAGTATTATTAACCGATCCCCGATAAACCAGCGAGGTTTCCAGAACCTTATCAATCCGGCGATAATTAAAATACGCCTCTTTCTTTTCGCCGGATGGCGTTTCGTAATTATGAAACGGCCTGTGCCGGCAATCGCGGATATCGGAACCGCATATAGTACACTCCGGAAAACTGAAAATGAAACTGATAGAGCATTCTTTGTAGATGCCGGCGTCGATATTATTCTTAAGCTCTTCCCCGGCCTTTGAATTCTTGAGCCAGTAGAAATAGACTTTCACCCAGTTGGCATCGTTTAGCGCTACCTGCTCTGCATGGAAGTTACGGGCTATCGGGAGACTATCTTTCCTGTGACCGACCAGAACCGGCGAATCGATTAAATGTTCTATTAACTTCTGATGTTCATCCGCCGGGAATATTCCCCCAAAGCTGTTGACCTGATCGGAGACAACATACATCGCGCGGATATGTACATCATCGCGATTGACCGGCTCCAGAGGCCGTATGTTAACGTTTATCTTTTCAACCAGATGATCAGGAATAATGCTATCCTTCTCAACCAGTTCTGCCGTGATTTTTCCAATTAGATTACTCATCTTACCTCCGTCATAAACCGGCTCGCTGTCGCAATCACCATCGATCCTGAAGCAAAATTGCTATCCTTGTGTGCAATCCCGTTCATAGAATTTGCTAAGCGCCTTCATTCATGTCTGATTTGGGGAATCAACATATTGTACTGCAAGAAGATAGCGAGAACCCCGAGAGGCTTGACTATGGCACAGGAATTGCTCTATACCCAAACATGTTTGCTATAATTTCGGCGAGGAGCAAAATGGTAGTTTATAAGGCAAAGCATAGAATTTCGATCAAGTGGCTTGTGGCGGGAATTATCTTCATTGCTACATTATGTATCACTTTCAACGATCTGTACGGCGCCCATCTTCCTTACTAAGACATCCTAACCAACAACTCTGCTAATCGCGCCGGCAGTCCGTTGCAGGCGGACTTCCTGCCGGAATCCGCGTGCGGCATTCCCAAGTCAATTCACGACAGGGGATTGACTTTGCGATGAACTTGCGACTCCCTTCATACTGCGCAACGCCTATCCGCTACTTATATCCTCGCCACCCGCGGACTAATCAACGGTACATCCGGTTTATTCAGCGGCCACAACGCCAAGGCCATTGCCATCAAGCTGTCGCATTGGTTATTATCATCCCATCGGGCCGAACGCAACTCATCTTCCAGAGACCAAATTCTTCCATCATCGTCCGGAAGTTCCCATCGATGGTATTTAATCTTTCGCATACAATGAAACAGCTCCAGATTCGTTAACAACTCCGCTTTAGTCTTTGGCGTGAATATGACCGCAGTCGGATTTAAATCGCCCAGCTGAGAAATCACCACATCTCCCAATCCGGTGGCGTCAATAACCAACCTGCCCGGAAACAACTTCTGCTGATTTCTTATTTCAGATATAATTATATTCCACTCCCACTTTCTTATTCTCTTGAGAGCGGCCACAGTACAAATTCCATTGTCGATTTCAATCGTAATGCCGACCGTAGCTGTTTTTTTGCGCGCCAAATCCCACCCGGTTATATAATAACGCCCCCTGTTGCACGATACTTGACCCGCGCCGGCAGATCCGGGAATCAGAGCGATATCAATATACTTTGAGGGAATTACTTCCCCTCCCGAATCGACAAACTGCCCCATAATATTCTGCGCCACCCTTTTGTCACTGAGATATTTCAACTGCATCTCCAGATATTCCGATGATATATATCTATTCTCTCGTGAGTCCCCCGATTGCACATAGGCGTCTTCAGGACGATCCCTCAGTTCCTTCATTTTTCGATAAAACCAGTTCTTGCCATTAGGAGTGGAAATCAAATCAAGTTTTCCCTTCCGGTCGGCCAGACGCATCTTGACCACCTCATTCACCACATATTCGGCCTCGTCGTCGAAGGCGATCTCATCATATATGAAATAATCATAATCGTTCCCCAGAAGATACTCTCCTCGTCTTTGAGTCGAGCGGGCCTCTATTACGGCGCCGTTTCCCATAATTATCCGGGGATAAGGCGTCACAGTCACTTTGCTAATCAGACCTCTGATGCGGCAATTATTATTGAGAATTCGCAGTACCGTATTGAAAATAATCCTTGCCTGATCCAACGTAATACTGGCTGTCACAATATGATATTTACCGCATTGATCGTACTGCAAATCTCTTATGCGAAAAATAGCATGGTGAATTATTTTTATCGCTTCAGAAAATGACTTCCCCCAGCGGTTACCGGTGACAAGGAGATTCTCTGATTTCAGGCTGTTTCCAAGCCAGAGTTTCTGCCCAACATGAGGAATAATCCCCAGAATATTTTCGGCAAAGAATGGAATATCATGTACCGCCCGACGCCAATCGGCCTCGCAGAGACTCTTCTCCAAGTCCTCTTCGGGCGGCGCTTCTTCATATTTCTTATCTGCCATCTTATCCAATTTCTCAGACCAATGCAGGTTACACTTTTTCAGCTAATGGGCTTATTGAAGATGTTGCATGCTATGGCATAACGTCATATTTATGCTCATCGCAGAACCATTACCTGTCATTCCCCGCCGCGGCGGGGAACCCAGAAAGCGGTCGCATCAGCCCGACGCCTTACGGATAAGCGTAAGTCAGTTACAATATCAATAGCTGGCAATATCGTACCATCTTATCCGTCGTTCTGACAGACCTCTGCACGCGTCGCGCCAGTCGCAGGATTTCAGTCTGTACTATACCAGTCCCTTCGCCGCCCCCTGAGCCGCTTCTTTATCTACCAACCCGGCCGAATATAATTTGATGATATTTTCAACTTTCGTTTTTTCTATCTCGGCGCGTTCGGAAGCCAGATAAGTCAAGGCATTGTCAAATACAAACCGGCAATGGCAATCAAGCCCTTTTAGGGCCAATTCTATGTTCCCCAGCCATTCGAGAAATCGAGCAGTCTGCCTCTGAATCGACAGAGCCTGCCGCATTACCAAATCGTACTTGAACTGCGCCCAGTTGTGAGTGGTGCCATAGCTGTAACCGAGCATGAACGGAGCCAGATTGGTTCCTGAACAAATTTCCTCCACCATGGCGCGATGATTGAAAAACCACGTATTTCCGACGCCCCGGGCATTATCCGGACCGATATACTCTATTTTCACATTATCCCAGGTCACCGGGTTGTCTTCCGGATCGCATGCTTTGATCATCGATACGGTCGAATCAAAATATTCATTGATTCTTCCCACATAGGCCTCATCGCTTTCGCCCGATTGCTTCTCCGGCGGTATAATCTTAACATGAAGACGGTGATATCCGGCGTTATGGGATGTACGGCGCATGTCGTCAATCAACTGTTGCTCTATATAGGAAACAAACGGAATGGCATTCAATATCGATTTCCCGAGTCCATGTCGAATATCGGTATTCAGACCAAAATAGTAGAAATCGTCGCTGACGATTTTCAAATCACCTTTGTCGGTCTGCAAGATAATCCCGCCAGACGGTGAACTCTCGTCCTGCGCAATATAGGCCGGGTCAATCGGTTGAAATTTTTCAATTCCGCCCGATTCTGAATCTACTATCACAAACCCTGCAAAAGCCCCATCGGTGAAAAGCGAACTAAAAAGAAGCGGAAGAAATGATTCCAGTCCTCCCATCTTGTGAAATGAAAACGGATAAAGCCTAAATGCCAACTTTTCCAGATAATTACTTGCTTTCAACTTGACCGCAACGGGAGAATCGTCTATTTCAAACCTGCCGGGAGCCGAAGATAAACGACTCCAAGTCCAAATACAGGCATTTAGCAAGGGGATGTTATCCCGCAGAAATCGGTAGAGATCAATCCGGAATTTCTGGGAGCTGAGGCCATTATTGCTCCAAGAGAGTTGCCGCCCATAATTTCCCCCCGTACCGGGGAAATATAGAAGCGATTTCTCATCGCCTCTATTTTTGATGATATCCCAGGTTTTAGAAGTTACTTTGGTCGATGATGAATTAAAGATTTCTTTCATATTTACTCCTTTTATCTAAGGCCGGGCTCTGAAACAACATCGACCCGATAGTAATTCTGCAGAAATTATTTCCCTTATGTGGGCTGAGCAAAAATCTAAGGAACAAGGCCAGGGCCTTTGCCTTTCTTTTTTATCCTTCTCCGCGCTCTTGACAGACCTAAATCTTTTTATCATCTTTTCCGAACTAAATAGCAGGCTCTTTATTTATGACTGATTATCTTTGAGTCGAAAACCTTTAACTTTTTTTAGCAAAATATTTTGAGACAAAGAAATAATAACATCCTCTTAGAGCTGACCATATTATCTCTGCTTGCCCTGCTCTTGGTCGGATGCTCTGAAAACAGCAGTATTGCCATTCGATATAAGGCTGAAAAACTACTGCGGCAGGCAGAAAAGGCCTATGAGGCCGCTGGAATTAGACCGGATTTGAGAAACCTGGAGCAATGGAAAAAGATAAAAGCCTCATATATGAACGTGGCCGAATATGCTTGGAAATATCTGGATTCTGTTCCACTGGAAAAATATCCTGAGGAGCGTCAAGAACTCGAATCAATCGCTTTCATGGCTGTAAACCGGTTATCGAGTATTTATTATTTTCAACGCAATTATGATTCTTCGATCATCATTCTGCATAAGCTATTGGCCGTCACGACGCTCAAAGGGACCCCTCTCTTAACGTCGGAGTTGAATCTGGCGCGCACTCTTCAGGCGAATGGGAATTGGTCCGAGGCGATGAGGGTTTTTCGGTCAATCATCGATACTTTCTATCCCCCGGTTGATAATGAAAATCATATTCTAACTGAGGCCCTGAATCTGCCATTCGAACTTGTGAGGGTTTATAGGCTGTTGGGCGACTCATCCGCCTTCAAAGATCAGATCCAATCCGCAAAATCCTATTACGAAAGACTGGCCGCAGAATGGCCCAATTCAGCTCTCTGCACTGACGCTCGAAGCAATCTGGCAAGACTGTATCTTAATGAGGGGGAATGGGATAAGACCATTGAAAACCTTCGCCAGATTAAAGATTCCACTGGTCAAATCGATCTTGAAGCGGCTACTATGATCGCCGATATAACTTCCTCAGGCAAGAAAAATTACCCGGCCGCCATCTCTCTGTATGACGAACTTCTTAAGAAATCTCAAGATTCAATGCTCACCGCGGCTCTTCATGCCCGTAAGGGAAAAGCCTTCTTCGAAAGCGGGAATTATAATAAGTGCCGTGAGATCATGGCTTTTCTTAAGGATAATTATCCTCGCTATTTTCAGAATAATCCGATACCCCAAAATTACATCGCTATGTCGTTCGCCCAAGAAGGAAAATGGAGTCTTGCCGAAGATGAATTCCGCTGGCTTACTGCTAATTACTCCACAACAGAACAGGCTTTCAATGCCTTCTTCGTCATTGCCGATCATTATCAACAATCCGGTGATGTAGAATCGGCCGAGAAATGGTATCGACAGGCCGAGGAATTCTATGACAAAATAGGGCGACAGTATTCCGGTTCGGCGGTGGAAGCCTCTGCCATGTCCTATAAGGCCGAAGTCGCGCGGCGGGAAGAAAAATGGGAAACAGCTATAAAATATCTTGAAGAAATCAATGATAAATTCCCTCAAAGTGAAATTGGACAAAACGCCCTACTTAATGCCGCGGCAGTTTATAGAGAAAAACTTGATGATCCCCAAAAAGCCGAGGCTCTTATTACTCGCCTGAAAAGGGAACTATTACCCATCGGCGAGGGTAAAAAGACTGAATTAATTACCGATGTTAAGAAATAAAACCATATTTATAATCTGAGAAAGCTGGAGGAAAAATGAATTCAAAAACTATAGCGTTATTTGGGATAATCTTGCTGATAACGCTTGCAGGCGGTCTGGCGGCCCAACAGGAAGACAAATTCGGCGCCATGGATACCATAATTGTCGAACCATATCAGATAGACGCCCGCAATTGGGGAATCAATGTTTCTATGATAAATGATGAAGAAATAGTCGCCATTTCTGTTCCCGTCACATTCAGCGCCGGCCAGAACAGACTTGTGGCCGATTCCACTAATTTTGGTAACGGTGGCCGTGCCGAGAACTTTCGGGTCAAAATTGGCCGTCCGGATACTTCTACCCAGTGTGTCACAATTGGGTTGATAGCCGATGTTGGCATCTCAATTCCCCCGATGCCTGCCGGCAAGGGCAGAATTGCGACCATCTTCGTTTCATCTCTTGACAAAAAGGACATCTCCGGTTTCAAGGTTGATACAACCACCACTCCCCCCGGAAATTCCCTCCTTCTGGTAACTCCTCCTTCGGAAGGCATTGTCCCCGCCCTGATAATCAAAGCGGCCGGAAAAGAACCTCCTAAAGAGCCCAAAAAGGAAGAAAAGAAAGTGGAAGTAAACCCTGAGAAAAAAGAAGGAAATTAGCCCGTTGGGGATCATGTCTCTGACCGGAATTTCCAAATAGATAAAAAAGCCCCGCATCCAACCGGGGCTTTTTCATTTTCCTCAAGCATTTTTCCAAAGGGCTTGTTGAAACAACGTGTGTTACCGGAGAACACTCTTCCTATCCCCTCATCCTTCGGGCTTGTTGAAAACCCCCCTGATGGATATGAGGCATTAGATAATGGAGAGAAGTAACCCCAAATCGTCATTCCCGACTTGATCGGGAACCCAGAGAGTGGTTGCTAAGTGCAAATCAGTTACTGATTTCTGGGTCCCGTGTCAAGGCACGGGATGACAGGTAATAAGGTTGTGATGAATCAGTCACAAGGTCAGTCAGAAGGCCTGATTCGGCTTTTGACGAACCTGATCCGGCCACTGCCGGACACGAATACGCCACCATGCCATAGTTGTAAATCCGGCTTTTGACGGGTT
>CAZCFT010000022.1:0-30493 GCA_964498015.1 uncultured Ignavibacteriaceae bacterium
CGGGCCAACCCCCCCGGGGACAGGGGTACTGAATGATGCCTTAATCCTGCAAGCCACAAAATCGACATCTCCGACCAGTTTATACCTTTTTTCCGAAGACAAATCCGGCATCCTGTTTATCCCGACATCAATGACCACGGCCCCATCTTTTATCATGTCTGCTTTAACAAACTCCGCCTGCCCCATTGCCGCGATCAAAATATCCGCCCGCCGGCAGACCTCTTTGATGTTTGCCGTTCTGGAATGGCAGATTGTCACGGTGGCATTGGCAAATTTCTCTTTTTGAACAAGCATCGCCGCCAGCGGTTTCCCCACAATATTGGAACGCCCGAGGATAACAACCTCTTTGCCCGCCGTGTCAATATCGTATCTTCTAAGAAGCTCCATGACGCCGTACGGAGTGCATGGTCGAAATAGCGGCCGACCCAGAAGCAACATCCCGACATTAAATGGATGAAATCCATCCACATCTTTCTCGGGACTGATAAGCAGTGTCACGGCCAATTCGTCGATATGCTCAGGCAAAGGCGATTGAACCAGGATGCCGTCTATATCCGAACGGCGATTCAGTTCCCTTATAATATCCGACAATTCGTCCTGAGTAGCGACGGCCTCCCTCCGGATCACTTCCGAGTAGATTCCAATCTTATCACAGGCTTTGGCCTTACTGCTGACATAGGTCTCCGACGCCGGATTATTCCCGATTAGCACTGCCGCCAGGCCAGGGATAACGTCACAATGTCTGAGATTTTCAATTCTTGCTTTTAGCTCAGCCTTTATCTCATCCGAAACCTTCTTGCCGTCAATAAGCGTCGCCGCCATAGAATCATGTCCCTTTCATTTCAGATTCTTCCGGTTTCTCGCCGCTAAAATCTATCCGGAACCGTTCGATTGCCTCGGCTCCTCCATCGGAGGTGTCAATCGTAATTAGCGCGCCGGAAATTTTGAGGTCATCGGTGGCGCATGTAAACCTTTTTGGCATACCGGTCAGGAATCTGTCCAGCGAGGGGGTTTTCTCCATGCCGATAATTGAATCGTGGGCTCCGGTCATCCCGACATCTGTGACATAAGCCGTTCCCCGGTCGGAAACAATTTCATCGGCAGTTTGAACATGCGTATGCGTCCCGATTATGGCCGACACCTTGCCGTCAAGATAGTACAATAAAGCCTGCTTTTCCGATGTCACTTCGGCATGAAAATCGACAATAATAGTCTCGGTTGTTTCCCTTATTCTTCTTATCTCTTTTTCGGCTACCCGAAATGGGCAGTCGATTTCTTTCATAAAAGTTCGGCCCATAAGATTAAGAATGGCGATCTTTACGCCCCCTGCATCATCGATCAGTACGCCCGAACCGGGAACGCCTGGGGGATAATTGGCCGGGCGAAGCAATTTGGGTTGTTCATCGATGTATTTTTGAATATCCATTCTATCCCAAATATGATTGCCCGAAGTCTGGCAATCAACACCATACGAGAATACCTTCTTGGACATCTCCGGCGTGATCCCGAAGCCGCCGGCGGCATTTTCGACATTAGCGATAACATAATCGGCGCTGAATTTTTCTTTCAGCGGCTTGCAGTACTGCGAGAGAATGAATCGCCCGGGTTTGCCAACCAGATCAGCGAAAAAGAGAATCTTTATAAGCGACATACCCAAATCCTATTTGGCATATTCAGTTGCTCTTGTTTCCCGAATAACCGTGACCTTAATCTGCCCAGGATACTCCATCTCCTGCTCGATTTTCTTGGCAATATCGCCGGCAAGAATAGTAGCCATCAGGTCATCAACTGTCTCACACTCGACAATGACACGAATCTCCCGCCCGGCTTGAATGGCAAATGCCTTCGACACGCCCTTGAAGGAATCCGCCAGATCCTCAAGCTTCTCCAACCTCTTAATATAGGCCTCGAGCGGTTCACGACGCGCCCCCGGTCTCGCTCCGGAAATAGCGTCGGCAGCTTGCACGAGAATCGGATATGGGCTTTCAGCCGGTATATCGCCATGATGTGCCGCGACAGCATTGATAATAATTGGATTCTCGCCGAGGCGGGTCAGAAAATTGGCTCCTATTTCAGTGTGAGTCCCCTCCGTCTCACGGTCAATCGCTTTACCCACGTCATGGAGCAACCCTGCTCGCTTTGCGATATTAGGGTCAAGGCCCAATTCAGACGCCATCAGCCCGGCCAGCATAGAGACTTCTTTGGAATGCTGAAGCACATTCTGGCCGTACGATGTACGATACCGCAGTTTGCCTAACAGTTTGATAACATCGAGATGAAGCCCCTGCACTCCGACATCGAAGCAGGCCTGTTCGCCGGTCTCGCGGATTATCATCTCCATCTCTTTCTGAGTTTTTTCCACTACTTCCTCTATACGAGTGGGGTGAATACGGCCGTCGGAAATCAATTTCTCCAGCGCCATTCTGGCGATTTCCCTTCTAACCGGATCATATCCTGATAAAATAACCGCTTCCGGAGTGTCATCTACAATAACGTCAATGCCGGTGGCGGTCTCGAAGGAACGGATATTGCGCCCCTCACGCCCGATTATTCGCCCTTTCATTTCTTCATTCGGAAGATTCACGACCGATACGGTTGATTCAACCGCATGATCTGCGGCACACCGATAAATAGCGCCAATGATTACTTCTCTGGCCTCTTTCTCAGCATCACGTTCAGCCGTATCCTTTATTTCCTTTACCATGGCGGCCGCTTCATATTTTGCCTCGCCGATAAGATTATCTTTTAATTCCCGTTTGGCCTCATCGGCGGTCATCTGAGCAATCTTCTCCAGCTTCTCGTTCTGCGCCTGCAACGCTCTTTCCAATTCCTGTTCTCGAAGAGTGATTCCCTTTTCGCGGCCACTCACAGTTCTTTCGCGGAATTGCAAGTCCTTTTCACGCTTTCCAAAAGCCTCAATTCGTTTATCAAGGCCGGATTCTTTTTCCTGAAGTCTCTTCTCAACTTTTTGGACTTCATTCTTTCTATTCTGAAGTTCCCGCTCAAAATTGGATTTTACCTTATACCATTCCTCCCGAGCTTCTAATAGGGCCTCCTTTTTCTTGATTTCGGCCTCTTTTTCACCCTCAGTGACAACTCGCCGCGCGGTTTCTTCGGCGTTGGAGATTTTGGTATCTGCAATTCGGCGCAAAATAAGCCAGGCCACACCAAATCCGGCAATGGCGGCCAACGCCGAGAAAAGAACAATCAGAAGAGCGCCATTCATTGGTCCTCCTCGCCCCGGTTGAATCGGGGCAATCTATCTAAAAAGTTACCTCGTAATAAGAAGACAATTTTGAGAATAAATGAGAAATCAGCTATTCGCTTTCAGACGAAGACAGCTTGCTGTCTATCAATTCCAGAATATTCCTGGCCCGGTCTTCCACACTTGAAAGACTACTGGTCCTCTGCTCATCCAAATCAAACAACTCCCCGGCAATATTTAGGGCGGTAAGAATAGCTAACTTGTCGAGAGATTTATATTTTGATTTGGAGGCTATTTCACGCATTTTTTTGTCAACATAGTCGGCAACACGCAAAATATATTCAGGATCGGCAATTCCCCGGATAGGATATTCTTCACCGAAAATTACGACCTTAACTGTCTGCTTTTTATCCGATATAGCCGTCATTAAGAAATATCAATTCCTCAAATTTATCTCGTATCATCTTCCCACATCTACGGACAAATAAATATTTCAATAATTTAATGCCGTTTGTCAAGTATATTATAACAAAATTAAATCTGTTCCAGCGCCCCCAATTTCTCAAGAATATTGTTTAGCTTCCCCTTCATTTTTTCCGAACGTTCTAAATCCAATGATTCCACTTTGGAGAGCCGGGATTTTGTCTCGCTTAATTCCCTTTTAAGGCTTTCATTCTCGGATTTCAGCGTCTTATTCTCTTCCGTCAATCTTTCTATCAATGCCAGCGCCCTGTTTATTTTCTCTTCCAATTTTTCAAGGGTATCCATGTCGGTCAACTTTCTCTTATTTCTATGCTAAAGTACTTCTTTAGATATTCTATTATTTTGTCTTGATATTCAACAACTTCCTCATTTTCTAAACTTCTCTCGCGTGAACGATAGATTAGCGAGAAGGCCAGCGATTTTTTCCCCTCTCCTATATGTTTACTGTGATATAAGTCGAAAAGCCCCACACTCTCCAACCGTTCTCCACCTGCCTCTCTAATACGGTCTAAAATATCACCAACTTTGACCGATTCATCAACAACAATCGCCAAATCTCGCGGCGCGGCTGGGAAACGCGGCAATGCTTCGTAGGCTGGCTCCAGCTGTTGGCTGTCCAGAAGAATCTTGAAATCCAATACGGCGGCAAACACTGGTTGCTTTATATCAAAAGCTTTCGCAATTTTGGGCTCAATTTGCCCCGCATATCCCAGTATATTGCCTCCCGATCTCAGCTCAAGCGCCAGTTTAGCTTCAAGAACGTGACGAGAAGTCGGCTGATAACTAATCTTTGGATTGCGAGCTTTTTCGATTAGTGAATCTATAACTCCCTTTAATTCATAGAAATCATGTTCCCTTCCACGCTCGAACCACCTGTCGTCGGATTTCCCCGAAAGGGCAATACCGATTTCCTCGATTTCATCGGGAGACTTGCCGGATTCGACTGATTGAACAAATGCCTTCCCAATTTCAAACAGCCGCAGGTCGGTATTCCTCTGGGCATAATTATTAGCCACCGCTTTCAACAACGAAAACAATGAACTGTTTTGCAAGACCGCCAGATCCTCGGCAATCGGATTCAGAACTCTAATACTGTTTTTATCGGGTTCGAGCAATTTGAGTAGATTGGGGTCGCCCATGCTGGAACCATAAATTTCATCAAATCCCTGTGCAGTCAGTGTTCCTCTCAGCAACTGTCTGAATTTATCATCGGGATGCAGATGAGTAAAAAGCGGCCCGATATTCCTATCAGCCGCGGGAATCTTATCATACCCCTCTATCCGGGCAATTTCCTCAATTAGGTCAATTTCACGCGTTATGTCGGGTCGAAAAGTCGGAATCATCACTTCAAGTATTTCTTTATCTATGACCGTAAATTCAATTCCCTTCAATATCTTAACCATTCGATTAACATGAATATTCGTTCCGAGAATGGCATTTACACGGGAAGGCCTGAGCTTGATCACAATCGGCTCAATCTTCTTCGGGTAGCAATCAACAATCCCTCCAAGAACCTCGCCCCCCGCATATTTCTGAATAAGATATGCCGCCCGTTCCAGCGCATCCGGGACAATGTTAGGATCCGTTCCCTTCTCAAATCTGATCGATGATTCCGAAGTCATCCCGAGCCTAAGCCTGCTTTTCCTGATAGTCACTGGATCAAAATAGGCCGACTCAAGAAGGACATCAGTCGTGTCAGATGAAACTTCCGATTCCAGCCCTCCCATTACTCCCGCGGCGGCTACTCCCTTCACGCCATCGGTGATCAACAGAATATCCGGCGTTAGTTCATGGTCTTTCTTGTCAAGCGTCGTAAACCTCTCCCCGGGCTTTCCCCGTCTGACCAAAACCTCTTTCCTACCGAAGCGTCGATAATCAAAAGCATGAAGAGGATGCCCCATCTCCAGCATCACCAGATTGGTGATATCAACCACATTTGTGATTGGCCGAATTCCTGAGAGCAATAATTTTCTTTTAATCCACCAGGGGGATGGTCCAATCTTGACCCCTTTTATTATTCTGGCCGCATAGCGAGGGCAAGCCAAAGCGTCATCGATGGAAATCTTGACCAGATCGGATGCCTTCTGGTTTGATTCCAGCAATTTATAATCAGGTCTTTGAATTTGCGTTTCCGCCAAACAGGCAACATCCCGGGCGATGCCAATTGCCGACAGCGAATCCGGGCGATTGGGTGTTAAATCAAATTTGAAAATATAATCATTCAGCCCCAGATGTTCATCAGCCGGCATGCCAAGAGGGGCGCCATCTTCCAGAACCATGATACCGGAATGGTCGTCGGTTATGCCAAGCTCCGCTTCCGAGCATATCATGCCATAGGATTCGACGCCGCGAAGTTTGGCCTTTTTCAATTCGCCGAATCCTTTGAGCCTGGCTCCGATTTTTGCAAAAACAATTTTCTGTCCCTTGACGGCATTGGGCGCTCCACAGACGACCTGAAATGTTTCACTCCCCGTATTAACAACCGCCCTTTGAAGATGATCGCTTCCTTCAACATGCGCCAATTCATCAATCCGGCCGACAACAATATTTTCGAATGATTCCTCGAGGAATTCGGAGGCCTCGGCCGCCGTGCCGCAAAGAGTCAACCGGTTGGCCATTTCGCGGGCCGGCCATGTTACACCTGTCAATTCCACTATCCAGCTGTACGGTATCTGCATTACTTAAACTGCCTTATGAACCGAATATCATTTTCGTAGAACAGCCTAATATCGTTTATCTTGTATTTAAGCATTGCTATTCGTTCGACCCCCATGCCGAAGGCATACCCCGTATATTTTTCAGAATCATATCCGACCTTGTCCAATACGTTGGGGTCGATCATTCCACAGCCGAGAATCTCCAGCCACCCTTCATATTTACACAGCTGGCACCCCTTGCCCCCGCATAAAAAGCAGGAGATATCGACTTCCGCCGACGGTTCCGTGAATGGGAAAAAGCTTGGCCTGAATCGCAGTTTTAGTTCTTCACCAAAAAAATCGCGGCAAAAGGCGACGAGTACTCCCTTCAGGTCCGCCATAGTAACCCCCTCATCCACAAGAAAGCCATCGACCTGATGGAAGACACAATATGAACGGGTTGAAATCGCTTCATTGCGATAGGTCTTTCCGGGAGTGATAATCTTCACCGGCGGTTTTGATTTTTCCAGTTCTCTCACCTGCACCGGGGTTGTATGAGTGCGGAGAAGAAGCCCGCCCTCTATATAGAATGTATCCTGCATGTCGCGGGCAGGATGGTCGGGGGGAAAATTCAGAGCCTCAAAATTATAATAATCGGTCTCAATTTCCGGACCGCGCGCTATGGTGAAACCCATTCCGTGGAATGATTCGCATATCCGATCAATTACTCGGGTGATCGGATGCACCGCCCCAATTCGATGGCTGATGCCCGGCAACGTAGGATCGAAGGATGTATCAGCAATCGGAGACTGAAATTTCTCTTTTGCCTCCGACATGGCCTGCTCCAGCCTCTGACGAGCTTCATTGGCGGCAGAACCCAATTGCTTGCGTTCATCAATCGGGAGGTCCTTCAAGGATTTTAAAATAGAAGTCAGCAACCCACTCTTGCGGGACAAATATTTATTGTCGACCGCCTCAAGCTCTTTTACTGAATTAGCCGAGGCGACCGCCTCCAGAGCTTCCGATAAAAGGGAGGAAATCTGGTTGGTCCCGGACATATTTTCTCCGGGTTAGGCGTTCTTTACCATTTCAGCCAGTCGACCGAATGTCGCCAGATCGCGGGCGGCAATGTCGGCCAAAGCCTTTCTGTCCAACCCAATCCCGGCCTTTTTGAGACCTTTGATAAAAGTCGAATAATTAGTGCCAAAAATTCTGGTGGCCGCAGAAATTCTGGCTATCCAGAGACGGCGAAATTCCCGCTTTTTATTTTTCCTGTCACGGAAGGAATAAGCCATTCCTTTATGAACCGTTTCCACGGCAGTTCTATAGAGACGGGACCGTCCGCTGAAATTTCCTCTGGCCTTTCTCAAAACCTTCTTATGTCTTTTATGAGCAGCGACATTATTCATTGCGCGTGGCATTTTTCAATCTCCTGAAATCAACCGTTTACAATTATTATCAATAAGGAATAAGTTTGCCGACTCTTTTCTTATCAGCTTTGCTTACCATACCCGCCTGACGGAGTTTTCTTTTCCGTTTGGTGGTTTTCTTCGTTAATATATGCGAATGAAACGCTTTCTTCCTCTTAATCTTACCGGTGGCTGTCTTCTTGTAGCGCTTGGCCGCCGCTCGGTTCGTCTTTATCTTGGGCATCTTCTTTCCTTTTTTGCTGTTTAGGCTTCGCCGCCTGTGGTTTCGGGTTCAAAATCATTGATAGATTCCGACCTTCCAGCTTGGCGTTCTGTTCAACCGTGCTTATATCGCTTAATTCCTGAGTAACCTTCTCAAGAAGCTTGTAACCATATTCCGTATGCGCCATCTCGCGGCCGCTAAACATGACATATACCTTGACCTTGCTTCCCTGCATCAGAAATCCCCTGACATGCCTGGTCTTAAATTGAAAGTCATGCTCATCTATCTTGGGGCGATAACGCATCGCCTTGAGCTGAACTACATGCTGTTTCTTTCTGGCCAGTTTTGCCTTCTTGGCCAACTCGTATTTATATTTCCCAAAATCCATTATCCGGCAGACCGGCGGACGACTGTTAGGGGCGACTTCCACCAAATCAAGATTGGCTTCGCGAGCCCTCCCGACAGCTTCTCTAACCGGGATAATTCCGACCTGCTCGCCATTAGCCCCGATTAATCTTACCGGAGATATATTTATCTGCTCGTTTACCCGGATTCCTCTCTGGACTATATTATCCTCCCTTATGTTAGCTTTGACTCAAAAGCCTTTTCTTTTATTTCCGCCTTCAGGACATTAATGAATTTGCCAAGCTCCATAACGCCCATGTCGCCTTTTCCATGCAACCGCAGAGACACAGCGCCGGTCTCTTTTTCTTTAGCCCCTATTATAAGCATATATGGTATTTTCTGCAACTCAGATTCACGAATTTTATGCCCGATTTTTTCGGAACGGGAATCCAGCTCCGCGCGAATATTTTCGTCTTTCAGCCGACTCAAGACAGTTTCGCCATAGGAATTGATTTCATCAGTGACCGGCAGAATTTTAACCTGCACCGGCGCCAGCCAGAGCGGGAAATTTCCCGCATAATGCTCTATCAAAACGCCGAAGAATCGTTCAATCGACCCCAAAAGGGCGCGATGAATCATATATGGTCTTTTCAACTGTCCATCTTTGTCGGCGAAAGTCAAGTCAAACCGCTCCGGCAGGCTGAAGTCGAACTGAATAGTGGAACATTGGAAACTTCGACCTAACGCGTCCTTTATCTTTATATCGATCTTCGGTCCGTAAAAAGCTCCGCCCCCCTCGTCCACACCATACTTCAGCTTTAAAGTATCAAGCGCATGCCTGAGCCCATTTTCAGCCTTGACCCAGTCGGCTGGGTCGCCAATGGCCTTCTCCGGACGAGTAGAAAGATAGATGTCATATTCTTTAAGATGAAATGGATTCAATATATGAATACAGAATTTCAACAGCCAGACCAGTTCATCTTCCATATTATCCGGCGATACAAAATGGTGCGCGTCATCCTGAGTAAAACCGCGGACGCGCATCAAACCATGGAGTACGCCGGGCATCTCATAGCGATATACCGTCCCCAGCTCTGCCCACCGCAGAGGCAATTCGCGATAGCTCCACCGGCGCGATTTATACATTATAATGTGAAAAGGGCAGTTCATCGGTTTTAGTTGATACTGGATTTCGTCAACCCTCATCGGCTGATACATATTCTCAGAATAGAAATCGGTATGACCGGAGCGCCGCCAAAGATCCAAATTCGCTATATGGGGGGAAAAGACAATGCTATACCCATTTTTCAAATGCTCCTCGCGCCAGAAATTTTCAATCTCATTTCTGATTATCCCGCCCTTAGGCATCCAGAGGATCAAACCAGCTCCGACTTCATTGGTGATATGGAATAATCCCAACTGCTTCCCGAGCTCTCTATGATCGCGCTTCTTGGCCTCTTCCAGACGATAAAGATACTCGTCAAGCATGCTTTTCTTGGGATAGGAAACGCCATAGATTCTCTGAAGCATCTTATTCCTTTCATCACCCCGCCAGTAGGCTCCCGATGAGGTCATCAGCTTAAAGGCCTTGACAATTCCAGTATTAGGTATGTGGGGGCCGCGACAGAGATCCTCAAAACTGGAATGCTTATAGACTGTGACCTGAGAATCAAGAATATCCCGCTCCAGCATTTCCACTTTATATTGCGCACCCTGTTTGCGGAATTTTTCAAGCGCTTTTTCGCGGCTAATATCCTCGCGCTTGAACTCGGCTTTTTGCTCAATTATCTCACCCATCCGCTTTTCAATCTTGCAAAGATCTTCGGGCGAGAACGGCTTCTCTACTTCAAAGTCGTAATAGAATCCCTCATCAATTGCCGGGCCAATCGCCAGCTTGACACCAGGGAAAAGCCCCTGAACCGCCTGGGCCATGATATGGGCGCTGGAATGCCAGAAAACCTGTCTCCCCTCCGGCGAATCAAAGGTCAGAATCTGAATAGGGGAATCATTCTCAATCGGGCAAGAAAGGTCTCTGACCGTGCCATTTATCTTTATGGCAATAGCCTCCCTGGCAAGACTGGACGAGATAGACTTGGCCAATTCATGACCGGTGATCCCTTTCGGGAAACTCTTTTCATTGCCGTCAGGAAATTTAATCTTTATTCCATTGTCGCTCATTTTCTCAACTCATACTATAAGCGGGCATAGACCGCCTCTTGTTATACGGCCGATATCCCGCCAAGAATGGTGGGCGATACTGGGATCGAACCAGTGACCCCTTGCATGTCAAGCAAGTACTCTAGCCATCTGAGCTAATCGCCCAAGTCTTTTTCGGAATCTGCTTTCAACTCAATCAGTTCCTAAACTTTACATCATATAATTATCTATCGATTCTGTCAAGGAAAATATTAGCGAGCCAAATTACTACTTATGCTTTTCTGCTCCAATCAATTGTTCATCGCAGAAACCTGCAAAAAATTCTTGCCCTCCAGGCGCCAATATATATATTACCGTTGCTTTGTTACTTTTTTCACATATTGGCAGGGAGATAAATGATGCCCGCAAGTAAAATCGTCATCATCGGAGCCGGGGTTATGGGTCGGGGACTGGCAGAGGCAATCGCCACGACCGGTACTGAGGTTGTCCTCCTTGACAGAACTATCAAGATAGCTAAACTGGGTATCGATAAAACCAGAGATAGTCTTGATCATGCCATCACCCGCTGGGCGCTGACAGAGGCTGATAAGAAGGCTATTCTATCTCGCATCACCCCTTCGGCTGACCTTCAAGTGGCGCGTGAAGCCGGAATAGTTATAGAGTCGATCCCCGAAAATATTCGTCTGAAAAGAGAGCTTTTGCAAAAGCTTGACGATCTCTGCCCTGAAGAGACCATATTCATCACTAATACCGCCACTCTATCCATAACAGAGCTGGCGGCGGTCACCAACCGCGCCGAACGGATAATCGGAATGCATTTTCTGAATCCGGTTCCTAAAATTCCAGTGGTGGAAGTTGTCCGCGGTCTCAAAACCTCGGATGATACCTACAAAAGAGCCCGGGAATTCGCCGACTTGTTGGGGAAAACCCCCGTTCTTGTTTACGAATACCCTGGATATGTGACGACCCGTATAATCGTGCCGCTTCTCAATGAAGCGATGCACGTTTTGATGGAGGGCGTCTCCACCGCCGAGGATATCGACACGGCTATGAAATTGGGATACGGCTTCAATTTGGGGCCACTGGCTTTGGCCGATGCCATGGGACTCGATGTAGTGATGTCCTGGATGGAGAATCTCCTAAATGAATTATCCGAACATAAATATAATCCCTGTCCTTTGCTCAGGAAGATGGTGCGTGCCGGGCATCTCGGCGTCAAGACCGGCCAGGGATTTTTCTTATATGATAAAGAAGGAAATCGAATCTCCGGCGAAATACCCATAGCCGAAACCATTAAGATCGGGCCGCCAAGGTCCGACGCTGACAGAAAGCAAAAATGAATATTCTCGTCCTAAATTGCGGCTCTTCTTCAATAAAATATCAGTTGTTCGATATGGAGAAGGAGTTTGCCCTGGCCAAAGGGATGATCTCCCGTATCGGTATGTCCGGGGCTGTCCTTTCTCATAAACCGTTTGATCGGCCTGAAGTTAAAGTCTCCGGCGAGATTCTTGACCATATCCAGGCCACAAATTATGTAATATCGATTCTTTTGTCCGCCAATCATGGCGTGATAAAAGACAGATCAGAGATCCATGCTATCGGGCATCGCGTGGTCCACGGAGGAGAAAGATTCACCGAATCTGTGCTTATCACCGAAGAGGTCTTGGCCGAGATTCGTAATCTTATCGACCTTGCGCCATTGCATAATCCACATAACATTCGCGGTATTCAGGCTTGCAACAAAACCCTGCCCGGTATTCCGCAGGTAGCGGTATTTGATACCGCCTTCCATCACCGGATGCCGCCTCATGCTTATGTCTATGGAATCCCCTATGTGATGTATAAAAAATACGGTATCCGCAGATACGGATTCCACGGTCCCTCTCATTCGTATGTCTCCCACCGCGCGGCAGCCGTTCTTGGCAAACCGATCGAGGAACTGAAAATGATTACCTGCCATCTCGGTAATGGCGCCTCGGTCTGCGCGGTTGATAGGGGTGCCTCGATTGACACTTCTATGGGTTTTACTCCTCTTGAAGGTCTTCTTATGGGAACCCGTTGCGGTGATATGGACCCGGCTGTAATACTGCATGTTATGGGACGGGAGGAATTGTCTCTACACGAAGCCAACACTTTGCTTAACAAGCATTCCGGCCTGATTGGCGTCTCCGGAGTCTCCTCAGACATGCGAGAAATAATCGAAGCCGCCAATGCTGGGCATTCCAATGCCAAACTTGCTCTGGATATGTACTGCTACCGTCTGAAGAAGTATATCGGCTCTTATACCGTGGCAATGGGAGGCCTGGATGCTATCATATTTACAGCCGGCGTCGGCGAGAATTCTCCCGAGGTGAGAGAGCTGACGTGCCAAGGGCTTGGATTCCTCGGTATAGAGCTTGATAAAGGCAAAAATGAAACGACAATCGGAAAAGAGGTTGATATTTCTTCTGATAATTCTCGCGTCAGGGTTTTAGCGATACCGACCAATGAAGAGCTCGTAATCGCGCGCGACACCAAGAATATAGTGGACAAAAAAATACTTCACTGACAACTTGATATATGCCAAATGCCCCATTTTTTGTTATATTAAAGTGTATATATTATGTGAGAAACCGGAGGAAAATTGTTTAGAATACTTGACAAGAAAGAACTATGCGAGAAAGTCCAGCAGTTCAGAATTGAGGCGCCGCATATCGTCCAAAAGGCAAAGGCCGGGCAATTTGTCATCCTGCGCAAAGATGATAGCGGCGAGCGGGTGCCGATGTCAATCGGTGGGCTTGATAAGAAAAACGGCATTTTGACCGTCGTCATTCAAGAGGTCGGCAAAACCTCCGGCGCTATAAATAGAATGGAGATCGGAGACCAGCTTGCCGATGTCGTAGGTCCCTTGGGCATTCCTACTCGCGTTGAAAAATTTGGCCACTGCATCTGTATCGGCGGCGGCGTCGGCGTTCCCCCTATTTATCCCATTGCTCAGGCTTTGAGAGCCGCCGGCAATCAGGTCACAACCATCATTGGAGCTCGAAGCAAAAACCTACTCATCTTTGAGGATGAATTGGCCTCCACTTCAGACAGACTTCTAATCTCGACCGACGATGGTTCGTATGGCACGCACGGTTTCGTCACCACTATTCTTCAGAAACTTATCAATGATGGCGAAGAAATCGACATGGTGATTTCTATCGGCCCCGTCCCGATGATGAAAGCAGTTGTCAATACTACACGTGCTCCGAAAATAAAAACCTACGTCAGCCTGAATCCCATCATGGTAGATGGTACCGGCATGTGCGGCGCTTGCCGTGTCACCGTTGGAGGTAAGACCAGATTCGCTTGCGTTGACGGCCCCGATTTTGACGGCCACGAAGTCGATTTTGATGAAATGACCAAGAGAATGAAAATGTACACCAGATATGAAAAAGTCGCCTATGAGAGATTCCTCGAAGGGGAATGTCGATTGGCCAAAAAAGCTGAAGAATTGCATTAACAATATAAGAGCGCCTTATGACATACGAGAATAAAAACAAGCCCCTTGATAAAAAGGAACGAATCAAAATTCCCCGACAGGAAATGCCGACTCAGGATCCCAAAGAACGAATAAAAAATTTCCGCGAGGTTCCTTATGGATTGACTCCCGAACTGGCGATGATGGAAGCGCGGCGTTGTTTGGCCTGCCCAAAACCGTTATGTATGAGCGGTTGCCCGGTTGAGGTTAATATCCCGGAATTCATCAGACTTGTCACCGAAGGAAAATTCGTGGAAGCCGCCAAGGTCATCAAGAAGACCAATGCCCTTCCTGCCATTTGCGGGCGAGTTTGCCCCCAGGAAGAACAGTGCGAAAAAGTCTGCATTATGACCAAGAAATATGGGGCCATCGCAGTCGGAAATCTGGAACGATTTGTCGCCGATTATGAAAGAACCCAGGGCAAAATCGAAATCCCAAAACTTCCCCCCTCGACCGGCAAGAAGGTCGCCGTGGTCGGAGCCGGTCCCGCTGGCCTGACTGTGGCCGCCGACTTGGCCATGCTGGGACATAAAGTCGTCATATTTGAAGCCCTTCATAAACCTGGCGGCGTGCTGATTTATGGCATTCCTGAGTTTCGTCTCCCCAAGGCAATTGTAAAATCGGAAGTGGAATATCTCCAGAAAATGGGCGTCGAGGTGCACACCAGTTTTGTCGTCGGAAAACTCGATACCGTCGATGAATTATTCGAGCAGGGTTTCGACGCCGTCTTTATCGGCACCGGGGCAGGTCTTCCCAACTTCATGAAAATCGAAGGCGAAAATCTTAATGGCATATATTCGGCCAACGAATTTTTGACTCGCAGTAATCTGATGGCCGCTTATGATTTCCCGAACATGGACACTCCGATATTTGTCGGCGAAAATGTCGCTGTCCTCGGCGGCGGAAACACGGCCATGGATTCAGTCCGTACATCATTGAGATTAGGCGCCAAAAACGCCTATATAGTCTATAGAAGAAGCCACACCGAGATGCCTGCCCGTACTGAAGAGATCCATCATGCTGAGCAGGAGGGGGTACAGTTCATGTTTCTCACCAACCCGGTTAAATATATTGGCGATGAAAACGGCTGGGTCAAGGCGATGGAATGCATTAAAATGGAGTTGGGAGAGCCTGATTCCTCCGGCAGAAGACGCCCGGTTGAAATCCCCGGCTCAAATTTCGTCCTCCCGGTGGATACTGTCGTGGTCGCGGTCGGAAATTCCTCCAATCCTCTTATCCCTCAAACAACGCCGGGCCTGAAAGCCAATAAATGGGGCAATATCGAAGTTGACCCGAACACGCAAATGTCCTCCCGCCCGGGCGTCTTTGCCGGCGGTGACATTGTAACCGGCGGCGCAACGGTGATTCTGGCGGCAGGCTCCGGCAAAGTTGCCGCGAGAGCGATACACAAATATGTCATGGGCATCCCGTTTGATGAGCCAAAAGTGGAGGCCGTCAAATCCGCCGCAAAATAACCCCAAATAAGCGCCGGCGGGAGTCCCTCCTGCCGGAATTATGACGCGTGCGTTAGCACGCATTGACCTCCGCGTGAGATGTTTTTTTTGTCATTCGACTTAAGTAGGGGTTCGGGTCGGGTTTATTTTTTCCAATGTTTTGTTGGGATTCAAGAAGATAGAGGGTTCGTATAGTCATTTTTAAATTTATTCATTTCCTCTCTCTTGATCACATTTTGGACATAGTACAAACGGCCAAAAATAGAACAAGTGGCTCTTCGCGAAACGCCACTACAGATCTAATCCGGCGGGTTCTCCAACCCGCCGGATACTATGTCTAATTACTGCATATTATTTATAATCTGCGTTGCAAACTCCGATGTCGCGACTTTCGTCGCGCCTTCCATCTGTCGTTCGAGGTCGTATGTTACCGTCTTATTCTTGATAGTCTGCTCAAGACCGCGTTCGATCTTCTTCGCCGCTTCATCCCAACCCATGTACTCAAGCATCATACAGGCCGAGAGAATCAGCGAGCCGGGATTGATCATATCCTTATCAGCATACTTGGGAGCGGTGCCATGAGTCGCCTCGAACAGGCCGACAAAATCGCCGATATTGGCTCCCGGCGCCATCCCCAGCCCGCCGACCTGCGCCGCGCAGGCATCAGAGAGATAGTCGCCGTTCAGATTGGGCGTGGCGATAACTTCATACTCGTCGGTGCGGGTGAGAATCTGCTGGAACATCGAGTCGGCGATACGATCCTTGATGATAATCTTCCCTTCCGGCGCCTGACCATTGTACTTACTGGTCACTTCCTCTTCG
Organism: uncultured Ignavibacteriaceae bacterium; assembly: GCA_964498015.1. Taxonomy (GTDB): domain Bacteria; phylum Zixibacteria; class MSB-5A5; order GN15; family PGXB01; genus CAWEZN01. The sequence continues at coordinate 16,237 of CAZCFT010000022.1, forward strand.
GTGACAACTTTGTCACGGAATTCAGTCGTTGCCAGCTTGTATCCCCAGTCGCGAAATGCGCCTTCGGTATACTTCATGATGTTACCTTTATGCACCAGAGTGACCGATTTCCGCTTCTTGTCGATAGCATGCTGAATCGCCTTACGGACAAGACGTTTGGTTGCGGTAACCGAAATAGGCTTGATACCGATTCCGGAATCGCTTCTGATATTGAGCTTAAATTTCTTATTCAGAAAATCAATTACGGTTTTGACTTCCTTGGTGCCTTTCGCCCATTCGATACCGGCGTAGACATCCTCGGTGTTTTCTCGGTAGATGATGACGTTCATTTTCTCCGGATGTTTGACCGGCGACGGAACGCCCTCAAAATACCGTACCGGACGGACACAAGCGTACAGATTCAATACCCGTCTCAGGGTCACATTAAGCGAGCGGAATCCACCTCCAACCGGCGTTGTCAGAGGACCTTTCAGAGCCACAACGAATTGCTTGATTGCGGCAAAGGTTTCATCCGGCATCACAGTACCATAAATTGTATTAGCCTTTTCTCCGGCATAAATATCCATCCAGATTATTTTCTTTTTTCCGCCGAACGTCTTTTCCACCGCGGCATCGACTACCCGACGAGTTGCCTTCATGATATCACGACCAATACCATCGCCCTCCATAACCGGGATTATCGGGAAATCAGGGATCACCAACTTCTTATTCTTGACTGTTATTTTCTCCCCTTCTGAGGGAACCTGGATATGTTTGAATTTTGTGGCCAATTTCATCACTCCTCTTTAATAACCGATTTCCTTAATAAATCCCTTATAAGTTTCGCCTGATTTCTGGAGAGCCTCGAGTTCCTTTTTCTGAAGTTTCAACTCGATAACTTTCTCCACGCCGTCAGCGCCAAGCACGACCGGCGCTCCGATGTAAAGGTCTTTCATACCGTACTCGCCATTCAGATAAGCCGACACCGGCATTAATCTCTTCTCATCAAGCAATATGGCGCGGGCCATATCAACGGATGCCGCTCCGGGCGCATAGTAGGCAGAGCCGGATTTCAATAATTTCACAATTTCCGCGCCGCCGTTGCGGGTACGATCCGATATCGCCTTGATCCTTTCAGCATCCATTAATTCCGAAATCGGTATGCCGCCGACCGTGGTATAGCGAGGAAGCGGCACCATCGTATCGCCGTGCCCGCCAAGCACCATCGCCTGCACATCGCTCATAGCGACATTGAGTTCCATCGCCACGAATGCACGAAAACGGATAGAATCCAGAACTCCGGCCTGACCGCAAACACGGTTTGATGGAAAACCCGTTCTCCTGAATGCATGATAGGTCATAATGTCAAGCGGATTGGTCACAACTATGACAAAGGCTTTTGAAGCATGTTTCTTGATATTATCCGCCGATGCGCCGACAATGTCTGCATTCATTTTCAGAAGGTCTTCTCTTGACATCCCCGGTTTGCGAGCCAGACCGGCCGTGACGACGACAATATCAGATCCCTTCATATCTTTGGGATCATTGGTACCGGCCACACGACAATTGTACCCTCTGATCGGGCCGGCCTGTGTCAAATCAAGCGCTTTACCCTGCGGAATTCCCTCAAGAATATCGACCAGCAATACATCTGCCAGATTAGCCTCGGCAAAATACTGGGCCACCGACGCCCCGACATTTCCTGCGCCAATAACTGAAACTTTCCTGTTCATGGTTCCTCCATAAAGTTAATTGGTTTCATCTCCATTTATTTTATTGTCAATACCGTGTGCCCGGCGTCACGCACGATCGCAATATTCAACTCATCATCTTTTTTCATCAGCTTGTCAATCATTTCTTGCGGTTCAAGTGCGGATTTGAAAAATACCTTATCCGGGATCCCCTCGTCCAATTCCGAATGAAGATAGACATTTATTCTTTCGCCAATCTTGTTTACCCGATGAAGCTTGTGAACCCCAAACGAATCATTCGCATGCGCCCTAATATTACCGTCCTTGTTCCATCGATCTGCAAGCTTATAGAAAGCGTCGCTTCCTATCCCCTCATGACAGGGTGAAAATAATATAACCATTCCGCCATCTTGCACTGCCGACTGACAATTCTCCAGAGATTTCTGAAGCTGATAAAGATTGCTGTCAAGCGGCGGTCTGACTTCGGCAAGAATTAAATCATATTTATTAGCTACAACCATTTCAAATAGCCGTCGCGACAATTTGGCGGCTCTATAAAACGCCGAATCCAACTGGCCGCATTCTATAGCATTGGCGATCCCCTCATACCCGCGGACAATCTGAATTCCAAATATCTTCTTCTCCGAAACTAGCGTCATAAGGAATTGCAGATGCTCATGCACCGGATTGCCGGCAAGCTTGACCGGCGCCGCATCGAAGCTTATTCCCATGTTATGATTTCGAACCGTGGTTTCATAGTCGCACAGACCGGGGAAAATTGACTTTCGCCCGCCGGTAAATCCGGCAAAGTAATGCGGCTCTATCGAACCGATCACTACGACCCTCTCACTTTCATAAAAATGCCGATTGATTAGGACCTTCTCCCCCGTTCTATCCGTGCCGACCTCAATCATGCTGTTGCGATCTTTGGCATCGTGGATAAATAATCTATCGCTCATTTTGTCGATAAATTCGCCGAATATCTTTCGCAGTTGCCTGTCATCCGGGCGCTGATGACACCCAGTGGCAATCAGGAATTTGGCTTTCACATTGAGTTTGCCTTCGGACAACAGCCATTTTAAAATCTGTTCCGTCGGCGTGGGGCGATAAGCGTCATTGACGACAAATAGATCAGCCGTTCCAATCGGAAAGAGATCAGGCTCGGCAATTCCGACAGCCTGAATAAATTCAGCTTCATCCACTGCGCCTGCAGAGGCGCTTTGGCCATATTCACTGAGCTCCGCACTGTCGGGAAGCCTCAAGGTCAATTTGTCCGTCCCATAATTTATGACAACATGCATCCACTCTAACCAAAGAAAAATCTAATTTCCTTAACGGCGCTTTCGCGAGAATCAGAGGCATGAACAGAGTTTTCTTGGACATTCAAAGCTATTTCCTGTCTCAGTGTGCCGCATGCCGCCTTGGCCGGGTCGGTAGCTCCTATGAGAGCGCGAAGGTCTGAAATGGCGTTTTCCTTCTCCAGAAGGATCGGTGCTACCGGTCCTGACGACATGAATTCCACAAGAGAATCAAGAAAAGGTTTTCCTTCATGAACGTTATAAAAACTCCGGGCCTTTTGCGGCGAAAGTCGTTCTATCTTCATTTCAAGGATACTAAATCCCGCCCGTTCCAGTCTGCCGACGATATACCCAATCAGTTTTCTTTTTACTGCATCGGGCTTTATAATCAATAATGTTTTCTCCAAGTGTCTTCCCTATTTTTGCTTTCTGACCTTTTTGGCGATGGATAATCCAAGCTCCAGGGCCTTCTGATTTTTCTCTTCAGTCCCGCGGGGAGCGCGACCCAGTACCACCTTTCTTAGAGATTCATGGGTAACGATGCCGCTCAATTCAGCGATGGCTCCCAAGGCAATGACATTAGCCACCATCACATGGCCGATTTCCTCTTTGGCCAGCCGCATGAACGGAAAACCATAGAATTTCTTGGTCGGAACTTGAGTCACCATCACCGAATCGACGACAAGCATTCCATTTTCTTTCAGATCCGCAAAATATTTATCGCAGGCCTCTTGGGTCAAGGCGAGAAGTAAATCAAGCTTCATTGTCTTCGGATAATATATTTCGCCTTCAGAAATAACTACATCGGAACGGCTGGCTCCGCCTCGCGCCTCGGGCCCATATGACTGAGTTTGCACTGCATTCTTGCCGTCGCCAACACCGACCGCTTCCGCCAGCATTACGCCTGCAAGAATGAGCCCTTGCCCCCCAGAGCCGGAAAGCCGGACTTCATAACGATCCTCTTTCTTCTGAACAGTCTTCGTGGTCGTCATTTCTCAGCCTCCTTTGCGGCCAGACGTTCTACCAATTTCTGATACTCGTCGCAAAATTCAGTAGCGTCGGTTTCATGAATTACACCGGTGATAAATTTCCCGACCATCTTTTCCGGCGGAAGTTTGACCGCCGCTTGAATCGGCATGGCATGGTCTTTCATCCAGCTTATCATGGCAACCGCATCACCCTCGCGATTAAGTCGTCCGTAATAGGTATGACAATTAGAGACTACTTCAACCAGCGCAAATCCTTTCTTCTTAATGCCTCCTTCTATCAGCTTCTCCATCTGCTGGACATGATACACCGTCCCGCGCGCCACATACGAAGCTCCCGCCGCCGCCGCCAGCTTGACTACGTCAAATTGTTTCTCGTAATTGCCATAAGGCGCCGTGGTTGCAAAAGCCCCGCCAGTCGTCGTGGGCGAGAATTGACCGCCGGTCATCCCATAAATTTTGTTATTTATGAGTATGGCCGTGATATCGATATTCCTGCGGGCCGCATGAATAAAGTGATTCCCGCCGATGGCCAGAGCATCGCCGTCCCCGGTAATAACAATTACCTTCATGTGGGGCTTGGCAATCTTCACGCCGGTTGCGAAAGCGAGCGCGCGGCCGTGAGTCGTATGCAGGGTATTAAAATCGAGATAAACCGGTAAACGACTGGAACAGCCAATACCAGAGACAACCGCCACTTCATTTTTATCAAGCCCCAATTTGTCGATAGAGCGGATAAGCGCTCCCATGATAATACCGTTGCCGCATCCGGCGCACCAGACATTGGGAAATTTTTTCTTCGCTCTCAAATAATGATGTGTAACGTCTGAATGTTGTAGAGCTTCCGTAGCCATCATTTCACCTCTTTTATTTTGTCCAAGATCTGCTGGGGAGTCATTACCTCCCCGTCATATCTGCCCATGAAAATGACTTCCACATGGCGCGGCGCGACTCGCCTGATCTCATGCACCAATTGGCCCATATTAAGCTCCGCCACAATCACCTTCTTAACATTGCTCAGCAAATCATGAATTTGATTATCCGCAAACGGCCAGATTGTCAACGGCTGTATGGCGCCGACACGGATTCTCTTTTCGCGAGCCATCTTCACCGCCTGATATGCCGCCCGCGCGACCATTCCATAGGAGAAAACGGCGATTTTGGCATCATCCATCATTTCCGAACGCAATTTATAAATCTCGCCGGTAAATCTCTCTATCTTGTTTCTCAGCTTGTCGAGTTTTTCTCTGATTTCGGAAGCCACATTGGTCGGAAATCCTTCCTGATCATGAGTAAGCCCCGTCACATTATAGCGGTACCCGTCGCCGAAAGATGCCATCGGGCTCACAAACGTAGGCGTCAGCTCAAAGTGCTTGTACCAATCACTGGGAACATTAGGCTTTATCCGTTCTTTCACTTCCAGCTCTCCCGGTTCGGGCATAATCATCATCTCTCTCATATGCCCCAGAACTTCATCGGTAAGGACGGTCACCGGCGTTCTGAATCGTTCGGAAAGGTTAAAGGCTCTTACCGTCTCTTCAAAGGCCTCCCGCACTGATGATGGAGCAACCGTAATTGATGTATAATCTCCATGCGTCCCCCATCGAGCTTGCATTGTATCGGACTGACTTATCTTCGTAGGCAGACCCGTAGAAGGCCCCCCTCTTTGAGCATTAACAATCACGCAGGGAGTCTCTGTCATATATGCATAGCCGATATTCTCCTGCATGAGCGAATATCCCGGGCCGGAAGTTGCAGTCATTGATTTACAGCCGGCATTGGAAGCGCCAATTACCGCGGCGATGGAAGCGATCTCATCTTCCATCTGTATGAATTTGCCTCCTATCTTCGGAAGCGCCCGCGCCAGTCCTTCGGCAATTTCTGTTGAAGGCGTAATCGGATAACCGGCGTAAAACTCGACTCCGGCATAAATCGCGCCTGCCACGCAGGCCTCATTTCCCTGCAATAGTCTGGCTTTTCCTGTGAATTCTTTCTTCATTCTTCTCCCCCGTCACTTATAATTGGAGGTTATGGCAAAATCTGGACAATGGAGCCAGCAGATTGCGCATTGTGTACATTTTTCCGGATGGGCCAGAATAGGCTTTCCGTCACGATCCGGCTCGAGAACTCTCTGAGGACAAAATGCAATACAGATATTGCACCCCTTGCACCAGTGCAGGAAGATATTCAGGGGGGGTAATTTCCCTTTGTATCTATCTGTGGGTTCCTTCGGTTCGTTCTCCGAAACTTCAGGTTTCGGCTCAGCATCAGACATACTAAATACTCCTTGGAGACAATCTATCGCTAATTTCCAGTCATTTCTTTTTCCTAATTGTTTTCTTCTTCGATTTGCCCGACACTCTTGCAGGTTTCCCTTTTACCTTTTTCACTTTGGCCAATTTCTGTTTTGTCGTTGCCTTTGATTTTCGCGCCGTCTTCTTGGCCGATGCCATTTTCATTTTCTCTTTAATCAGAGCGGGGAGTTCTGTCGGAGATGCGGCCACGGGAATTCCTGCTTTATTTAAGGCCTCAATTTTCTCTTGGGCCGTACCCGATCCTCCGGAAATAATGGCGCCGGCATGCCCCATTCTTTTGCCGGGAGGAGCCATTCTTCCGGCGATAAAACCTACCACCGGCTTTGTCATTTTTGTTTTGACAAATTTCGCCGCCTGCTCTTCATCAGCGCCGCCTATTTCGCCTATCATAACTACCGCCTTGGTCGCCGGGTCGGCCTGGAATAATTCGAGTACATCCAGGAAATTTGTCCCGATAATCTGGTCCCCCCCAATCCCGATACAAGCGCTCTGGCCGATTCCGGCGCATGTCAGCGCCCAGATAGCCTCATAAGTCAACGTGCCGGATCGGGATACAACGCCCACTGGTCCTTTCTTGACAATATTACCCGGCATAATTCCGACTTTTGACTCCCCCGGAGAGATTAGACCCGGACAGTTTGGCCCAATCAACCTCGCTCCTTTCGCCCTTACATAATCATACACCTTAAGCATATCATTGGCAGGCACTCCCTCAGTAATACAGACGATAAGCGATATTCCCGCGTCGGTAGCTTCATAGATTGCATCCGTCGCAAATGCAGGCGGGACGTAGATTACCGAAGTATTGGCCTTTGTCTTGGCGACGGCTTCAGCCACACTGTTAAAGACAGGAATTCCATTGACTTCCATGCCGCCTTTTCCCGGAGTTACCCCGCCGACTACATTCGTGCCGTATTTTTTCATCTGATCAGCATGAAAGGACCCATCGCGCCCGGTAATCCCCTGTACTATTACCCTGGTCTTCTTGTTTATTAAAATGCTCATTATGCTCTCCCCCCCTCGGCCAGCTTTATCGCCAGTTTGACAACATTGTCCAACGTATCTGCCGATTCCAAGTTGATCTTCTTCAGAATCACTTTGGCCTTGTCTTCATTTGTACCGGTCAACCGCACGACAATTGGAATCTGCGGTTTCAGTTCGTCATAAGCCATCACAATTCCATTGGCAACGTCATCGCATCTCGTGATACCGCCGAAAATATTGATTAGAATCGCCCGCACATTTGTATCACGGAGAATTATCCGCATAGCGGTCAATACCTTCTGCGGATTTGATGAACCTCCTATGTCAAGGAAATTAGCCGGTTCGCCGCCATAGTGCTTTACTAGATCCATAGTCGCCATCGCCAGACCGGCGCCGTTGACTATACATCCTATATTGCCATTCAACTTTACAAATGAAAGGTCGCCCTCGCGAGCTGCAATTTCCGCCGGATCCTCAGCGTCGAGGTCGCGCATACCGGCGATTTCATTCTGACGGTACAAGCCGCTATCATCGATATTTATTTTGGCATCGAGCGCAATTACTTTACCGTCAGGGGTCGTGACTAAAGGATTTATTTCGACCAACGAGGCATCGACCTTCCAATAAACGCCATACAGCTTCATAATGATATCGGCGGCCTGCCTAACCATCGAGAAATCAGAATACAGCTTCATGGCCAAGTCTCTGGCCTGATATGATTTCAAACCGGTGGCCGGATCAACCGCTAACTTGATAATTTTCTCCGGCGTTTTGGCGGCTACTTCCTCGATATCGATTCCACCCGCGGCTGAAACCATGATGACCGGTTTCTTTTGAGCCCTGTCTATAATAATGCCCACATAAGATTCGGAGGAAATCTCCGCCGCTTGGGTAACCAGGACTTTCTTCACCGTCAAGCCTTTAATATCCATGCCCAGTATTTTTTGCGCCCAGACACGCGCCGCCTCGGCATTTTCAGCATATTGAATGCCGCCGGCCTTGCCCCGTCCGCCGACATGCACCTGGGATTTGATCATGACAGGTCGTCCAATCTGCTCGGCGACACTCACTGCCTCTGCGACTGTTGATGCCACCTTCCCCTGCGGAACTGGTATGCCTGCCGCCGCAAAAATCTCCTTGGCCTGATACTCATGTATCTTCATTCAGTCTTCTCCATTTATTTATCCATCATTTTATTTTCATTATCTTTGTTTGCCAGGTATGACCGTGCAAATTCCATCAATCTCTCTCTTGTATTGTCTGCCGGTTCATCCAGAACCTTTTCAAGAAGGTAGTTCAAGACATCCCCTACCAGCCGAGACTGTGGAATGCTGTACAACGCCATCACGTCATTACCATTTAGAGCGAGGTCCCTAACGCTGAACGGCGGCTGTTTTTCAAGCTCTTCGCGAATTCGTTTCTCGAAGTCATCAACATCCTCGCCGGTTCCGCCCCTCCCCTGCGCGACAATATCCGCCCGTCGCAGTTCGAGAAGATCAAATATCAATTCAGGCGTAACACGGCGAATCAAGCGCCGCAGTCCCTTGTCGGTGCAGGGGACAGTATACATATGCCGCTCTACCAGAACATAAACATCGTCAGATATCTCGTTGGAATATCTCAGTCGCCGCATAATTTTCGACGCTCTCCTCGCTCCGGTTTTCTCATGACCGTAGAAAGTGGCGCCATCTTCAGTCAATTCTTTAGCTTGAGGTTTTGCAATGTCATGAAACATCGCGGCCAGTCTGATTCGAAGCGATCTCGGAGCGGCGTCAATAGCGCGCAGAGTATGCTCGAAAACATCGTAGGCATGATAACCACCGGGTTGGTCGACGCCAACCGTCGTCTCCAACTCGGGAAGGATATGTTTCATAAGTCCTGATGACTGCATGATCCGAAATCCCTCCGAGGGTTCGTCGGCCTGAATCAATAGCTTGTTTAATTCCTCCGCAACACGTTCCGGCGAAACGGTCTCAATCAATTTCGCATGCTCCTTTATTGCCTCAAATGTCCCCGGCTCAATCTTGAACTTAAATCGCGCGGCAAATTGCACCGCCCGGAGCATCCGCAATGGGTCTTCCGGAAAGGAATTGGGAGACACCATTCTTATAATCTGATTACGTAAATCAACCAATCCGCCAAGCGGGTCGATAAGTTTGCCTCCGTCAAGAGGCAAAGCCATGGCATTGATTGTGAAATCACGCCGGACAAGGTCTTCTTCAATATTTAGGAACGGATCGAAAGAGACATCAAAGTCCTTATGGCCGACTCCGGTCGAAAATTCTTTCCTCGGCAGGGCGATATCAAATATATATCTTTTATCGCCGCGCGCCTGGGTGAATTTTATCACGCCGAAAGAACGGCCGACAAGATCTACTTTACCATAGTTCACTAAAATAGCAGAAAGTTCCTGATATGGTATACCCGAGACAAGATAGTCCCTTTCTTTAACCGGTCGCCGGAGAAAACTATCGCGCACCGCTCCCCCGACTTCATAGATTCGGCCCTTCTGAAGAATGGCTTTTACTACCTTGTCAGAGATATTACACATAATCAATTGCGTACAATCCTCGTTCCGGCGGAGCCCTCCAGGGCGCGCCCGGCATTATTAAATGAAGTAATAATAACTTCGCTTCCGCCATTCTCAATAAACTGCACCGCCGCCTGTATTTTCGGCCCCATCGAACCGGCGGGAAAATGACCTTCTTTGAGATACCTTTTCGCCTCAGAGAGAGTCATTTTATCAAGCCATCGTTCGTTATTCTTGCCAAAATTTATGGCAGCCTTATCTACTGATGTCAGAATAATTAATATCTCAGAACCTATATCTTTTCCAAGCACGGCGGAAGCTAAATCCTTGTCAATAACGGCATCCTCTCCTTCAAGATTTCCCTTACTGTCTATATACACCGGAATCCCGCCGCCTCCGGCAGTTATGACAATAGCGCCATTATCGACTAAGGCTTTTATTGTGTCCGATTCCACAACAGAGAGCGGCTGTGGCGAGGCCACCACCCTGCGCCAGCCTCGATCGGAATCTTTCTTGACTACCCAATTTCTTTCTGAAGCGAACCTCTTAGCCTCTTCTTCGGTGTAAAACTGTCCTACAAATTTTGAAGGGTTGGCAATCTGGGGGTCGTTGTGATCAATTAGAACTTGCGTAATGATAGTCACGACAGAACGATTGACCCCTTCTTTCTTCAAGCGATTCCGAAGTGATTGCTCAATCATGTACCCCATCCCCCCTTCCGTGTCGGCGACACAGATCCCAAGCGGAAGAATGGGAGCCTGGCCGCGCGCCAGTTCCACGCGTAGGATGGCATTGCCGACCTGCGGGCCGTTGCCATGGGTAATAGCCAATTTATATCCGGCGCGAACCAACTCGACAACTCCATCCAGCGATTTCCGAGTATTAGCAAACTGAGTGGCGATAGTATCTTCTATCCCCGGTTGGGTGATTGCATTACCGCCAAGCGCCACGACAGCTGTCTTGCCATTCAGTTTTGTCATAGAGACTATCTCTTTTTCGCCTTCCCCTTATTTCTGCCCGCCGGTTTGAAGGCATTACCTAATACTTCAGCAAGGTCCGGCTGACCGATCTCCTGAAGATCATAAAATACTCTGGTGGAAGGTTTCTTGATTTTTACAACCCTCCTCAAATCTATCGGAGTGGCAATGAGCGCCGAATCGCACTCGACACGATCAATCGTCTTCTCCAGATCAACCAATTGCTTGCCAAAATAACCCATCGCCGGAAGGAGAGGGCCGATATCCGGATATTTTTCGAAAGTCTGGGTTATAGTTCCGACCGTGAATGGCCGCGGGTCAATGATTTCCGCAGCTCCATATTTCATCGCCGCCATCATTCCCGCGCCGAATTTCATCTCGCCATGAGTGGTGGTTGGGCCATCTTCAATGACCAGAACCTTTTTCCCGCGAATAAGACTGGCATCCTCAACGCTTATAGGCGAGGCGGCATCAACCACGATAGCATCAGGATTATAATACCGAATATTGTCCCTTACTTCGTTGACACCCTCCAGGGGCGCCGTATCAATCTTATTGATGACAATCACATCAGCCATAAGGAAATTATTTTGGCCCGGATAATAGCTCAACTCATGTCCGGGGCGATGAGGGTCAACCACCGTAATATGAATATCCGGCTTATAAAACGGCATGTCATTGTTGCCGCCATCCCAGAGAATGACATCAGCTTCCTCTTCGGCCTGCCGCACAATCATTTCATAATCGACTCCGGCATAGACAATGATTCCTTTATCAATATGCGGTTCGTACTCTTCGCGCTCTTCGATAGTGCATTTATGTTTTTCAAGATCGCTGTATGTTGCAAACCTTTGGCAGGCCTGTTTGGCCAGATCGCCATACGGCATAGGATGACGAATTGCAACCACCTTGAATCCCATATCCAGAAGAACCTGCGCGACCCGGCGGGTGGTTTGAGACTTGCCGCATCCGGTCCTGACCGCGCATACCGCAACTACCGGTTTTTTTGATTTTATCATGGTCGGTTCGCCCCCCTCAAGAGCAAACCGAGCGCCCGCGACCATCACGTAGGAGGCTTTGTCCATGACATATTCATAGGGAACATCAGAATATGAAAAAATGACTTCATCGACTTTGTGCTTCTGAATTAACTCGAGTAATTCCTCTTCGGGGAAGATCGGTATTCCTTTAGGATATAATGTCCCCGCGAGAGTTCTGGGATATACGCGCCCTTCAATTTCGGGAATTTGAGTTGCCGTGAAGGCTACTACTTCAACCTCTTTATTATGCCTGTACAGTACATTAAAATTATGGAAATCTCTACCGGCCGCGCCCATTATGATTACTTTTTTCCTTTTCAACTTTATATCTCCTTCAGATGGTTATAGTTCAATTCAAGACTTACTCAAAAAGATGTTCCAAAATTTAAATTGAGGACAATAGCCAGATATAAACGATGAGATACAGTACCGGCAGTATCCCATCAAATCCCAGCATGAAGTTGTATCGCGCCATATTTTTCAAATAATCTATCCAGCAGAAGCCATAGCATTCAAATCAATCATCAATCTGCGCCTTCTGAATCTTGCCGGAGAAATCAATATAGATTGCCTTCCATTCCGAAAAAACATCCAGAGCGGCGACGCCGGCTTCGCGATGACCATTGCCTGTTTCCTTTGTGCCTCCAAACGGCAGATGCACTTCCGCCCCGATAGTGGGAGCGTTGACATAGAATATACCGGTATACAAGTCGCGCATGGCAACAAAGGCTCTATTAACATCCTGAGTGTATATGGAAGATGATAGTCCGTATGCCGTACTATTGCCGATCTCAATCGCTTCTTCCAATGAACCGCATTCCGTAATACTGGTGACAGAACCGAAAATTTCCTCGCGGAAAATAGTCATATTGGGTGTGACGTCGCCAAAAATAGTCGGCATGGTAAAAAACCCTTTATCAAAGACGGAACCGGTCATTCGCCCGCCGCCGCAGAGCAATTTGGCGCCATCTTTGTTCTTACCGATGTCCATATATTTTAAAACCTTCTGCATCTGGCTTTCATTGATCGCCGGGCCCATTTCGATCGACTCGTCTAATCCATTTCCGACTTTCAAAGCCTTGGTACGGGCAACCAGTTTCTCCGTGAATTCTCTGATGACCTTCTTATGTACTATCATCCGAGATGAAGCGGTACATCTTTGACCTGTTGTACCAAATGCTCCCCACACTGCCCCCTCAACGGCAAGATCAACGTTTGCATCGTCCATCACCAAGATACAGTTCTTGCCCCCCATCTCAAGATGGCAGTGACGAAAATCGGAAGCGCAGGCTTCAGAGACTTTCCTTCCCACCTCGGTCGAGCCGGTGAAACTGATTACCGCCACATCTTTATGATGCATTAACGGGTCGCCGACATCCCGGCCGCTTCCGGTCACCATATTGACTACACCGCCGGGAATCCCCTCTTCTTCCATTATCCTCACAAAATTGTAAACGGAAAACGGAGTATCCGTGGCCGGCTTAATCACAACCGTATTTCCGCAGACAAGAGCCGGCATGATTTTCCATGAGGGAATCGCCATAGGGAAGTTCCATGGGGTAATCATCCCGCATACTCCGAGAGGCTGGCGGATAGACATCATAAATTTATTGGACAGTTCCGAAGGTGTCGTCTGTCCAAACATCCTGCGCCCCTCGCCCGCCATATAGAAACTCATATCGATCGCTTCCTGAACATCGCCACGGGTTTCCTTCATAACTTTCCCCATCTCGCGTGTCATATCGTGGGCCAATTGCTCTTTGTCTTTCATAAGCCGAATAGCTATCCGATAGACAATCTCAGCCCTCTTGGGCGCAGGAACCAGTCGCCATTTCTTAAACGCCAGCTGGGCGGCTGTTACCGCGTCATTGAGATCTTCGGGGGTCGATTTTTGGAAGAGACCAACCACCTCATCTGTATCAGCAGGGTTGCGGTTTTCGAAGGTTTGTCCTGACCGCGAGTTGACCCATTCTCCCCCGATGTAATTTTTATATTCTTTAACTTGCGGCATAGATGGCTCCTAAGCTTTTGGGGTTTGGCAAATTCGAATTATCACTCCACCAACAAAATTGTGAAATTATTCACAGCATTAATTTGCAAGGGTTTAAATATATTTATTAATATCCAATTGTCAATTCCTTTTGCACCTCGATTCAAACCCAAATCGCATTGCGTTTCAAGTGACGCCCCGATGAATCTTGGCCAAAAAAATGACCGGCAGAAGCCTTCTGCCGGTCAAATTTGGGCATTATAACGATATCTCAGACCTCCATCATCTCCTTCTCCTTGGCGGACATGAGGTCGTCAACCATATTAGTGAAATGGTCGGTCAATTTCTGTATCTTTTCGGCCCCTTTCTTATGGTCATCCTCGTTTATTACCTTATCTTTTTCGGCCTTTTTGAGATGCTCATTGGCATCACGGCGAATATTCCTGATCGCCACCTTCCCCTCTTCA
>CAZCFT010000023.1:0-30345 GCA_964498015.1 uncultured Ignavibacteriaceae bacterium
ATATTCCGCAATCCCATCTTTGTATTTTTCCAAAGAATAATATGATTCGCCCAGCCAATAATGAGCATCCGCCGCCAATTCCTGAGAGCCGCAATATTTAAGATAATCGTTGAATCCCTTGATCGCATCGTCATATTGCCCCCGGCGAATATTCACAAAGGAATTGTCGTAGAGGACCTGACAATCGATCCCCGGAGGTGGGGTGGTCGTGCCGGTTGTGTCTGATGCGGCGCTGTCGGAAGGTCGACTCGGCGTCACAACAGAAAAACGCCCTGATTGTCCCTGTGCCAACTGACCTATTTTATCCTGCATATCATTCATATTGGCCTGCATCGCCTGAAATTGCTCCATAAGATCGCTGACAGAGCTTCGTATTTCCGCCCTCAGTTCCCTTGAAGCCTCTGCATCAGAGTTGAGCAGAGAGTCAAGATGTAGGATAGCTTTCTTCATCTGGCTCTGATCGGCCAGAATGGTGTCGGTTTTTTCCTCGACCCGAACAACATCAGGCTTCATGGCACAGCCACCGGATAGAAACAAAGCCGCCATAATAAATATGGCGGCTTTCATTTTTGAATGACTATTCATATCAACACCAGCTATTGGGAGATGATTTTGAACACATCCCGGCGATTCTTGGCCCACGAGCCCTCATCATGGCCAAATGCCACCGGTCTTTCTTTGCCGTAGCTGATAGTCTGCAGACGATTTGAATCGATGCCGAGGTCAGTCATGTATTTCCTGGCCGACATCGCCCGCTTTTCCCCAAGGGAGAGGTTATATTCCACGGTGCCGCGTTCGTCGCAATGTCCCTCTATCTGGACAATAATACTCGGATTATCTTTAAGAACTTGAGCATTATTATCCAACGACTTTTTGGCGGAATCGACAAGATTATATTTGTCGAAATCGAAATAGACTATCACAAAGTCAGATTCAGCGACCTTCTTGATTTCCGGCTCTGGGGTTGGTTCCGCCTTAGGTTCTTCACCCGTGGGTTTTGGCTGTTCGACTTGCGCGGGCGTTTCCTCCACGGGCTTTGGTTTTGTGCCGCAACCGTAAAGTAACAGTATTGTCGCTATCGCCAGCGTTAGTAAGAAAACCTTCTTCATTTGATCCTCCTTGAACAAAATATTAATATTATCTTGCTATGCTTTCGACTAATGTAAAGAATATTCCATATATTGGTCAACAAAAAACGAATTAAAAAAAAATTATTTTAGTTGGATTGCGCCCTTAATTTTCACTTTCTAAGGGGCGACCAAATCGGATTGGAACACTCGCCCTTAACGGTCACTCTCTGTTGCTTATGTCCAAATAAATCCATGGCATATATCTCCCGCGGTCCCAGCCGAGTTGAGGAAAAAACTATGTGATTGCCGTCGGGCGAGAAATGCGGGTTTTCATTATCCCCCAGTACGCTTAATGTCCTATAGTCTTTTCCGATTACGTCGATTGAACAAACCCTGAATACTCTATCACGGTTAACATAGGCAATCCTGTCCCCGCGCGGGGACCAATTAGGCGAGTCGTTGTATTTTCCCTCCGATGTTATACGCCTGACATTCAAGCCCTCAATATCCATAGTATAGACTTGGGGCGAGCCTGTTCGATCGGATGTAAAAGCGATTTCCTTACCATCGGGCGACCATGTCGGCGATGACTCAATAGCCCAACTATTGGTCAGCCGCTTTACTATTTTCCCCTTTCGGTCGAGCAGATAAATCTCGGAATTGCCGTCTTTGGATAAGACACAGGCGATATGTTTGCCATCAGGGGAGACAGACGGCGAGGCATTTATTCCGGGATAACCGGCAATCAAATCGACCGAGTATGTTTCCAGCGACAGCATATAGATTTTAGGAAAACCGTCAAGAAAGCTGGTGAAATATATAAATTCCCCATCGGGCGAAAAAGCAGGGGAGATATTGATTGATTTATTGAATGTAAGCTGTCGTTCATTATACCCGTCATAGTCGGAAATGAACAGTTCTTTGGCGCCATCGACCTCTTTTATATATGCGATCTTGCTAAGAAAAATACCCTCATCCCCGGTAAGAGCCCTAATTATATCATTGGCTATTTGATGCACCAGCGCCCGATATCCGGTTTTCGTCGTTTCAAATTGTTCCCGGCGTATCTCCTTCTCGGCATCGATGGCAAAAAGGCGATATCTGAGCCGCAGGTTATTTTCGGGGAACTCGGCCTCGAGCCTGATAAGATAGCTTGCTCCAAGCCATTTCCAGCCAAGAAGATTCATTTCCTGGAGTTCCATATGTCTTAGAAAAAAAGAATCAAGCAGTATGATTTCAAAGAAAGGAGAAAAATCAAGGTCATTCCTCAGAATAGCGGCGCAATTTTGCATGATTACTGAGTCATTGGCGGTGATATATCTGTCTCCAATGTACTTGACATCCTCGACGGAAATTTTGGTCGGCTCGTACGATGTCTTTTCGGTCAGCCGGCCGCGGACGTCTCGAACCATCGAGCCTGTCTGGGAATTTAGGCTCGCCGTCGTTAAAAGTATTAGAGCTAATATTATGGTAGAAGAAATATTATATTTTTTCATCCCGGCACGTAAGGAAATTCGAGGTGAATACCGATTATTTCATCCGTGAAATCATCAGGCAATGGAGGCAAGGGCTCAGAGAGTCTCACCGCCTGCTCGCAGGCCCGGTCGAAAGTATCAATTCCCGATGATTGCTCGATCTCAATCTTGATAATTCTTCCCGAGCGGATCACCTGAAAATAGACAATACAACTCATAGGCTGATTGGCATAAACAGGATTGCTCCAGTTCCGTTCAATTTTGGAGAAAGCCTGGACAAACCAGTAGGGGTAGTCAAACGAAGCATTATCCACGGCCGCTCCGCCGAACGGCGAGCCGACCCCAAGATTGTCGCTGACATCTTTTGTCCCTGATTCAGCTCCGGCTTTTTCTTCAAGCCCCTTTTCAATCGCGGACTTTTTCTTCTTATCTACTCTCTTCTTTGGTTTTGGCTTATCAATCGGTTTTGCCTTTGAGGCTGATTTAGTGTCCGGCATTAGAGCGGCCTGGTCTTCGAGAGCAACCGGCTTTGGAATAACCGCCGGCTGGGTTTTCAGAGTCGGTGAAAAGGGCATGGATGCAAGGCTAACTTTGATAACATCGCTCATATCGAGTTTCACCCTCGGCTTAAAAGGGGAACTGACAATAAGCGCGGCTACCAGCAAAATATGCACGGTAACCGACATCAAGAAATCCTGCCTCATTTTGTCTTCGCCTTTGTTTCATCCTTGGCAGTAATCAAGCCAAGTTCCTCAATTCCCATTGTCTTCATTCGTCCGATTACGTCAACGACCACACCGTAGGGGACAAGCGAGTCCGCTCTTAAAAAGATGGACGAACGGCTCGCTTTCTTAAGCTCTTTATCCAAATTTAGTTCAAAATTTTCAGGACGCGTCCATACGTCATTAATGAAAAGGCCGCCTTTCCGGTCGATAGAGAGTACTATCCCTTCGGCCTGCTCGTCCAAAGCCGCCGTCTTTGTTTTAGGCAGATCAACCTCGATACCTGACTGCAATAATGGCGCGGAAATCATGAATATGATTAAAAGCACCAATACAACGTCAACCAGGTTAGTGACATTTATCTCCGCCAACGCTCTGTATTCACGACGGCGCATCAGGTCAGTTCCTTTTTCACGCGACCCAGGAACTCAAGATTGAAATTCGATGCCTTATCATAAAAATGTTTCAGCTTATTATTTGCCCAATTATATCCGATTACCGCAGGAATCGCCGCCCCCAAACCGACAATCGTTGCCACCAAAGCCTCGGCAATGCCCGGCGCCACAACTGCGAGAGAAGCGGAACCGCGTTCGCCGATTGACCAGAAAGCGTCCATAACGCCTACTACCGTTCCAAGCAGTCCGAGAAATGGCGACGCATTGGCCGTGGTCGCGAGAAAGACTACATATTTTTCCAATGCCGCAACCTCCTCAGAGGCGCTTCTTTCCAGCGCCATTTCAACAATTTCAATTTCCTTCACATTTAGGGGCATTACTTTATTGTTTGAGGGATTCCCTTCATTTCCTGCCGCCATCAAATCCTTGACTTCATTATATCCAGCGATAAATATACGGGCAAGGGGGGAGAGACGCAGAGAATTGGCCTGATTGAGAGCGTCCGAAAATTTCTTCGATCTGCGAAAAGAGCTGAGCAATATTCCATTTTGCTCTTCGACTTTCTTGAATAATCTCCATTTGTTAAACATTATTCCCCAGGAAACCAAAGAGAATGAAAGAAGAATAACTAAGATAACAATGCCGAATAATCCGGTTTGCCCGATAATTTGCCATATTCCGCCCGAAAAAAAACCGGGAGAAAACATCAATACAGATTCCATCATATACCTGTTTTTACATCCGAATCGGCCGAAAGGTCAAAAGAGCCTATTTGCTTCACCGTGGGCGGCCGATTCCAGTTTAAGAATTATAAGTATGAAAAAGATGGGCGTCAACAAAAAGCGAGGATATTCCAAAAGAATATTCACTATGCAAGTAGCGGCGTCTCGCGAGACGCCATCATAAAGCTCCCATTAGGATTCAATCATTTCCACATTGGCTCGGGGAACCACTGCTCTCGACCCATCCTTGAATTCAACTTCCAGAACGCGGGCATGAGATTCTGATTCCAGTTTCATGAGGGGAGCCGGAAGGTCGGTTACCGAACCCAGCTTGCCAAAATGCGGATGTCTGATAACTCGAACCGGCGAACCGATCCCCAGACCCATTTCTCTGAAGTCTGCATCTTTCTGTTTGGCTCTGATATCGCCGTCAAATGGAATTATCACTTCAGGCCTTATAACACCGGCGCGGATCTGTGTGGCGCCATTAATGCAGGCCAGTTTCCCTTCCTTGGATTTAAGCAGATCGAAAGTCCTTTGGGCCATATTAATCTGGCCGAAACCCTCGGTCACGATCAGAGTGATACCGATTTCCTCAGAACCGGTGATAGCTACACCGAGATCATATCCAAGGAAATCGCGAAGATCCTTATCATCGAATCCGCCAATAACGACCCCGGCCGCGCCCACCTTGGCGGCTTTCTTAATGGCATCCGCCGTAACCATCGATCCGCCGACAATTACTTTTCCTTTGCAGTCGGCGTTTATGAATTGGTCGGTCAAAATTGCCGTATTGTCCGGCACGACGGTCTTTATTTCACCATGCGTTTCGCCGCCAATCCCGAAAATTCCCTGAATAAACGATCCCCACGTGGAAATGGCCACGCCTTCCTTCTCAAAGATTTCGACCACTTCACCGGTGATATAAGCCTTCACTTCCACCGGTATAGGCCTGCCGCGAAGCAGAACCTGACCGGTCACATGTGAAATAGATTCCACCGTTCCGCTGGCTTTTGCCCGACACTCTGATTTGAAAAGGCCAAAAAATGATTTTGACCGGGCAATAATTTCACCTTCACTGACAGTATCCCCCTGCTTTTTCAACATCGCCTCCTCAATATCTTCGGGAGGAAGTCCAAGAATATTGGCAACATTAAATGGCTCAACCGGACCGGGAAGATGAGTTCTCGCAATAACATCATCCGGCTTGACAAGATCCCCTTTCTTGACAATAACCTCTCCCTTCAGAGGGAGAATTCGATTCTTCTTAATAAGAATCTTATCAGTTACTTTAAGACCAGGTGTATATGCATGACCCATATTATTTGCCTCGTGGATTTTTCCTAACGTTCAAGAGCTGATTTGGAATAGATATCAAGCTCCAACATCCATTCTTTCAATTTTTCAACTCTAATTTTATCGTCTTCAGGAAGGATGAAGGGACGGCCACGTCCGTCGAGGATAATCCCCGTGACCCCGCCCGTAAGTTCGGTCTCTACTTTAGCCCCCTTACCGTGGCCGAGATCGAGTCCCCTTAAAGGCTCCAATTCCGCTTTGGCCTTCAGGGGATTTCCTTTTTCGTCAAGCCCAAGTTTTATCAATCTCATTTGTCCATAATTGAGAGTCCCAGATTCGATTTTTCCGTCGGGCAAGTTAATTTTGTAATTCATCGCCGGCCCCGGTTTCTTAATTTCTCCCGCCGGGGCGACACAGACGCCGAGGTGAATCAAACAGTCTTTATTAAATACCTCCGTAGCCGCCTGCTTCTGGACCGTTGAAAGAACTCCCAGTTGTGGCATCATAAATATCGAATCGACCGCCAGTCGGGTAATACCCTCGGGGAGAAAGGCGTCAATCAGCATCAGGGCGGCCTGCTGTCGGCGAGGCGCATGTGATAGAACCCCCCCCGAACCTACCAAAATATTCAGCGACATCATATTCACTATTGTCGCTCCTGAAGCCGTCTGCTCAAAGGCATCTGCAATAGTTCTCTGCTGTTGAATACCCTTAAGAACGGTGGCAAAACTCTTGTGCTGTATGAAAGCCAACCGCAGGGCTTCTTTAGCGATTGCTTGTTCAAAAATCAGTTCTTCAATTGATTGAGGGATCGTCGTTGGCCGAATCATCTTGTTCTTGACGCGATTTCTAAGATCGCGCTCGTCCATACGGAACGGCGCCCAGCGCATTACCATCGGGAGAGTCGCCTCGGCGAAAACATTAGATATCGAATAGCTCATACCCAGATTGGCCGAAACTGTGCGATTAAATACCCCCTCTGCGCCTTCGGGACGAAATACAGAGAAAACATCGGTGGTGGCTCCGCCGATATCAACGCCGACCGCTTCGATCCCCTCCATATCGGCGATAATTTTTATTATCAATCCGACCGCGCCGGGAGTCGGCATAATTGGCGCATCCGTCCAGGACATGAGCTTCTTGTATCCCGGAGCCTGGGCCATAACATGCTCCATAAAAAGCTCATGAATTTCTTCTCTGGCCGGCCCGAGATTTTCTCTTTCAAGAACAGGGCGGATATTGGGCACAGTGCGCAGATCTACCTTTTGCTCAAGAGTTTCTTTCACCGCGCCGGTGGCGTCTTTATTCCCGGCGTAGATAACGGGTAATCGGTAACCGGAACCGAGGCGAGGTTTCGGGTCGGCGGCCGAAATAAGCTCGGCAATCTCGACCACATGGGTAGTAGTGCCGCCGTCAATACCGCCCGAAAGCAATATCATGTCGGGTCTAAGATGTCTGATTCTCTCAATCTGCTGATGGGGGAGACGCTTGTCATTTGAAGCTATAACATCCATGACAATAGCCCCGGCGCCGAGGGCGGCTCGTTCCGCCGATTCGGCGGTCATCGAACGAACCACGCCGGCGACCATCATCTGCAAACCGCCGCCGGCGGATGAAGTTGAAATATAAACATCAGTGCCGATATTACCATTCGCTGGGGAAATTATCTTCTCGTTCTCGTCAAGAAGTTTTCGCCCGGAAAGCTCCTCCACTTCGCCCACAGCATTTAAGACCCCTTTGGTTACATCTTCGAAGGGAGCTTCCACCGTAGTAGGGGCTTCGCCTCTTACTATCAGCCTGTATTCGCCGTCCCGTTTCTCAATCAAAATCGCCTTGGTCGTCGTGGAACCGCAGTCGGTAGCCAAAATAACTTTAATATCCTCAGGATTCATCTTTGCCATAAGTTTCTCGCATTATCTAATCATCAGTACTATTAAATGTTGGAGATCAAATAATCCATTTTGGGCGCTTTCAATCTCCTTCTTTCCCCAAATCCAAGTATTATAAAAAATTAATCCCTCTTTGTAAATCTATTTAATACTTTCGAGATATTCTCAATTGACGGAAATTCTATTTTGTCTCGCCTGACAACAATCTAAATCACATTAGTTTCTTCATGAACCAATCCAGTCGCAAATCTCTGTGGGGCAAGAGGAGCAATGTCAACCGAGGGTTCCTTAGCGCAGATAATCTCCGCCGCGACCAATCCTGCGGCCGGCGCATGCATCAAACCGTGTCCGGAAAAGCCGACGACCAAAAACATCCCCTGAACTTCAGAGGCATACCCGATAATGGCATGGTGGTCAGGGGTACTCTCATAAAGACCGGCCCAGCTTTTGGCAATTTCAGCTGTCTCCAACTTTGGAACCCGCTCCAGAGCCTTCATCAAGATAGTGTCTGTATATTCAGGGTCGATGGAAATATCAAATCCCGGTTTGACTGCTTTGTCCGCCCATCCAAGTAATAGTCCGGAAGATTCTTTATGGAAATATAATCCCGCTTTGACATCAACGACCATCGGAAATGTATGGGGAATATAATCAAGGGCGCCCGTCGTAACGATTTGCCGTCTTACCGGTTCAACCGGAATATCAATGTTCGCCATTTTGCCAACGATTCCAGCATAAGGTCCGGCGGCATTGATAATCAGAGGAGAGTTTATATCTCCCTTGTTTGTGATAATTCCCTGAATATTGTCGCCAACCATTTTCAACGCCGTGACATCGGTTTCGACACAGAGTTCCACGCCAAGCCGACGGGCGGCAGTAGCATACCCTTGAATCAGATCACTTGGGTCAGCCAGACCATCGTCCTTGCAGAAAGTGGCCTTTACGACATCGTCGGTTCTGACATGTGGAGCGATATTGTTTATTTGCGAAGGATCGATATAATCTACTTTAAGTCCAAGGGAACGTTGAAGTTCCACTGCCCGGCCAAATTCGCGTAGTTCATTCTCGTCAGATAGGAGAAACATATATCCGACTTGATCAAAAACGGCAGGATATCCCGTATCCTCCTCAAAATGAACCAGAATCTCTTCGGATTTCATCGACATCTGGATATTAACTTTAGTGGCAAATTGCGCTCTCACCCCGCCGGCGCATTTGCTGGTCGAGCCCGATCCGAGAAAGAGCTCTCTTTCCACCACTACAATCTTGCCAAATTTCATTCTTGCCAGCTGAAACGCCGTGGAAAGGCCGATAATCCCGCCACCTATTACGACAGCATCTGCATTCTTAGTCATGTCTATATCCTATAATCAAATACGCCTTATCTAATAGTGAAACTTTTCACTTTTGCAATTTACTTCGAAAGGCGGATAAGTCAAGGAAAATCAGGCGTGAAGGAATTGGTCAATTGATTAAGAAATTCATGATAATGTAGGCCTAATTTTCATAAATTATCGGCGTCTTTTATCCAGTTTTTGAATTAAAATTTGAAGGACGGCACAATTGCCTGCGGCAAATCCAGTGTTGTTCAATAAATTAAAAATATGAATTAGACAAAATACGTCCAGATATGCAACAATCATTTTGGAGACTCACAGAAAATAGCTTGACAAATATCAAATAATTATTTAATTATTCTTGACAATGGCGGAGAGCTATCACATAATATACATTGATTACTTTGATTAAACAACTGATTGAGTAAACCCCGTTTAGCGGGGAGTACGTAAACCACAACTTCGAAGGAGGTGAAGAATGAAACTCACCATCGTAAGACTTGAGGAGAAAATCGCCCCCATAGGATACAGCCTTGGCGGGCAATAAGCTCCTTTGAAAGTTGATGGATAAGGCAGGTCGCTCTAACGGCCTGCCTTCCTTTTTTGGGAAAGCATCTGGCTGAGCTTATCTATTTCCTCGGTTAGGGAGGCGATTTTCCCGTCGGACAAAAAGCTTATCTTCTCTATTTTGTCATTTATATCATCGGCCATTGCCTTCAGGCCTTTTATGGCCCGTCTATAATAATTATACGCCGCCTCAAATTCCCTCAAAGTTGTATGGATTTTGCCAAGATTTGAGGTTGCTTCTATAATCTCAGGCAGTAGTGAACGCCTCTCTGCAATTTTGAGCCCGACCTCGTAAAACTCTTTAGCCCTCGGTATTTCTTTCATGCCCAGATAGCTTGCCGCAAGAGAATTAAAATATCCGGAGGTGTCAATATTGGGTTCTTTTTCCGAAAATATTCCGCCAAGTCCATTCAGTATCCCGTGTGCATCTTCATAATATTCATTTTTCAGCAATAGAGAAGATTTCCTCAGTTTGACAATACTGGTGAGTCTTTCCAGCTTAAGATCACGGCTGATTTCTTCCGCCTTCTCGATGAGAGCCATGTCATTTTCGATGAATCCCATCAAGGTGTAGATAAATATTCGTGCCCGCTTATCCGAGGTTTCTTTAGCCAATGCCAGCGCCGACTGCAATTCCAGGGCGGCCTTTCCAGACTGATTGAGACGGAAATGCAAGTCGGCCAACGTAACCTGCCAGATCAAAAGGTCGCGCCTGTCGGCAAGCTTATCGCCGGCCTTTATTGCCTTATCGAGATTTTCCGCGGCCCTTCCGTAATACCCCATTCGCTTCAAGACAATCGCCATATTTCCCGTGAAATTAGTAAGATGCGGCAAGTCGGCTATCTCTGACGAGAGACTCATCCCGTCTTTGAGAAACTGAATTGCTTCTCTTAGAGTCCCCGCGGCAATCATCACTTGCGCAAGGTTTTCATAATTGAATAGGAGTTCCTTCTGGTTTCCAATTTTTCTATTTATACTGAGAGATTCCTTAAGGCATCCCAAGGCTTCGTCAAAAGCTCCCATCTCGAAATACGCTGAGCCCAGATTATTTAAGACTCGGCCGATCTCAAGGGAATTGCCGATTTCTCGATTGAGAAGAAGGGATAATTTGAGTATTTTGATGATTCGATCCCATCTTCCCCGCATATAGTACAAAACCCCTATGTTGTTTAAGGTGGAGGCAACATCTTTAATTGCCCCAAGCCTCTTCTGCATTCTCAGGGCTTTTCTGAAATAGACAGATGCTCTCTCTAATTGATTATTGACGCTATATATATTCCCAATGTTATTCAATGTATGTGAGAGCTCCAATTGATCCCCGATTTCAGAATATATCCTTTCCGCCTTC
Organism: uncultured Ignavibacteriaceae bacterium; assembly: GCA_964498015.1. Lineage (GTDB taxonomy): Bacteria > Zixibacteria > MSB-5A5 > GN15 > PGXB01 > CAWEZN01. Next base: position 10,822 of record CAZCFT010000023.1, read on the forward strand.
TCTAATGCCGATATTCCGGCCTCATAATCCTGCTTGATCTTATATAAATCGCCGAGGTCTTTATATGTCTCACCAAGCAATTTATCGGGCGGTGAATTATGATAAAGCTCGATTATTTTCAGATAAATCCCTTCGGCTTTGCAGGCATCCCCAATTTGCTTATAAGAGTCGGCCTTCTTCATCATGACAAATTTCAGCCGGTTATAATCATTTTCACTCCGACATAGATGTTCCAAATCGTTGAGCAGTTCTATTGCGCAGGCATATTCATTCTGGTTTATCACATCATTTGCCGCATCCAATATCACCGTGTATCCATCCTGCAGATTTTCCCCCTGAATATAAAGCTTTGCCGCCAACAGTATATTATTCTGACGACTCAGAGCCATCTTTGCCATAAGATTGGAAAAGCGTCTGACAGAACTCTTTGAGAGATTTTGTCTAACCAGATACAATAAGGGCCGGATCAGATATTTGTTATCAGCATCTTTATCTATTATGCCAATCTTTTCAACGTTATCAGTTCCTCCGGCAAGAGATGCTAAAATGGCCGTCTTTTTTTGAGAATAAGATAGAGTGTTATATGATTTCTTTACCCAGTTCTGCATCCTTCGCGGCCAGATGATTTGATTGCTCTTTTCCCCAAATATCAAATGCCCATCATCCCAGCCTAACCTTTGTGCCGAAAAATTTATTTCCAGGATGCTTCTCAGCCAGCCGTGATTTTCGCCGGAATAGTCGATGAATCTATCGCTTGCCCTTTCATTGATTTTGAAAGGCGCATTGTTGAGACTGAATACGTTGGTGTCCTTCTGGTGTGCCTCAAGAATATGTTTTGGCCTGATAGCAAGCTTATAAGGATAATCAGCTCCAATTTCCTCCAGCGTCTGGCAAATAGCGAAGCCGTCCAGCGGGCGATCCTCCGGCTTTTTGGCTAACATCGAGAGAATGAGATTTGCCAATTCCTCGGGAATATCTCCACTTAATCTGCGGGGAGATTCCGGATTATATTCTTTAATCATGGAATTGATTCTGACCGGATCGGATTCATTATCGAAGAAAGGGTGTTTCCCTGTCGCCAACAGATACACCATAATCCCCAAAGCAAAAATGTCGGATTTATGAGTGAGAGTATTACCTTCAATCGTCTCCGGAGCTATATATCCTACCGTCCCCACTCCCAGTCGCGCAGAAATACCTTCGTCTGCTTTCAATGCCAGCGAAAAATCGGAGATTTTGGCATACGTAAGCCTGTTCCTTGAAAATGCAAGCGGGTCGCCGGGGAGAAATATATTCTGCGGCTTTAGATCCCCATGAAAGAGACCGATCAACTGCAAATAGTATAGATTGATACTTATTGCCGAAATAATATTCGCCAAATTCTTTATGTCTTTTATTTGACCGATATTATCCAAGGTTTTCCCGGGGCAATATTCCATGGACAAGAAGGGATTCTTCTCCAAATCATCGGAAAGCTCAAATACCCTTGTCAAGCCGGGATAGCTGAGCTTATTGACCAGCTCAAATTCTCTCTTGATAAGTTCGACGAAAGTATCTTTTGATTCCGGCGAAGAATCCAGCGGAAATTTGAGAGCCACTTGCCGATGGTCTGCCGGGCGGCAAGCCAGATAGACATTGGCTGTTCCTCCGCTTCCCAGGAAGCGGACTATCTTATAGCCGCGGGGAGCGACAGGGAAGGAGTCCATTTACTTTATCTTTTCGGTCTGTTCCTTTGGCAGAATAATTGTGAAAGTTGTCCCTTCATTCACTTTTGATTCCACGGTGATTTCGCCATGGTGGTTCTTAATAATCTTTCTGCAATTTGCGAGTCCCAGACCATGACCATTTTCTTTTGTAGTGTAGTGCGCGGTGAAAAGCTTTCGCAGGGAATCTTGAGGGATGCCTGCACCGTTATCGGAAATTGATATTTTGACCGATGCGAGCGATTCGTCGTAACCGGACCGCATGTCGATTTTTCTGGTGAAACTGTGATTTCCTTTGGCTTCTTCCATCATAGCTCTTTGTTCGAGAGCATCCGCGGCATTATTGAGAACATTCATCAACACCTGCTGTATCTGGCCTACATCAATCTGGATATTGGGAAGGTCGTTTTCCAATTCCACTGATATTATATTTTTCTTGAAACGGGCCTGAGCTTTCAAGGAGAAAAGCAGATCCTCGATAAGATGACGTATATCATAGCTTACCACTTCTGTCTCGAGCTTTGAGAAATCCATCAGCCCGTCGGTAAAACGCTTCATTTTGGAAATACTTTCGACAATCTGCTGAGAATTGAAGTTAGCCTTCTCAGGCTGGTTTCTTTGGAGATTTAATGAAAGAAGCTCGGCATTATTGGCAATAATGGCCAGATAGTTATTCAGCTCATGTCCGATGGAAGCGGCCATCTCGCCCCGCGCTACCAATTTCTCGGAGAGAATTACATATTTTTCCATTATGACTTTTTCGGTGATATCCTCAATAACCAATATCAATCCGTCGCCGCCATTAGGGAGCCTTTTCAGAGGGGAGATCTTTATCGAAAAAACCTTCTCTTCGTAAGCGGTCTTGTGGAAGTATCGCGAATCCTCAAAGGGTTGGCTTGTTGTCAAAGGAGCTTCCAGCATCTGTCGCCATCGGCCGGCCTCGCTTTCCGGAACGAGTTCAAAGAAACGGGTTGGAATGTCGCTCTGGTGAAGCAGTTTTACGGAGTCCTTATTCTTCTCGAAAGTCGCCAGCGCCGAATCGTTGATTGATACCAGGTTGTATCCCGAATCTATCACTATGATGCCGACCGGCGAATTGTTTACGACTTTTTCATTATATTCCTTCAGGTCGAGCAGATTATAGTACAGAGTTGCGTTCTGAATGGCGTGAGCCGCCTGCTGTGCCATCAACTCAAATAAGTAAAGATCGGATTTAAGAAACAATTTCGCCTGTGAAGAATTATCAAGGTATATGACGCCAATAACATTATTCTTGATCTTCAACGGCACACACATAATCGAGCGAAGATGCAATTCCAGAATTGACCTTTGATTGACGTATCTCTCGTCGGATTGCGCATCGGAAGTATAAACTGATTTCCCGGTGGCCGCCACCCGATAAACAATGGAATTGGAGATTCTGAAATCCTCCTCCATCAACGATTCCTTGCAGAGATTATAGGCGGTCTTGAACTGAAGCTGGCCCTTTTCATCGAGCAACATTATGAAACCTCTCTCGGCAGAGAGAAGCTCAATCGCCTTTTGCATGACAATCTGAAGGACATCATCGAGGACAAGAGATGAATTTATGGCCAGCGAAACTTCCATTATGGATTTTATGTCCTCCAATGTCTTTGTCGATGATGCCGATTCCGACTCTATCCGTGGATTGCTTTCCGCGATTTCATCGAGGGCGGCATCCATTTGAGCCAGGATATTGCCCGTATCACTCAGCTTTATTCGCTGAGTATCTGCGACAGAACCTTTGCCCGGCATATTGGGGATATTGCCGGTGGAAAACTGGACGGTTACTTCATCATTTGATATCATATTTGACCACCAATTCTATAGCGCTTCTCAAAGTTATTGTCACTTCAGTTCTTTTGGCTCAAGCGCCCCGGCGGGTTGGACACCGTGCCATAACCGCATGGGTTTAAACCTACTGCATTGCAAGTCGTTGCCTTTGCGACAAAACTTCCGAGAACTTCTACATTATCTTATTAGGGTATCGGCAGATATGTGCGCTTCCTTAAGGACGAACCGGATTTCGTCTCACGCAAATCTTGTCAAGAATTGTCATCGACCCAAATAGGCGAAACAACCCCCTTTTGCCCTTAATTCATCTTAAAACCGTGGGCTTTAATCAGCCTTCTTGAATAAGGATCAGAAAAGATGCTCCAGCCTTACATAGATTCTCGGCGAAACATCGGAGCGATCCAACCTCCGGGCGATATTCAGCCTTATCTCTTCGCTTAGAGAAATGCCGATTCCGAGAGAATGCTTCATCTCACTGTCCTCCAGCTTTTCGGCATCAGAGGCAATTTGCCCAACTTCGTAGAATGCCCACCCGATCATGTCGGAATGCGGGAATTGGATGCCATACTCCATTTCTCCAAACCAGAATTTATTCCCCACATACTCTTTGTGGTAATACCCCTGAAGGGTCCCTAATCCGCCGAGAAAATACCTGCGCTGGAGAGGCAGGTGTCCGTCCGAGCCGCCATATACCGCTCTGACCATCAAGCCCGATTCTTTTCCAAAGCTTTGGTGTCGGCTCAATGAGAGTATGAATTTTGTAAAGTCGAAATTCTTGTTCCACCTGTCGGGGGCAATTTCCAGTTCTGCCCATCCGTCCCAGAAAGACGACTTGAATAATTCGTCCGATTTGCGAGAACTATACTTAATCCTTGTGACGGATGAGGTCATCTCTCTTGAGTCGATTTCTCCGATTCCGGTATCGCGATAGGCCCCGTCAACCGTTGAAAAATTCTCTGGGAATCTTTTTTGGCCGCCAAATAAGGACCAAAGCTCGCGATGGGCATTCAACCACTTATATTTTTCCGAAAGGATTCCGGTCTCGAGGCTCAGCGTATTGAAAAATTTGACACGGCCAAAACCATACCCGCCGTCAGCTTCAAAATAATCCATGAAATCCTCGGTGGCCAGTAAGGCGAAAGCGCTGTTTTCCGACGGAGAAACTATCCAATCATCATTCGATGCCAATCTTCGATAAACGGAGCCGCCAAATGTCAGGGGAGTGGTTTTAAGAAATGTCTTTTCCAGTCCGATATGATAACGCCACCTTTTCGATTCGAAGCCATATCCGGCATAAACATTGATTTCCGGAAGAATGGAATCTTCGTCAAGAAAACTTACTCCCAAATAGGGCGTGGCGCCGTCTATCCGATTATAGTAAAATTTCGCGATAGGGGAGAAGTACTTATCTTTTCGATACCACCGTTTCCAGCGATCCAGACGATATCGATTCTTCTTTGCCGGCGATTGAATGGAGCCATATACGGTAGCCTTGGGCGAAACGTCAATCGTTCCATTGACAGCCGCCAAATTCCCTCGAATGACCGCATTTTCGCCGACAGTGATATTTCCAAAAATGGCAATAACATCCTCATTGACCTCGCCGTCAACTTTTATATCCGCCCATAGACTGACCACTGAGCCCCGAACAAAGCGGTCGCTTCCTATTGCTATATTTTCCATAATAGAAATCTCGTTCTGTCGGCGCGCTCGGAATCGTTTCTCAGTTGTAAATAATTTCCTGAGGAAATAAATGTCGCTTTTTCCATCGCCGTTAATCTCAAGGCGAACTCTGTCGATCGAATCTATTGGATATAATTTGCCGCCGAAATAAAAGCCGTCCCGGCTTAGAAATGGCGCGCCATTGATGCTGATATCCTCATTGCTCTTCTTGATATTCCTGCCGTCGATCGTCTTTGACTCGCTTGAATCGGCGCCGGCTATTGTCAGAAGGACGTCATTATGGGAAAGAGAAATCTTGAAAAAATAGGATGGATTACTTTCCATATCAGCGGCAAAGACGCCGGGCGCCAGAAGAAAAATAATAATTGTTATCAATATACGGGCTTCCTTGGCCATTCTTATTCCTCTCCATCCATCGCTGATTTAATCCGCATAATTATAATCAAATTTTACGAATAAATCTCTGATAATGTTTCGTTTAGTCCCTATTTAGTATTTTCTTTCTGTAGTCGGCCAGGGCTTGACGGTTGGATTCAAAGGCGATCTTCTCCGGTAGCTCATCAAAAGAAAAATATCGCACTTCCTCGGCATCGTCACCGGCCTGCAAGGTTCCGTCGATGATGGTGGCCAGATATAATATCAATACCGCATTGGTGCGAGGATCGTCGCTCCCTGAGTACACCTCAAAAAGCGAATCCAGTCTTATCCTGAGCCCTGTTTCTTCCTCCACTTCTCTTACAGCCGTCATGCTTGGATGTTCTGACCACTCCATGAAGCCGGCCGGAATACACCACCATCCGAGGCGAGGCTCCCTTGCCCTTTTCACCAGCAAAACCTTCTTGTCATTTGTTATAAGCGCTCCCGCGGCCGGAATAGGATTATGATAATAAATAAAATCGCATGTGAGACTACTGCATTGCAATCGAACTATTGAATCGATAGTCTTTTTCTCCATGTGACTACCACATATCGGGCAATACTTATATCCCGAAAAATTAACTTTTCGTTCTGTCAATTTCTTCTCGTCGAAAGCCCTTCTCTCCATTCAATGATTTCCTTTCATAACTTTCATTACAATCAGAGTAGTATCATCCCGAGGCGGGTCAGTCACATCAAATCTACGTACATCCGCCAGTATCCCATCCATAATTTCCTCTGAATTGAGCTTCCTATTGTGGAGTATATATTCCAAAATCCTTTTTTCGCCGAATTCCTCTTCCTCATGGTTTTGGGCCTCCGACAATCCGTCCGTGTAGAAAAAGAGCATATCCTCTTTTCCAAGACGTACCAAGTCTTCCTGATATTTTGCCTCAGGAAATGCCCCAAGCGCTATCCCGCCGCGGGTAAGGGTCTCATGACTCCCGTCGGCGCGCACAAGGATGGGGTAATTATGTCCGGCATTTGCATATTTGAATTCGCAAGTCTCCGGGTCAAACTCTCCATAGAAAAGCGTGGCGAATCTCTCTGATGACGTTGATTCAACAATATGCTTATTGACATTATACAATATCTGCGCGATTTGGGCGTTATTGCCGACCTCCGAACGCAAAATCGCCTGAATCTGCGTTACCAACAAAGCCGCCGGCATCCCTTTGCCTGAAGCATCCGCTATGACAATGCCGAAACTACCATCCTTCTTGTAGATGAAATCATAAAAATCCCCTCCAATAATGCGCGACGGCAGGGAAAAGGCGCAAATGTCGAAGATTTCAGAACGAGGCGGGCATTTCGGAAGCAGGTCAAGCTGAATTTGCCGCGCCATCGTTATTTCTTCATCCAATCTATGTTTTTCCAGAGAATCGGCGTAAAGACGCGCATTAGTGAGAACGGTCACCAGTTGATTGGACATGACACCGAGCATGCTTATATCCTCAGCGTTATAGCGGAACCCTGAGGCTTTTTCGGTAAGAGCTAAGAAGCCAAGAAGATGATTGGCGTCTTTTAGGGGGAGAATAAGCTGGACTCGCCTCTTTTCCATTTCTCCAGCCAGTCGACTTCCTCTACGATAAACTGACAACCTGTCGGTCATGGCTGGCGCCTCAAGCTGACCTACTCCGCCGAGATATAAATCCTCTCTTTCAATAACTATTTTTTCGGGATAATCGGGCGATGGCAATAAAGCATACTCATTAAGCGAATCATCAAAGAGCACAAAATATATTCGATCAACCAGCAAGGTTGATGTCAGAGTCTTCTCGATCATACTTCGGATCTGTTCCGGTTGAAAAACCGAAATTAACCTTCTGGAGAGTATTTCCATCACGTTGCGATAATCGGTGCGATTCCCAAGAAAAAGCCTTTTAATCAAATTGTCCAGCTGGATATTGATTGGTTGAAAAAGCGCCAGGGCCAGAATAATAAAGACAATGTTGGCGATATTTGTTTTCGATCCAAATACCGTTGTTATCAGCTTGTCGGCTTCTCCTACCATTAGTATATAAAGCCCCACCAGAATGGCCGATGAGATAGTATAAACCAGCGACTGGCGGACAATAACACTCACATCAAGGAATTGATATCTGACGATTGACCACCCTATCGACCCTCCCCCCACTATCAGGGCGATAATCAGTAATCCGGCGCTCAGAATTTCAGGAATCTCAAATGTGAATATCTGCGGGACCAGGAAAGCGCCTGAATAAAGGGCTACAGCCAACGATATCCCCCAGATAATCATATTTGACTGGTTCCTCAATATAAGATTGGCAATCAATTTCCTGCCGCGAAAAATAAAATAGATTGCGAGACCAACATATAATAGATTAACAATTGAAAATAATGTCTCCTGCGAATGAATAAGCAGGCTAAACCCAAGGGCCACAAATTTAAGAATATAAGAAAGCGGCTTGAGGACGAGAGCGATGAATCCCTCTCCGGAGTCCATCTCCAACAGATTAAAAAGCTTATCCGGATTGCGAAAAGCGACGACGAGCAGGATGTGGAATATATGGGGAAGAAAAATTAGATAGCGCCATTTACGAAATTTCGGATTTGAAAGACGGTCCGAAGGAAAAACCCATGAAAATAGAAGAAACATTGGAAAGAATAATTCCCAAATGTAAAGCAAATTATAGAGAAAGGACTCTTCAAAGGGAGATTCAGCCGAGACATTAGGCCTGACTATACTACCCAGAGCCATAAACACCGACCCCAGAGCCGCAAAGAAAAGCATCATGCCGGCGATTCTGTTCAGGCGATTGGAGAAACGCCCTCTCATTATCGTATAAGCAAAAAATACGAGAGCTCCCCCAAAGGCGAAGTATATGGCCGTTATGATACTATGGAAAAGATCCATATCGAAATCGATTGGTCCAGATTGCTCAAATGCGCTTGGTCAATATGACTTGGGTTCCCTTATGTTTCTTGGCGTCAATCGTGACACTATCCATGAGTGATTTCACTATGAAAATACCCCGGCCAACCTCGCGCATGAGGTTTTTATCCTCTACCGGATTTTCGACAGCCGTCGGGTCAAAACCTTCCCCTTGGTCAGTGATAGTTATCTCAATTTCAGAATTCCTTTTCGCAATCGAAACCGAAACTTCCTTACGGATGTCCGATTTATTCCCATGAATAATGCTGTTATTCACAATTTCCGTGACAGAAATCGCAATATCGGCTATGGTCGATTCCCCCATGCCATACCCTCTAAGTATCCCTTCGAGGAAGCTGTCAATATCAACCAAATAGTCTTGAGAAGATGGGATTCTAATGCTGTTCCCGATAATTGTTGGTTTTTTCATTTTGCTTTCCATTCTAAAAAAAAGGGCAGGTTGAAGCACAACCTACCCTGAATCACAAGCCTCTCTAAAAATTAGTCCTGAAATGACTTGACAGCATCCTCGACCGAATCAAACGCTTCAAATGCCGTAATCAATTTAGTAATCGTCAACAGCGATTGAATTTTGCCTGTCACGTTGGCCAGCCGCAACTCTCCCCGATTGTTCCGAAGAGTTATCAGGCCGGAAATGAGGATACCAAGTCCGGTGGAATTCATCCATTCCACCTTGGCCATATCAATGACAACCTTCTTCTTGCCATTTTCAATGAATTCGTGAAGCTTGTCATGCAGGATAGTTGCGTCGGGGCCGCCCATGATTTTCCCTTTCGGCTCCAGAACCACAACACCATTCTTTTCAAGAGCGCTTAGTTTCATTTATGCCGGCCTCCAAATCTGTTTAATACTCCGATCTTTCTGATAGAAAAATCCGTAAATATTTGGAGCGTGTCAAGCCCTTTCTGATTTACATCTTTAAACCAAAAATCATATCTATATTTGCTCTTTCCGCTGACCCGAATTATGGCTCTTCTTTATTGGACTGAATTGATAGTGATTATGTTGCATGCTCAGCGATAAGCAACCATTTCATCGAGTAGCCGGACTTCTGTTAGTTTGCCTGCCAAGCGGCATTCGCAAATCACCCCTCGACAAATAACTTATCATCCGTTACGAATTCACAAGTCACTGCTACTGCAGGAAGATTGGTTTTTCAACGCTCCCAGCAGTATGATTTTCTTAAACGGGATCTTTGTCGATTGATTTCTATTGGGATGGAAGCGTTATTTAATCCCTCTGGCACAAAATAACGGCTGTCCAAGACATTGAGATACAATATATTGTGATTTATTTATGAAAAAGTCAAATTTTATATTGACTTGATTTCGTAATTATCTTAAAGTAGCAGTCGGCCAAAAAAAATGTCTGACGCCCTTCTCGCTGTCAGACCGTTGACTGTAAGTTGTTGCAGGGCTTAGAAATAGAGACCCTAATTGAATGGGAGAAGGAATTATTTACCCCGAAAAAGGGGTTGACATTGAAAAAAGTGACACTGTCGGATAGAAAAAAGGTTAAATTCATATGGATAGAGCCAGAATCGGTCAGGTAAATGAAATGCATGATAATCTAATTGCCAAACCATCGGTGGAATTGATGGCTATTACGCCCAATGCCGAGCAGGTGATCGAGCTGGCATGTCGCACTTGCTATTTATCCTTTCATAGATTTAACCCGCCATCCTCGACTGAGGAATTGATAAAGAAGATAATCCAGAAAGGGCATCATTCGGTTCTTGAGCACGCCTTCGCTACGTTCAGAATAAAGGGCGGCTCACGGGTGTTTACGCATGAATTGGTTCGGCACAGATTAATGTCGCCTTCGCAGGAATCCCAGCGATATGTTGAGTACGGAAAAGTCAGGAATTTTGATGTTGTTTTGCCGGCCACAATTGAACAAAGCGGATTCAAAGACCGATATATGGAAATGGCGGCTGAGTGCGAACGGATTTATTCCGAGATGGTAAAGGCCGGAACGCCCAAGGAAGATGCCCGATATATTCTGCCCAACGGAACGACTTCGGAGATAGTTATTTCGGCGAATTTAAGAGAATATAGGCATATCTTCGAAGTTCGCTGTCATCCGCGGGCGCATTGGGAGATAAGGCAAATTTGTATGATTATGCTCGAAATCTTAATGAAGGAAACTCCGATAGTGTTTCACGACTTTATGATTGATAAGAAAACAAATTCAGCTTCTTTGAAAAAAATGGAATCTTAGGAGGTCATCATGGAAGATGATAAAAGACATGAGTTGAGTGAAAACTCCATAAAGGTTCTTGAGAGACGGTATCTCAAAAGAGATGATAAGGGGAAAATAGTTGAATCGCCCGGAGAGCTTTTCCGCCGGGTAGCTCATGCTATTGCCGAGCCGGATAAAAGCTATGGCGCCACTGTTGATGAAGTCAAAGATACCGAGGACAAATTCTATAGTATGATGTATGGGTTGGAATTCCTGCCGAATTCCCCTACGCTTATGAACGCCGGACGTCCTCTCGGCCAGCTTTCCGCCTGTTTTGTGCTACCCATCGAAGATTCGATGGAGTCAATCTTTGATGCCGTTAAGCATACCGCTTTGATTCACAAATCCGGCGGCGGCACCGGTTTTTCATTTTCTCGATTGAGACCCAAAGATGCGGTCGTAGCCTCAACTTCTGGCGTCGCCTCAGGCCCTATTTCATTTATGCGCGTCATCAACTCTGCCACGGAAGCTGTCAAGCAGGGGGGGACCAGACGCGGCGCCAACATGGGAATCTTGCGGGTTGACCATCCCGATATTCTCGATTTTATCTCCTGTAAAGACGACTTAAACGAATTGACCAATTTCAATATTTCCGTTGCCATCACTGATGCGTTTATGCGGGCGGCGGAAGCCGGCGGTAAGTACGAGCTAATGGACCCTCGCACCGGCTCCGTGTATGTCAAGGACGGCAAACCGGCCTATCTTGAGGCCCGCGAGGTTTTGGACAAAATTATCGCGCATGCTCACAAGACCGGCGAACCGGGAGTGATGTTTATCGACCGCATGAATGAGGGAAATCCGGTTGCCAAGGTCGGATTATACGAATCCACCAACCCTTGTGGCGAACAGCCGCTTCTTCCCTATGAGAGCTGTAACCTGGGTTCGATTAACTTGAGCAAAATGCTGAGAGCCGTCGTTGATTTCAATTCACCCCATGAGCTATCCCGTTACGAAATAGACTGGGACAAATTGGACAAGACAGTCCGTCTTTCTGTTCATTTCCTTGATAATGTCATTGAGGCCAACAAATACCCGCTCCCTGAGATAGATTTGCATACGAAAGAAAATCGCAAGATCGGGCTGGGAGTCATGGGTTGGGCGGATATGCTGATTCTTCTCAATATTCCTTTTGACTCGCAGGATGCGTTGGACCTTGCCGACAGATTGATGTCCCGAATAAAAAATGTCAGTTATGACGAATCACAAAGATTGGGCGCAACTCGCGGCCTGTTCCCTCACTGGGAGAAATCGAGCTTTTTCAGAGAGGGAACCGGCCCTCGTATGAGAAATTCCACTGTCACAACTATCGCCCCGACCGGTACTATTTCGATTATCGCCGGATGCTCATCCGGTATCGAACCGCTTTTTGCGATTTCCTATGTCCGTACGGTCATGGACAAGACAAAATTGGTTGAGGTGAACCCCTACTTTGAAAGGGTCGCCAAAACACGCGGAGTCTATTCGGCAGAGTTGATGGAACGAATTGCCGGATCGAATTCTATCGCTGAATTTGATGAGATTCCGGATGATGTCAAACGGATTTTTGTTACTTCCCACGATGTCTCCCCCGAATGGCATGTCCGGATGCAGGCCGCTTTCCAAAAATTCACCGATAATGCAGTTTCAAAGACGATTAACCTATCTAAAGATGCGACCGAAGAAGATGTTCGAATAGCCTATATGTTGGCCTATAAGCTGGGATGCAAGGGGATAACCATTTACCGCGACGGAAGCCGTGCTGAGCAGGTATTGACGACCGGGGCGACCCCGAAGCATACCGAGCCGTCTGGAGCAAAAGGTTCCGCTCCTAAAGTTAAGGATCGTCCCGAAGTTCTGCAGGGTGTGACTCAAAAAATAAAAACCGGTTACGGGAATCTTTATGTGACTGTCAACATGCTTGACGACAAACCCTTTGAGGTTTTCGCTCAAATAGGCAAATCCGGTTATTCAACTATGGCGGATACTGAGGCGATCTGCCGCCTGATTTCGCTATCCTTCCGCTCGGGAGTGCCGGTCGAAATGGTCATAGAGCAGTTGAAAGGAATCGGGGGAGCTTCTCCTGTTTTCGGCCGGGGCGGTTTGATTTCTTCGATCCCGGATGCCATCGCTCAGGTCCTTCACAAGCATTTTGGCAACGGAAGAAAGATAGAGAAGGAACTGGACTTGTCAGCGGAATTCTGCCCCGATTGCAAGGCTCGCATCGAACATGACGGCGGTTGCATTGTCTGCCGAAGTTGCGGTTATTCTAAGTGCTGATTTTGCCGATATAACTTCAGGGCGGGCAACAGACTGATCCGCCCGAAGTTATTATGGCACAAATAGATTATATTCCCGCTGGAAGAACCTCTCGCATTGTAAGAGGTTCAATGGAACTCCAGATACAGACGGAGTACGCCTGTCGTCCCAACCCCCGCCTTACCACATCAGTCTTCAACGGTGGGAAAGTCGTCCATAAAATTGAACAGGAACTGGGATTGCCGATATCCTCGCAGGAAGATATGCTGAAGGTCGAAGGTCTGCTTTGCCAACAGCACTCGCACGTCCTTGAAATAGTTGATAGCGAGGATTTCGAAACCTACATACAGACACATCGCCGGCCCGCCCCCGCTCCGATCCAAACGGCTCGATCGCTTCTCGATCGCCTGAGAGGAATAGCTGAAATCGAAAAGGTGTTCCGTATTGATAATAATGGCGAATTTGAATCAGAATCAATTTCCGAGGAATTCAGAAAAAAATTCTCCGCTATTTTCAGAAATCTTCGCGAGCTGATTGAAATATTCCAGCGTCTCCCGGGTGGCAAAAGGGAGGGCGGCATCTATGCGGTGGAGCATGGAAGGCTCTATTTGTTATCTGCCGGATATGAATGCTATTTTGTCTTGACCAATCGGAACTGTGATTCAGTTGAAATAGAAAAGAAGATTCAATCCGCAATAACGGGATGATTTTTCTCGCCCCTCTATCAATTTATTCGAAGATTTCGAAGATCAAATTCCTTTCGTCCACCCCAGGGCCCCGCCTGCAGGATTTAAAATAAAATGGAGAGGGAAATTTATTTGAAAAAACTCCTCAATTCCTTACGGTAAAGGGTTTTTACAGCCGCTTCCGGTTTTTTGCTTTCGCTACCACCCGAAGGTGGGTCACGGCGTACGCGCAACCATCGAAGAGACGACCTTCATTATTGAGTTGTTAGAGATTTTTCAAAATTAAAACCCTCTCCAACTCATTTTTCTCTGCTTCTAATTTATTCCTTACAAATCCCCAACGCAACCAAATTTCTCGTTTTGTTGCAAAAATGTTTTCAAAAACTTATCTTATGTAATAATGCTGATTCTAATATTATTTTCGGAAGGGAATGAGGTAATCTTAATATGATTTATTCAGTAGGTATCGACCTTATCGAGACTAATCGGGTCAAGAAAGCTCTGGAGCAGTGGGGGACCAAATTTGCCGAGAAAATTCTGGGCGAAGAGGAAACGGAAATATATCAAGGGAAATTCAACAAAGTCCAATTCCTATGTGGGCGCTTTGCCGCTAAGGAGGCCGTCATGAAGACGCTGGGGGCATTTTTTGAACAGCGCATTTTTTTCAGACAAATCCAGATACTCAATGATTTATACGGGAAGCCGTATGTCCATCTTGACGATGAAATCCGCGAGAGACTGATGGACAAGGAAATCAAAATATCGATCACCCATGAACGCCAGATGGCCGCCGCTGTAGCTATTATTACGGGGGATTAATTGTAATGCACGGACAAGATATTCTCGATATTTTCAAAGAGTCCGATGCCCTTCTGGAAGGGCATTTTAAGCTGACTTCGGGCAAACACAGCGACATTTACTACGAAAAATTCATGATCCTCAAACGTCCCCGCCTCTGCGAGAGAGTCTGCATTGAAATGGCCAGACTGTTCGAGAAAGAAAATATCCAACTGGTCGTCGGGCCGACGACAGGAGGTGTGATCATCGCCTATGAGGTCGCCAAATATCTCGGTGTCGATTCTATTTATGCCGAGTCTGCTGAAACAGGGAAGGGGAGGATTTTCAAAAGAGGGTTTTTTGTCGAGCCGAACACCCGCGTGCTGTTGGTCGATGATGTCCTTACCACCGGCACATCTATTTTCGAACTGATCGATTTGGTCAAATCATATAATGCCCATATTGTCGGGATCGGAATATTCCTCGACCGTTCCGGCGGCAAGGTCAAATTCGACTATCCTCTGAAACCTCTCGCGACCGTTGCCGCCAACGCCTGGGACCCCGACCAATGCCCCTTATGCAAAAAAGGCATCCCCATCACTCAGCGTGGCAGCCGGAAATTTTAGGGGAGATATTTGTCCACAATTTTATCCGTATATTGCATTGGTAGGGGTTTAATTTATTAAACCCCCGTAACAATTCGGTACGATTGCTTGATGGGTCACAGCTTCTTGTTCTCCGATACCCAGTCATAGGGATTCGATATAATATATTTTCTAATTTCTGATAGCTCATGCTCATCTCGGATAATATGCTCATAATAGTTTCTCTGCCATTGAAAATTCGGATATCCTGCATCATGAATCGTCTTGGATGATTTGGCCTTAAAATGTCTGATAACTTTACCCAATGTCACCTGAGAGTCTTTAGTCATAATCCAGTCGTGATTCGTAGGGGTTTGATTTATCAAACCCTTGTCAATATCACCAAAAATGTTGATAATTCCGTGCAGATGATCAGGCAATACAACATATTCATCTAATTCGATAAATTTGAAATGAATTAGGAGTTTCAGCCAACAATCTCTAACGATTGAGCCCAGTTTAGACAACTCGATCACCCCATTTATGATTTCACCAAAGCTGTATTCTTGACCTTTTGTGCATATTGTCACGAAATAGGCCCCTGGTTGGGAATAGTTGTACTCCTTCAATCGGATTGAGCGACGGCTAAAATTGGGGGTTTGATGATTCATGGTTATGGAGGGTTTGATAAATCAAACCCCTACAAATTCAATTTCTTTATTATCCCCGTCGTCGACCGCCCCTTGACCAATTTTATCCGCTTGACTGCGCCCCCGTACGATTTCACAAATTCCGCCCCGACAATTTCGGACATCTTATAATCCGCTCCCTTAACCAGAATATCAGGTTTAATCAATTTGATTAAATTCTCTGGCGTGGTTTCAGAGAACAAAACCACATAATCGACTGGCTTCAGCGCCGCCAAAATCCGAACTCGATCTTTTTCATTCTGTATCGGCCGATCTTTCGATTTGAATTTCCTGACCGAACTATCCGTATTGACCCCAACAATCAGAATATCGCCAAGCTTTTTGGCCTTGGTTAGATAATCTATATGCCCATAGTGCAATATATCAAACACCCCATTGGTGAAGACTATGGTCTTATGTTTACGCCGAAGATTTTCCGCCAGCGATTTGATTTTATTTCGTGCAATGATCATTTATTTACTGCGCCGTCGGTCCGCCGCAGGCGAATTTCCCGACGGAATTCCACTTCTTGGCGCCCCACCGCTTGTCTTTCAGACCCGGCATTGACGGGCGGTGGGATTTTTCATTCGACTTCACCATTTACTCATCCCCCGTTCGCAAAATGCCTCTTCAGCTCCTCCGTCAATACTGCCGCGCTTACGGTCCCTGTTCCAATCTCGCCTACTACCACCCCCGCCGCGCAATTCGATATCACCGCCGCCTCTTTCAATGTCGCTCCAGCGGCGATGGCCGAAACAAACGATGCAATCACTGTGTCTCCAGCGCCGGTGACATCGAACACTTTCTTTGCCACGGTCGGGAAATAATCAACTTCGCCATTGGCATTAAATAACGCCATCCCTCTTTCGCCGCGCGTAATTAAAATCGAGTCAGCCTGAAGTTTCTCCAATAAAAATTTCCCGACATAATTCAAATCATCATCCGTCCTGATTCTTCGTCCCGCCGCAAATCCCGCCTCATGATGATTGGGCGTAATGACGCAGACTTTACTATAATTAAAGAAATGAGTCTCCTTCGGGTCAACCGCAACGAAAATCCCTTCTTCTCTGCAAGCCGGAATAATTTTCTCCAGAAGCGAGGCGGTAATCACCCCTTTCCCATAGTCAGAAATTATAACGCCCCTAATTTTGTCCGAGACGGAATTAAATCTATCCAGAATCCTTTTTTCAAGGCCTGAAGAAATTTCGTCAGTATCCTCGCGGTCTGCCCTGACCACCTGTTGCGAATGAGCTATGATTCGAGTTTTTATCGTCGTCCGCCGCTCCGAATCATCAATCAGATTATCCCTTGAAATTCCTTTTTCTTTCAGCAACTGGCTGAGTTTGATTGAAGCGTCATCTTCTCCAATTACTCCGACCAAAATAGGCTCATCTCCGAGCGACCTAACATTATTGGCTACATTTGCGGCCCCCCCCAGACGCAACTGTTCATTATTGATTTCGACCACCGGAACCGGCGCTTCCGGCGAAATTCTGGTTACCGAGCCATAGAGATACTCATCGAGCATGACATCGCCGAGAATTAATATTGTTGATTTTCCCAAATTTGACGATATCTTATTAATTCTGTCAATCTTTATTGGCATGAGAGATTAACTCAACTGTTTCCGTTAAACTTTCAGCCAATATAAAAAAAGGAAAATGGTTTTACAAGTTGAATACCGTTAGAGGCCAAAGCGCCCGACGGGGAGGCAATAAAAAATGGAAGTCAAACCTCAGCAGGTCAATATCGAAATCGGCGAAAAAGAAGCCGAGGGGATTTATTCCAATCTGGTCATGATTGCGCATTCGGCGACCGAAATCATTTTGGATTTTGCCCGTATCATGCCCGGGGCGCCGAAAACAAGAATACAGGCCAGAATAATCATGACTCCGACCCATGCCAAACTACTGCAGAAGACACTCGACGAAAATCTCAAGAAATATGAAAAACAATTTGGCGAGATCAAAATCTTCGGCGGACCGGACGGTCTCCAAGGGAAAAGCATCGGATTTGGCTCTACTGGAGCGGATGGAGAAAAACACTAATGACTAAAGGATATTTTGCGTTTGTCTTGCATACCCATCTGCCATACGTTCTGGCGCATGGACGCTGGCCGCATGGTATGGATTGGCTGTCCGAAGCGGCGGGGGAGACTTACCTGCGGCTGATTTCCATTCTTGACGAACTTGTGGCGGAAGGTCTGAAGCCGAAGCTAACCATCGACATCAGTCCGGTGCTCTGCGAGCAATTAGCGGATGATTCATTCAAGGCCGAATTTACATCATATCTTGAACAGAAAATTGAAGCGGCCGGAAAAGACGCCGTGGAATTCTACAAATACAACCAGCAAAATATGCTGACAAATGCTCATTATTGGGAGAGCTTTTTTAAGAGCGCCCTGGAGCATTTTAATAGAATAAACCGCGATATTCCGGGCGAACTCAAGAGACTTCAGGATCAGGAATATCTCGAAATAATGACCTGCGGCGCCACGCATGGCTATCTCCCATTATTATCGCGTGATGAGACAGTACAGGCTCAAACAAAGCTGGCGGTAAAAAATTATAAGAAGCATTTTGGACAGAATCCACGCGGTATCTGGTTGCCGGAATGCGCTTATCGGCCCAGATACAATTGGGCTCCCCCCGTCCCGATTGATGGAAAACAGCAGGCCTATTCTCGAAAGGGGGTTGATGAGTTCCTCTCTGAAAATGGCCTGGAGTTTTTTATTATTGACACCGCTTTACTGAAAGGCGGGCGCACGATTGGCGTCTATATTGATAGATTCGAAGCCCTGAAAAGGCTCTGGGGGCAATTTGAGGCGCAATACCATCCTCGCCATGAAGACAAAGACAAGACTCCGCGAGAGCTCTATCTTGTCAGTTCCTCGCCTGAAGGGAAAAAGCCGGTTGCTATTTTCACCCGCGATCCTGAAACCGGGCTTCTCGTCTGGTCTGGTGAACATGGGTACCCGGGTGATGGTCACTATCTGGATTTTCACAAAAAGCGATTTCCCGGCGGCCATCGTTACTGGGCGGTGACATCATCTAAATCTGATTTGGCGGATAAAGGAGAATATTTCAAGGACGGCGCTATGGCGCGCCTTCCGGAAAATTCCGCCCACTTTGCGGGTAAAGTCCACGATATTCTTAGCGGCTATTATGATACGGCTAAACGGGCAGGGATTCTGGTCGCGCCGTATGATGCTGAATTATTCGGCCACTGGTGGTTTGAAGGGCCGTTTTTCCTCAAACAGGTAATTGCCAGAATCTGCCGTGACCCTGAAATAAAACTCTCTTTCCTAAGCGAGCATCTCGACCGGGTTCAGCCGAGGGATGTCGTTTCTATCCCGGAGGGAAGTTGGGGAGAGGGAGGAAATCATTATATATGGCTCAATCAGGATAACGAGTGGACTTGGAAACATATCTATGAAGCCGAGAAAAAGATGTGTGAGCTGGCTCGACATTATGAATACCACAAAGGCTCAATCGATAGTGAGCTGGTCGATATAATGAAACAGGCCGCGCGCGAGCTGATGCTTCTGGTCGCCTCCGACTGGCAGTTCTTGATTTCTACCTGGGCCGCCCGCGATTATGCCGAACTTCGCGTTACCGAACATTTCTCCGATTTCAATCGTCTTGCAGAAATGGCCGACAAGATAATCCGCGGCGAAACTCTCTCAACCGGTGATTGGGAATTTTATTCCGATTGCAAAAAGCGGGATTCAGTATTTTCGGAAATAGAACTGGAGTGGTTTGCCCGCGTCGAATACCC
>CAZCFT010000024.1:0-28989 GCA_964498015.1 uncultured Ignavibacteriaceae bacterium
AATCCGTTGACTTATGCAGGAGGTGTGGAAGTGTCTTATTCAAAGATTATATTAAATTATGCCGCCTCTTACCATCCGGCCCTCGGTTTCAGCCATAATGTTTCATTGGGATTGGCCCTAAAGAAATAATGACCTGATTTAAAATTATGGTTTACCTATCTCCAGAGGAACGGATTGAGAATTATGAATCAAAAATATTGGCTCCGTATGCCGCCTTCTCTTCCAAGAGCCGCGGCAGAAAATATTCTCAGAAAGAGCATTCCCTTCGGTCGGTTTATCAGCGAGACAGGGACAGGGTTATTCATTCCGCCGCTTTCCGGCGCATGGAATATAAGACACAGGTCTTTGTCAACCATGAAGGGGATCATTACCGCACCCGCTTAACTCACACCATGGAAGTTGCCCAGATCAGCCGGACAATTGCCCGTGCGCTGGGTCTCAACGAAGATTTGGCCGAAGCGATCGCACTGGCGCATGATTTAGGGCATACTCCCTTTGGCCATTCCGGCGAGGATGCGCTCAATGCGCTGATGATTGAGTTCGGCGGGTTTAATCATAATCATCAATCGCTCAGAGTAGTTGATTTTCTGGAAAAACGGTATCCCGATCATCCGGGCCTTAATCTTACCTACGAAGTGCGTGAAGGAATAGTGAAGCATGAAACAACCAGCCTTCCTTTCAATCAAGAGGAATTTCCTCTCGGAGAAAGGCCGACTCTGGAGGCGGCGCTGGTTGATATCGCTGACAGCATTGCCTATAATAGTCATGATGTTGATGATGGGCTCTCGTCGGGAATATTGGATTGGGATGAAATGGATAAAGTTCCAATCTGGAGAGAAGCCCGTTTGGAATCGGAGAAATCGCACCCCATTCTCGACCAGAGGCTTCGTCGGCATTTCATTGTTAGACGGCTGGTTGACCAACAGGTAACTGACCTAATAAGAAATAGCAATGACAACATAGTGCAAAATGAAATCGGCTCGCTTGAAGCTGTCCGCGGTTACAAAGAGAAACTGGTCATATTATCGGAGTCGATGCATAAAAAAATCGAATCGCTCAAATTGCATCTCAATGAAAAAATGTACCGTCATCCGAGGATGCGGGAGATGTCGGTGGAGGCACAATTGATCATCGAAACGCTCTTTGCGCGGTACAGACAAAATCCCCATCTCTTGCACGGCAGATTCAAATTGAGATTGGAGAAAGAGCCAGCAGAAATAATTATCGCCGATTTCATCGCGGGAATGACCGACCGCTTCGCAATCCGGCAGTATAGCAGGTGGAAATAAATGAATTTGGCGCAGGCATAATTCTGAATCTGAGCGCCAAAGCTATGAATTTGGTTTCATTTTTCCTCGCCGCCCCTTTTTGAGGCAAGCGTAAGCTCTTAATATTCACCATCTTACAATTCCTGCTATTTCATTTGTCACGGGCATGGGTTTTGCGCAAAAGCCAGACATGGAATGTTACTTTGGCTCCTTTCAATCGGAGAAAAACAATGGCCATCGGGGTAAGATGCTGGTCTGCTTCACTATCCCTACCGCCGGCATTGCATTCAAAGCCCCTTTTGCCGGCGAAGAATTGCATACAGAGTATGCCTCGCTTCTTAGCCTACTTGAATTTGTCGAGTTAAATCAGAAAATTTTTGAAGGCAAGGAGATTAAAATTTACGGCGACAATCTTGAATTGATTAATCAGGTCAACCTGAAATCCGTTTGCCGCTATGAATTTTCCGACCTTCTGAAAAAGACGCTGGATTACCGGGACAAATATAATTTCAGCCTCGGTTGGGTCCCCAAAAAAAACAATCCCGCCACCAATTCCCTTTTTGATTGACAGTTTGGCCCTCCTGCTGATAAATTGGCATTATGACGCCAATCGAACTCAATCGCGAGCTGGAATCGGATAAATTCCGCCCTGTTTACTATTTCTTCGGAAAAGCTGACTTTCGGATAAAAGAGGCTGAAAAAGCTGTTGTACGACGATTCCTCCCAAAATCGCAGTTGGTCACAAACCATACATCTCTTTCGGCGCGCAAGCTTGACCTTGGCGAAATCCTGACAGCTCTTTCTATTTTCCCCCTCATCGGCGAAAAACAGGCTTTCACAATTTCCGATATTCAGTCTTTTTCCCCGGCCGAGATAGAGAAAATACTATCCCTCTTAACCCCCTCTGACCCAAATCGTATTGTCATCTTATCCTCTCCCTCCGAAAAAACCCCAGAGAAAAAAACGAAAACGTTTGCGCTGCTTGTCAAAAAGACAGCGGCAGTGGAATTCAAGCGGATACCAGAGGTTCAATCGGAAAAAAAGATACTTTCTATTCTAAGAGAGCAGGAAATCCAGATTGATCCGGAGGCTCTTCAGGCCTTGGTTATTCTCGGCGGCGGAGACACGGGAGGATTGACTGAGGAGTTGAATAAGCTCATCAATTATATCGGTCGTGGCGGACGCATCCGGAAAGAAGATATTTCAAAGGTCTGCTCTGACTATCAGGCATTCGAGATTCATGAATTGACCAATGCTATTGTCAGAGGCAACCTTTCTCAAGCATTGGAAATGGCCGGAATGCTTTTGGCGCAAGGAGGAAAAGCATCCGGACTTCTATATTCGATAGGTGAGCATTTCGTTGATTTGTATCTACTCAGTAATAATAAGCCTCTGCCCCCCCGCAAGAAGGGGACCGAATGGAAATTCAGAGACCAAACCCGGCTGTTTAATAATGCACAACTTGAAAAATCAATTGAACTAATCGCTTCGGCAGACTTTGACCTCAAAAATAGCATTAGGCCTGAAAACCTGATTATAGAAAGGCTTATTATCAATATCTGCTATCTGCGCCGCAAAAAAGCATTGTATGGACAAAAAAATTCGGGAAGATAACGCCGCTTCACCTGTAAATAATACGATAGGCGGGGTGGACGACCGCCGGCTAATTGACTTGGCTCAAGCCGGAAATAAGGACGCCTACGGACAGCTGGTCTTGAAATATCAGAAGAGGGTTTTCAGACTGATTCTGGCGATGTTAGGGCGAAAAGATATGACAGAGGATATTGTGCAAGATGCATTTGTGAAAGGGTATCTGGCGCTGGATGATTTTCAGCCGGAAAAGCCATTTTACCCTTGGATAGCGACTATTGCCAGAAACCTTGCTTTAAATCAGATAAAAAAGGCTGAGCGCGAAAAGCCGGTATCGGAGCTTGATGATAGCCTGATTGAGAAGACCGAATCCTTTTCAAATCCGCTGGATGAATTTATTGAAAGCGAAAATGAACGGCGGCTTTTTGGAGCCATTATGGCCTTGCCAATTCAATTTCGATCAGTTTTTATTTTGCGGACTCTCGAAGAAATGAGTTATGAGGAGATTGCCCAATATTTGAATATCTCAGTCGGGACGGTTGATTCAAGACTTCATCGGGCACGAGAAAGATTGGTTGAATTATTGAAAGATTCTCTATAATAGTTATATGGACTGCAAAAAATATAAAGCGCTGATTGGTCGGCTTATTGACGGCCGCCTTAATGAAGAAGACAGGCGGCATGTTGAAGGGCATCTAAAAATCTGCCATCATTGTACCACCTATTTTCAAAATCTGCAGATGCTCGGGCGAACGGCTAAGAAATTGGAGCTTTCCGGAGAAGAAGAATACTGGACAAAGCAAAAAGATGCTGTCATGGAGAAAATTGATAAGGTCAAAACATTGCAGAATAAAATTGTCAAGGCGCCATCCAAGCAATATAGAGATTATGTTTACCGATCCGTCAAAAGCCGGATTTACAAACTGACAGCAATAGCGGCATCAATAGCTCTGGTCGCATTCATTTCCATTTATGAATCCCGAGAATTCAAAAATAACGGCCCTGCGCTCCTGCCGCAAAAGATAAATCAGCCTATTCCGGAATCGACGCAGGTTAAGGACATGGAAAGGGCTTCCCAGAAGTCTGGCGAAATCCAGATGGGACAACGGGACGAAAGCAAAAAGCCGGAATCGCAGGAAAATGCCCCCGTTCAGAAAGCCCTATCAATTAGGGAGCCAAAAATCATTCCTCCGCCTTACCCTGCTTCAATAATCGAATCAAATGAACCAAACACGACCCGAGTGGGAATAAAACCTGCAGTGGAGGAAAAGACCGGCTCTGTTCACGACAAATATGAGGCGTCGGGGAAGGTCATAATTTCTCGGGAACAGGCTTTTTCGCCGCAGGCCAAAGCTCAACTTGACAGAAGGGTGATGGCTGATAAGGAGAAAATCCAACTTGTTCCCCTATCGGCTTCTATTGTCCAAGGGTTGGAAGATAGTCTTCGGGCGAAGGGAGATATTCAATTGAATATGGCGGAATCAAAATCTGAGCGAGTTGACTCGCTTGAGATCTATATGCGGTGGCGGCGTAAATTGGAATATCTCGAAGCCCGTTATGCCGATATTCTTTCGCCCCATTATCGGGAGTCGACCGCAAAAAGCAGGAGAGAGATTTCAGAAGATTCATTAAGCGCTATAATCTGCGAACTTGCGGAGGCCTATTATAACACAGGATTCTACTCGGCTGATAAAATAGAGAAAAAGGCCATGCTTGATAAACTCAGGGAGATGGCCCAAAAGGGAGATTCTGAAACGGCAAAACTGATACAGAATTATATCGACCGGCTTGAGCCTTCCATAAAATAAAAAACTTTTCCCCCAGTCCTGCGTAATCAATCCTTAGAAGACAATTTTGACCGAAGAAAAATCGGGAGGTCACGATGCATAAACGACTTTATCGATCCCGCACTGATTGCAAGTTTGCCGGAGTGTGCGGAGGACTGGGAGAATATTTCAATATTGATCCGACCCTCATAAGAATTATAACGGTAGTTCTTTTCTTTGCCCATGGGGTCGGTCTGCTGGCCTATATAATCGCATGGATAGCGATGCCCAAAGAGCCTCTTCAGGCTATATTGGACAAAGCCGCTCCATCCGAACAGGCGCAAAAAATAACAGAATCATCATCCACTTGGGTAAAATTTATCCCCGGCTTGCTCTTGATTGCGATTGGGCTATTTTTCCTTTTCGAACATATTTTCTGGTGGTTTCATTTTCATCTATTCTGGCCAATACTCTTGATTTTGTTCGGAATTATTCTTCTGATCGGATTCGGCCGCAGAAACCATGATAATATCGCCAATCAAGGGGAGGTTGCATGATGACACCAAGCCGTCTCAGGTGGGGGCTTATTTTCATAATTGCGGGTGTGATGCTTATTTTGAACAATACCGGCGCTCTAAGCTGGGAATATTGGTGGGAGCTTGTAATATGGTGGCCGCTTCTGCTTATTGCCTTTGGAATCGAGAAGATATTTCAGAAAACCTCGCTTCAGTTTGTATCCTATCTGTCTCCACTGATGCTGGCTTTTGCCATGATATACATCGCCTATCAGACCGGCTCGGAAGGAAGTAGTCGCAATTTCTTTTCAAATTACCGATGGAGCGAAAATGCCGATCCCTCAATACAGCTGATTGAGGCCGACATAGATCATGGGAGAGCCGACCTTTATATAAATGGGGGCGGGGAAGGATTAGCATCGGGTCGATTTGAGCGATTTTCCCGAAAACCTAATATTGAATTTGAAAAAACCAGTGGTGTCGCAAGAGTGAAGATGCGTCGGGCCTTTGGGGGGGCAAGCGGATTCTTGGTTTTCGATAGAAGACGGAGCGGCCGGGATTGGAATATATATTTTTCTGAAGAGACTCCGCTGAAGTTGGAATGCCGTGGCGAGGACGCCGATATTAACTTGAGCATGGAGTCAATTCCTTTGGAACAATTGAAAATAGAAGACGACAATGGAGATATCTATCTCAAAGTAGGCGATTTGAAGCCTCAAGTTTCATTGGATATCAATGGAAAAAACTCCCAACTGCGATTGCGATGTCCGGAAAAGGCGGGCCTAAAGATTCTGGGGGAAAATTATGCCGGATATCTGAAGACTTTGGGATATGTCAAGGGAGACGGCTGTTTTCTCTCAAGCGGTTTTGATTCGTCAAAAGTGCAAATATCTCTGAAGCTTAATGATGATCTGAAGCATCTTTCTATAGACTCCTATTAATCAAATAGCCAAAGGGCTCGAGAATGAAGGCTTTCTTAAGAGAAGATGCCGGAGCCATTCAGTTGACCCGTTGCCATTTTGTGCTGTGACTCTTGCGCTAAATTGGCGTGGCAAAAAAGGGGTAAATAAGTCTGACTCCCCCCCTATTGCTTTTCTTGCCTAAATATACTATTATCAATAACTAATGAGCCGGAGGCGCACAGGTCTTTGGGCCGGAGCAAATTATGTTTGATGATAAATTTCTTGATAAGATGAAAGCCAGAAAACAAGCTTGGGATAAGAACGCCAAAAAATTCCGCGGCCAGAAATCCCGCCCTCGGTTTATTACAATTTCAGGCGAGGAAGTCAAGGACCTCTATACACCTGAGGATATTGAAGGGATAAATTACGATGAGAAGATCGGTTTCCCCGCCGAATACCCATACACCCGCGGGATTCATCACACCATGTATCGCAGTCGCTTCTGGACGATGCGCCAATTTTCCGGTATGGGCGCTCCCCGCCAGACCAATGAGCGGTACCATTATCTTCTAAATCATGGCCAAACCGGCCTGTCCGTGGCGTTTGACCTGCCGACCCTGATGGGGTATGATAGCGATCATCCTCGTTCTCTTGGGGAAGTCGGCAAATGCGGCGTGGCGGTGGATACTCTGGCCGATATGGAAATTATTTTCGACGGCATCAATGTAGGCCAGGTCTCGACTTCGATGACCATCAATGCGCCGGCTTCCATTCTTCTGGCAATGTATCTGGCGGTCGCCGAAAAAGAGGGAGCGCCATTTGAGAAACTTCGCGGGACGCTCCAGAATGATATTTTGAAAGAATACATCGCCCAGAAAGAATGGGTGTTTCCTCCAAAGCCATCTATTCGTCTGATTACCGATTTGATGGCTTTCTGTACCGATCATGTCCCGCAATGGAATACTATTTCCATCTCAGGGTATCATATTCGTGAAGCCGGCTCGACTGCCGCTCAGGAACTGGCGTTTACACTGGCCGACGGCTTTACTTATATCGAAGCGGCGATTGCCGATGGACAGGATGTCGACAAATTCGCTCCCCGGCTGTCGTTTTTCTTCAATGCCCATCAGGATTTCTTTGAGGAAATTGCCAAATACCGCGCGGCGCGGCGAATTTATGCCAAAAGGATGAAAGAAAAATATAAGGCCAAAGATGAACGCAGTTGGCTTCTTCGCTTTCATACGCAGACCGCCGGATGCTCTCTTACGGCTCAGCAACCTGAAAACAATATTATCCGAACCGCTTATGAGGGGCTTTCGGCAGTACTTGGCGGGACACAGTCGCTCCATACCAACTCCATGGATGAGACGCTCGCTCTGCCGTCTGAGAAAGCCGTCCTGATTGCCTTACGTACTCAGCAGATTATAGCCCACGAGACCGGCGTGGCCAATACAATTGACCCGCTGGCCGGTTCATATTTTGTTGAAGCGCTGACCAACAAAATGGAAGAAGATGCCGAAAAATATCTGGCCGAAATTGACCGTCGCGGCGGAGTGCTAAAGGGTATCGAAGAGGGGTATTTCCAGCGCGAAATCGCCAAGGCGGCGTATCGATATCAGAAAGAAATAGAAAAGAAAGAGCGGATTATTGTCGGCGTAAATGATTATGTCATGGACAACGAGCAGATTACAATTCCAATTTTGAAAATAGATGAAACAGTTGAAAAAGAGCAGACTGCTTTTGTGAAGAAAATTCGCACCCAGCGCGACAATGACAAAGTAAAACGAACGCTTGACGATTTGGCGGTCGCCGCCAAAGGGAACGGCAACACCTTGAAAGCGATGCTGGATTGCGTGCGCGTATATACAACCGAGGGCGAGATTATAGATACATTGCGGCCGATATTTGGAGAGTATGTCGAGCCGCCGATAATATAGTTCTTTGATAAACGAAATCGTAGGGGTTTGATTCATCAAACCCTCAATTGGTTGTAGGTCGAAACCCGTGCGGTTTCGACATGGCAGATTGAAATTGAAAGAATGTTAAATAGACTAATTTCATGAACAAAAAAATCAGAGTTCTTCTGGCAAAACCGGGACTTGACGGCCATGACCGGGGAATCAAGGTGATCGCCGCCACTTTCCGCGACGCCGGATTCGAGGTTATCTATACCGGCTTGCGGCAGACGCCGGAGATGATAGTGAATGCCGCCATACAGGAAGATGTTGACGCGATCGGCGTTTCGATTCTTTCCGGCGCACATATGACCCTCTTCCCGGCGATAATGAATCTTCTGAAGGAAAAAAACGCTGGCGATATTATTCTCTTCGGCGGCGGAATTATTCCCGATGAGGATGTTGCGACGCTGGAGAAGATGGGAGTCAGCAAACTGTTCACCCCGGGCGCCACCACCGAGGAAGCGATTAACTATCTCCGCGGAGCGGTTGCCGGAAGAAAACGGGACGAGAAGATAATTTAATAGCTTTTCAGAGGCCTTGGCGGTCATGGATAAGCTCTGCGGCAACAGCCATCGGCATCTGAAGACAAATGAATTTATATAATATCTGGAGGAGTGATGAGATATAATGTTGATCCAAAACAGCAGGCTGTAAGAGACCGCGTAAAGGAATTCGCCGAGAAGGAAATCAATCCGGTATTCCGCGATCTCGATCGTGCGCCTGAAAAATTTCCGGTTGACTACTATCGAAAACTGGGGAAGGCCGGTCTTATCGGCTTTGCCATGCCGAAAGAATACGGCGGCGGCGGATATTCCAATATTGAATATACTACTTTGATTGAAGAACTGGCATACTGGGATGCCGCTACGGCTTTGCTGGCCGCAGTGCCGGAACTGGCGGTCTATCCAATTATTCATTTTGGCGCTGAGGAACAGAAGAAAAAATATCTGCCGAAATGCGCTACCGGCGAGATGATTCCTGCCTTTGCGCTGACCGAACGGATGGCTGGCTCGGATGCCGCCAACCAGCAGACTATTGCCAAAATTGAAGGGAATGAATTTGTCATCAATGGCGAGAAGATATTTATCATGCATGGCGATGCCTGTGATGTGGTAGCGCTTTTCTGCAAAATAGGCGATCAATCGGAGGAAAGGCCGAAAGTCTCGGCTATTATTGTTGAGGCCAAGACTCCCGGTTTCAAAGGATTCACTCTTAAGCATAAAATGGGTATGCGCGCCGCCACGACCGGCAGGATAGAGTTGAAGAATTGTCGTGTCCCGATCGCAAATCAATTGGGAGAAATCGGCAAGGGATTTCGCTATGCTATGGCGACTCTTGATGGCGCCCGAATTGGAGTGGCGGCACAGGGTGTCGGGCTGGCGCAGAGGGCGCTGGACGAATCGATCAAATATGCCAAGACCCGCATTGCCTTTGGCGCGCCGATTGCTAAATTGCAGGCAATTCAATGGATGATTGCCGACATGGCAACCCAACTTGAAGCCGCCCGCGTCATGACATACAAGGCCGCCGTCATGCAGGATAAGGGCGAGAAGTTTTCTATTGAAGCGGCGCAGGCGAAACTATTTGCGACAGAAACCGCCGGTTTTTGTGTTGACAGGGCAATGCAAATTCATGGCGGGTATGGCTATATCGGCGAGTTTTCGATAATAGAGAAATTGTACCGCGACCAGCGCGTAACGGAAATTTATGAGGGAACTTCAGAAGTACAGCGCATGGTGATAGCTGGGAATTATCTTAGATAGTAGGTTGAAACCCCCTGCGGTTTCGAAGCGCTGTCTGGCCGAAAGCAGAAGAGGTTCCGTCGGGAAATCCCCCTATGGCAGACCGACGGCGCAAACGAGACAGGATGAAATTCGGGAAGTTTGAAATTATCCCTTTCGTCGAACAGTCATTCAAGCTCGACGGCGGGTCGATGTTTGGAGTTGTCCCCAAGAAAATATGGAATAAGTTTGCGCCGGCCGACGAGGAAAATCTTGTCCGAATGGAAACCAATATATTCTTGCTCAAGACCGATGACAAAAATATTTTGCTTGATACGGGGCTCGGAGACTGCATCACCGCAACCGAGAAAAAAATATATGCCGCGTCCGGCAAAACCAATATCGAATCCGGATTGAAGCATTTGGGATTATCTACCGATGATATCGATCTTGTCCTTCTGACACATCTTCATTCCGATCATTCCGGCGGATCAGTGAAAAATGAAAATGGCAGGCTGGTTCCGCGATTTGGGAATGCAAAATATATTGTCCAGAAAGTTGAATGGAATGACGCTATCAATCCCAACGAACGAACTTCGGCAGTTTATATTTTCGACAGACTTATAGTTCTTGAGAAATCCGGGCAACTTGAGTTGACCGACGGCGATAGCGAGATTATCCCCGGAATTAAAGTCGTTAAAACCGGCGGGCACACGCCCGGGCATCAGGCAATCGAGGCAACCTCGGACGGATTTGCGGTTGTGTATTATGCCGACATTGTGCCGTCATCGCATCATATTCGAGCGCCGTATGTCGCGGCGGTTGATTTGAATCCACTGGAGACGATGCAGGTGAAACGGAGATTGGTTGCACGATTGATTGATGACAAAAACATGGCAATTGCCTTTGATCATGATCTGGATATAAAGATTGGGAAATTGAAAGATGAGATGGGGAAGATTATCGTAGATAAAATTGAATGATGGAATAGAAAGATATGAATTGAATCAGGGCTTGATGAATCAAGCCCCAACAAGAATCACAGAATGATCATTATATGTCGCTCGAAGAAAAATTAAGAAAGCTTGAAGAAATGCGCCGATTGGCGCGTCTCGGCGGCGGGCAGAATAAGATCAACGCCCAGCATCAAAAGGGGAAATTAACTGCCCGCGAAAGAATCGAATTGCTTCTGGACAAGAATTCCTTTGAAGAATTCGACATGTTTGTTACGCATCGTGCTACTGATTTTGGATTGGCCGATAAAAAGATATTGGGTGACGGCGTAGTTACCGGCTGTGGCGCTATTGACGGGCGGCAGGTTTTTATATTTTCGCAGGATTTTACCGTATTCGGCGGCTCACTCTCGGGAGCTCACGCTGAAAAAATATGTAAGATTATGGATATGGCGATGAAGGTCGGCGCTCCGGTGATCGGCTTTAATGATTCCGGTGGAGCGCGAATTCAGGAGGGTGTGGTTTCGTTGGGCGGGTACGCCGATATTTTCCTCCGCAATACTCTCGCTTCCGGCGTTGTTCCGCAAATATCAGTGGTGCTCGGTCCCTGCGCCGGCGGCGCGGTTTATAGTCCGGCCATTACTGATTTTATATTAATGGTGAAGAATACGTCATATATGTTCGTCACCGGCCCGAATGTGGTCAAGACGGTTACGCATGAGATTGTCACATCGGAAGAACTCGGCGGGGCGGTAGTGCACGCCTCCAAATCAGGCGTGGCGCACTTTGCTTGCGAAAATGAAGCCGACGTAATCACGACTCTGAGAAGGCTATTAAGCTATATTCCGCAAAATAACCTTGATGACCCTCCGTTTATCAAAAACGATGATCCATTTGACCGTGAAGATGAAATTCTTAATTCGATCGTGCCGGATGATCCCAGCAAAGCCTATGACATCAAAGATGTCATTCATCATGTCGTTGATCACGGCGAGTTTCTTGAAGTGCATGCCGACTATGCCATGAATATGGTCGTCGGTTTCGCGCGATTGGGAGGACGTTCGATCGGAATTGTCGCCAACCAACCGGCGGCGCTGGCAGGAGTTCTTGATATTGCATCATCGCTTAAGGCGGCTCGGTTTATTCGTTTCTGTGACGCTTTCAACATCCCGATATTAACCTTCGAAGATGTCCCCGGCTTTTTGCCCGGAGCCGATCAGGAGCATGGCGGGATAATTAAGCATGGCGCTAAATTGCTTTATGCCTATTGCGAGGCGACCGTGCCAAAAGTGACGGTTATTACCCGCAAGGCGTATGGCGGGGCATACGATGTTATGAATTCCAAGCATGTCCGCGGCGATATGAATTACGCCTGGCCGACCGCCGAAATTGCGGTGATGGGTCCCAAGGGGGCCGTAGAAATAATATTCAAGAAGGATATTGAGAAAGCTTCCGACCCTGAGTTGGAGCTGACCAAGAAGACCAATGACTACCGTGAGAAGTTTGCCAATCCATTCATTGCGGCGGGAAGAGGATATTTGGATGATGTTATCGAGCCAAAAACCACCCG
Organism: uncultured Ignavibacteriaceae bacterium; assembly: GCA_964498015.1. Classification (GTDB taxonomy): domain Bacteria; phylum Zixibacteria; class MSB-5A5; order GN15; family PGXB01; genus CAWEZN01. Next base: position 12,244 of record CAZCFT010000024.1, read on the forward strand.
CCCGCGGCTGATTCGAGCGTTCCAGATGCTCGAAACAAAGAAAGACCAGAACCCTCCGAAAAAGCATGGAAATATACCGCTGTAAATTTTCCTTAGCACAATGGCTGGAAAAATAAATAAAATCCTCATCGCCAACCGGGGTGAAATCGCCGTAAGAATAATCCGCGCCTGCCGGGATGCCGGAATAAAATCAATTGCCGTCTATTCGGAAATCGACAAGACCGCATATCATATCCGGCTTGCAGACGAGGCTTATTGCATCGGCCCGGCTCCTGCGCGCGACAGCTATCTTAACCAGAATAAAATAATTGAGATTGCCAAACAAGCTGGAGCAGATGCCATTCATCCCGGATATGGCTTCCTTGCCGAAAACGCCTATTTCGCCAAGTTATGCGAGGAGAACGGAATAATTTTTATCGGCCCAAAATCAGAGACAATAGCGCTATTGGGGGATAAATTAGAAGCACGGCGCGAAGCCCTAAAAGCGGGTCTGCCAGTTGTACCAGGGACTGATTTTGATATTCAGGACATGAAGAAAGTATTATCGGTAGCGAAAAAAATTGGATACCCTTTGCTGGTCAAAGCCGCAGCGGGCGGCGGCGGCAAAGGGATGCGGATAGTACAATCGGAGGACACACTCGTTGAATCGGTTGAATCGGCGATTCGCGAGGCCGGGTCTGCCTTCGGCGATGGACGGGTCTATTTTGAAAAATATTTGCAGAATCCGCGCCATATCGAGATTCAGATTTTTGCCGATTCGCAAGGAAATGCGGTTTATCTTGGCGAAAGGGAATGCTCCATACAGAGGCGGCATCAAAAGGTGATAGAAGAATCACCGTCGCCGGTAATGACTCCGGAGTTGCGCAAGAAAATGGGCGCCGCCGCAGTCAATTTTGCCAGAGAATCGAAATATCTTGGCGCGGGGACCGTGGAGTTTCTGGTTGACCCCAATTTGAATTTCTATTTTCTTGAGGTGAATACTCGACTTCAGGTGGAACATCCGGTGACCGAGATGGTGACCGGCATCGATCTGGTCCGCGAGCAATTTCGAGTCGCCGAGAGGAAGCCGCTCTCATTCAAGCAAGAAAATATCCAGCCTCGCGGCCATGCCATAGAATGTCGTATCTATGCCGAAGATCCCCTTCAGGATTTTATCCCTTCGAACGGCAATATTTCAGAATATCGCGAGCCTTCCGGTCCCGGCGTGCGTGTCGATTCGGGAGTTGTTAGCGGCTCGGAAATATCCATATATTATGATCCCATTGTCGCTAAGTTGGTTGTTTGGGGCCGCGACCGTGAAGAGGCGATTGCACGCACCAAGCGGGCTCTGGCGGAATATCGAATATCCGGGGTTCATTCGACCATCCGGTTCGCCGGAAGCATTATGCGCTCGGAGGGATTCAAAAAAGGACAATATTCAACCGGATATATCGATCTGAATTTTCCGGACAGAAATTTCGAATCCCCGGAAAGCAATCAAGTGCGGAAGGCCGCCTTCGCCGCGGCGATTTATGATTATCTCGAAAGGCAGAAGATTTCGATCAGTCTTAAGAGAGGAACTGAGGTACGAAATGGCTGGGTGCAGTACTATCGCAATCTTGGAATGAGCAGGATGAGCAAGGTGAAATAGATTAATGGCGGACTTTGAAGATAGATATATTGTCACGGTTGACGGCAAGGAATTCGATATAAGTCTGAAACGTCAGGGCGAAGAATTTCTGCTGAAGTGCGATAACATTGATTACAATGCGGCGGCGAGCCGACTGGTTGCGGGAAAGTACCTCCTGAAGATTGGCGATAGCTCTTCTGAAGTCGATATCGTTCGGAATGGGGGAAGTCTCAAAATTTTTATTGAAGGCAAGGACATGGAAGCAAGAGTTGAACCATACAATCTGGCTCAGCTCAGAGAACAGGCCGGTTCAGCCCCAAAAGGTTCTGAGGACAAGATAATAAAAGCGCCCATGCCGGGTATGGCGCTGGCAGTGAATGTTAAACCGGGCGACGATGTTAAGAAAGGGACAACACTTGTCATTATTGAGGCCATGAAGATGGAAAATCTGATAAAGGCCACGCACGACGGCAGGGTGAAAGATATTTTTGTCGCCGCCGGGAAAGCGGTCGACAAGAATGAAAAGCTGTTAGAGTTGGAATAATTGAACATGAAGAAAGAGACAACTTCAGGTATTGAAATTCCGATCTGCGCCTTTGCCAAGCCGGCCGATTCAGCTAATTTGGGGACTCCCGGCGCTTTTCCGTATACACGGGGCATCTATGAAGATATGTACCGCGGCCGTCTCTGGACCATGCGGCAGTATGCCGGATACGGCACAGCCGAAGAAACCAATAGGAGATTTCGTTATCTTCTCGAAAAAGGTCAGACCGGATTATCGGTAGCATTTGATTTGGCGACTCAGATTGGGTATGACTCCGACCACGCGATGGCCAGAGGCGAAGTCGGTCGTACCGGCGTTGCGATTGATTCTTTGGCCGATATGGAGAGGCTTTTCGACAAGATTCCGCTGGGTGAAGTCTCAACTTCAATGACTATCAACGCCACAGCCGCGATTCTTCTCGCGATGTATATCACGGTGGCAAAAAAGCAGGGAGTGGCTCAGGAGAAAATATCCGGCACAGTGCAAAATGATATCCTGAAGGAATTCATTGCGCGCGGCACATATATTTTTCCGCCGGCTCCATCTATGAGAATCATTACCGATATATTTTCCTATGCCAAGGAGCATTTGCCCAAATTCAATACAATTTCGATCTCGGGCTACCATATCCGCGAGGCGGGCGCAACCGCGGCGCAGGAGGCGGCGTTCACTCTGGCAAATGCTATTGCCTATGTTGATTCGGCATTGAGGGCCGGACTTGATATAGATCATTTTGCTCCGCGATTGTCATTCTTCATGGCGGCTCATAATAATCTATTCGAAGAAGTGTCCAAGTTTCGGGCGGTAAGACGGATCTGGGCAAGAATGATAAAGGAAAGATTCGGAGCAAAATCAGAGAAATCGCTCCTTTTTCGTTTTCATGCTCAAACCGGCGGTTCGACCCTAACGGCACAACAGCCGGAAAATAATATAGTGCGGACGACTCTTCAGGCGCTGGCGGCGACGCTGGGCGGGACGCAATCTTTGCATACCAATGCTTTCGATGAAGCGCTTGCGCTACCCAGCGAAAAATCGGCTGAAATCGCTCTCCGCACCCAGCAGATTATCGGATATGAATCCGGCGTGGCTGATTCCGCTGATCCCCTTGGCGGTTCTTATCTGGTGGAATATCTGACCGATGAGATGGAAAAAAAGATTCTGGAGATTATAGCTGAGGTTGAAAGAAGAGGCGGGGCGATCAAATGCATTGAGACCGGATATCTCAAGAATGAAATTGCCAAGTCGGCATATAGACATCAAAAGACGATTGAAAATGGCGAAACAGTTGTCGTGGGAGTGAATCGATTTGAATCCCAATCGTCATCAAGCGCCGAGATATTGAAGGTGGATCAGCGCCTGGAAAAGAGGCAGATCGAAAGACTTCATGAATTGCGAAAGAATAGAGACAATACGGCCGTGCAAAATTGCCTTAAAGAATTGGATAAGACGGCAAGAGGATCTGATAATATTATCTGGCCCATTATGTCGGCAGTGGAAATTTATGCGACTGTGGGAGAAATTTCCGATACTCTTAGAAAAGTCTGGGGAGAATACCATGAGAGAATATAGAATGCTTATTATTGGCGCTACTTTTCTGCTCGTCGCAGGATGTACGGGAGAACAGAGGGGACAGAAAAAAGTCGAATTACCGGCGGCGACGCAGACTAAACCATTGAGCCCGGACGAATCCGCCATTCGGGCGTCATTAGCAGAACTATTTGGTCGGACAAAAGAGGGGGATAAAACCGTCCTCTATGAGAATGAATGCAGTTATTTCAAAGATACCGTGTCTCTTTCGGCTTATATGGAGCTCCGAAAGGTCAAGGAGTACAAATATGACACGCTGAAAGGGATTGAAGTTGATAGCACAACTATTATGGGAGATTCCGCCTGGGCCTATGTTCGAATAATTTACGAATCCTCGGAAGGAGCGGAACATCCCAGGCCATATAGGTTGAGCATTTATCATTCTCGCGGCAATTGGATAAAGCCGTATCAATCTCGGTGGGCCGAGGAAAGGGATTATCTGGAGCAAAGAAGAATCTATGATTCCCTAACCGCAGGTCAATAATATATGACCTCAATATCACATATTGCCATAGCAGTTAGTGACATTAATTGCGCCATTAATACCTTTACAGAAATTTTGGGATGCCGGCCTTCAATGATAAAGGAAGTCATTGACCACAAAGTTAAGATAGCTTTTTTCCCCGGCAAAGATGAATTACAGCCCTGCATAGAGTTGGTCTCTCCTATCGGCGAGGACAGCAACATACAAGCCTTTCTGGACAAGCGGGGCGAAGGGTTGCACCATATTGCGCTCCGGGTTAGCAACATAGAGCAAAAAATGTCAGAGCTGAAAGAAAAAGGGTTTAAGATGATTGACGAGAAACCTCGAATTGGCGCCCGGGGGAATAAAATTGCTTTTGTTCACCCCTTGTCATGCTCGGGAGTACTGATCGAACTGGTCGAGGAATGACCGCTCATTCTGGGAAGATTAGCGACCGGCCTTTCTACGCCGCAACGATGGCAGAATCTGACATCGATATGATTTGCTCTACCGCAGGCAATGCACCGCCAAAAACTGGCGCTGTCCCGCCCGAGAGGATGATGCGATCTTTGAATTTTTCTATTCCTTGTGAAAAAGAATATACATAAAGCTATGACAATGAATATCAGTAGGAATTTCGTGAAATTAGGCTTGGGGTAAAGATTCGGCAGTATTTCATCTGTGATATGAAATGATTTGGCGACAATTTTGAATTGCGGCGAAGCTATATAATAACAATCCTTTGGCGCCGCGGCAATCATCAGATAAAGCGTCTGCCCATTATCTTTATTCCGGCAGATAGTTCCCTTAAGATATTTGCGGTGAGTTGTTCTTCCAACGGCGTCATATCCGCCGAATTCCGTTTCAAAAACCGCCTTGCCGTCTGAAACAGTATAATTAATCTGGTTTAGACTATCGACTTTTATCCCCAGATTGCGATATAACCCGCTTATGGCCTGCAGAAGGTCATGTTCGGATCCGATCTGTTTATCTTCCTCGATCCTATATTTTCTGATTGAGACATAGATTGAATTATTTGAAGAATCAACCAAAACCGCTTCATTGGCGGCGCTGGTATCAATCCCCCACCCCGAAGGAACCACCACAAAAAACCCATTTTCATTTGACATATAGTTTTCAATGCCAAAAGCCGATGAAATTATCATCAACAAAAGGCAACCGGTAAAAACAGTCCTGGTCATATTCTATTTATCGGGATGAAAGTCAGAAAATTTATTGGATTGAAATAAAATTATTTGCCCAAATATCAATCAGCGACCGATGACTTCAAATTGGTCGATCATTTGAGAATTATTATCAAAAACCTTGACCAGAAGCCGGTCTTTTAGAAGCTTCAAAATGCAGAAATTGTATTTCATCAAGAATAGTTGACTACAGGGATGCGTCCTGGCCTGACCTCTAAGCGGGGCGCCTCCGCCACCGGTGACAATATAATATATCCCTCCGCAAAATGATCTTTCGTAATCATGATCATGGCCGGTGAAAACAATATCGATACCGTACTCCTCAAACAGAGGGATTAATGTTTGTCTTAACCCTTTCTCGTCTTCGGTATGCTGGCCGGCGCTATAAGGAGGATAATGAAAAACCGCGACGGTGTACTTGATTGAATCATTAATGCCGGCCAGATCATTCTTCAACCAAAGATATTGTTCCGAGACGGTGTCTATCGGGATACAGGAATTAAGAACTACAAAATGAATATTATTCCTTTCGACCGAATACCATTGTTCATTATTAGGCAATTCGAAATTTTGGAAATACAGCGGCGATTGATTTTCATGATTGCCGAGCGAAGGATAGAATTCTGCGACAGTACGCATCCCCGATGTTATCGAATTAAATATATCCCATTGACCCTGATAATTGCCGTTTTCAACCAAATCTCCCGTATGAAAGACGATAGAGGGATATGTACTGGTTATCATATCGGCTATCTGCTGATGGACAGTGTGGTTGGTCCTCGAATCGCCATAGACAGCCATACTGCGGCAGTTGATGCAGGGTCTAAAGCCATTTCGAAAAAGATAATTGATAAGATAGGTAATATCGAGGATATTAATTTTATAATTGCAGTTGACATCGCCGGTTTCAGAATGAGCGGGAGCGGGACCAGCGCGATAAATATAGTCAATAGAGTATATAATGTCCTCCGTATCCACTGCTCCGCTACCATTCAGATCGCCGCAAATGGGGAGAACCGCCCATGACCCCGATACAATAATAAATAGAAAAGTGACGAGGCAAACGGCGCTGATGAATAGAGTCCTCGGTCTCATTCTTTCACGAATGCAAACTTCAGCCATAAACTACTTCAGGATATAATATAACATCAACGATGATTTGGCAATGCCAAATAGATCCAAGCCCGGAAAAATCAAGAGTATGGCGCCAAAATGTGATATTGCTATCACTAATAAAAAGATACGTTTTCTACCATCTGGCCGAAGGCGAAAATGGCATAGATATAAACTTTTACTTTATTAAGACCATCTTTCGCGTCTCGGCCAAATCCCCCACCTGCATACGGTAGAGATAAATGCCGGTTGACACCACTGTGCCGGAGGCATCAGTCCCATCCCAAATAACCCGGTGAATTCCAGCAGTTTGAGACTCATTCACCAGTTCCCTGACTTTTTGCCCCAGCACATTGAAAATAGATAATTTTACATCAGCCTGATTCCGGAGCGAATATTCGATTGTAGTCGCTGGATTAAAAGGATTAGGAAAATTATTCTCAAGATGGAAGGCATTGGGGAGATTCGCCGCCGCGGATTTCAGTATCACCGTAAAGTACTGAAGGCTATCTGATTGTTTGATACGATATTCCTTAATCGAGTGCATGTCATCGATAAGCGCTACCCCGCCTGCGGCAAAACCTTCATGCAATTGATACAGACCATTGCCCATTTCCTCAATATTCCAGCTTAAGACAATATCGGCGCTCTCTCTCGGCGACATATTGCCGCGGGAATTGAGAGCTATAATCCATGAATTATCGATACCTGTATCGGTACGGATATCCTCATAATAGGGGCCGTCCCATCCCTCACGGTATAGTTCCAATTTGACTGAGTACCAGGGAGCATCGGGCGGGGCTGAGTACACTTCATCATGGGAACCAACGCCGATGATGACGTCTGATTCGCTGACGGCGTCCGAACTGGCGCTCTTGGCGCGAATAGTAAGAGGTCGGGCCTTCTGAGGATTGTTGCCTGAGAATTCTTTTGGCGCCCCACAAGTCAAATTAAAATTGCAGGCGGTATCGGCTTTGACCCAATACCCAAATCCAGCGGAAAGCTGAGTAGCAGATTGATAAGAACCGTTGAAATCAAATATTCCCGATATGAGGCCGCCCGGAGTGGTTTGGGGAATTGCGGTACAATTCGCGGCTCCCATGAGGTTCCATCCCAATGCAAGAGCGCTCGAACAGCCGCTCACCGGCTCGCCGATTATGGCGGCAGTAGTTGCTGACGGTACCTTCACCCAGTATCCCTTGCCAGGGTCGAGCTTGGAGGTCTCAAGATATTGCCCGTTATACTCATAGGCAATCTGGGCAGTTGGAAAAAGAGACGATAGAGACGAATCAAGCGGTACGATGGGAAGTGAGATCAGGTTCCAGCCCGTATTGAGCGGAATCTCAGCATAGATTTTGCCGCTACAACTGTCATCTTCCCAATGAATGGTATAATAATGCGGAGTCTGAATGTCGCAAACTTGATATTGAGTGATTATTCGCATGTCGCTTAATATGACAGGACCGTTAGGATCCAACCCTTCATGCAGAACGTAGTGTCGATTCGGGTTCAATTCCGCCTGATTCCAGCTTATTATAGCGCATCGGGCCGGGGTTGGCGGAGTCGCATTGCCATGCGGATCGACCTCGATAGTCCAAAAATAGCATTTATTTCCTGATTTTTGGAGAACTTTGGAGTAAGGGCCATCCGAACCGGAGCGCCAGAGCCTGATAGAAGATGTATATTCCGGCGGTTGAGGAGGGGCATAGGAAACTCTTTCGCTGTCGGATGTTCCAATAATCACTTTGTCATTATTTGACGCCCCACCAACCAATTCGCCGGTGACAGAGATTGTTGCCATCCAGTTGGCGGGAACGCTATTGTCAACAACTGTAATCGGGACAATGAGGGAATCCACCGCCGCATGCGGGTCGGTGACTTTGAATGTTACATTATGGACGCCTGCCTGTGAAACTGACGGAGTGAAGCTGAACGTCCCGGTATCATTGGCGCCATCTATGAAAGATGAATTGAGCGGAAGATTCAAGGCGGAAAGCGCCGCTATTTCGTTGTCCGGATCGGAGGCAGTCACAAAAAAAGCAAGAGTGTTTCCCACCGTGACGTTCATGGCCCCAATGGCCGCCAAGACCGGCGGACGGTTAACATTAGTAACTGTGATAGCCACTATTTCAGTGTCGGCCAGAGAGCCATCAGAGGCAACAAATGTTATATTATATATTCCTGCCTGTGCATAATCAGGATTGAAATTAAAAGTCCCGGCGCCATTCCCATTATCAACAAATGTAGCGTTGGCGGGTAGAGACGAAGTTGTCAGAGTGGGAGTTGTACTATCGGAATCAGTCGCGGAGACATTGAAATTCAGGTTCTGTGCCTCTGCAACCGATTTTGGCCCTATTGCGGTAAGTACTGGAGAGAGATTACCGACAGCCATCAGATTCGATTCGTACGGAGTCCCCGCTTCTGTCGTGGAAAAGGGGGTCACCCTCGCCTGCCAAATTTCGCCAATATGAGTTTCTTGCGCTACCATTCGATTATTCCCGCCGCTACCAAACATCGCCCCTATCTGCTGAGGAGTAAGCGGGTAGTTATATATTCGCGGGTCGTCGATCATTCCCTTCCAGCCATAAGCTCCCTGAGTAGCTCCAATCAACGCCCCGGCATCGGTGACATCGCGGAGAGTGGTGGGGACAACGGCGCTGTTGATAGCGACGCCGTCGAGATACAGGATCATTTCACCTGTGGAGTAATCAAAGGTGACGGCCGCGAAATACCAGCGGTTCGAGACAATCGCTCCCGCATTAGATTGCACTATGCGCCAATTGCCGTTTTGTCCCGCGCTGAGACGCTGATCGCTTGCGACTCGAAGACCGTGCCCGCCGGTAGCGGTGGTACTATGATCCCACCCAGATAGGATATGATCATATTCGCCGGTAGCGGTATGGAATATCCATGCTGTTTTGGTATACGACGATCGGGTCGGGAATATATTCCCGGCAGTTATATAAGAATTGCCGTCGAATACAAAAGCGCCATAACCGTCATGCCCGCCATTTACCGTCCAAACAGGGTCGCCTATAGGGAGCATGGGATTATTATTTCCTGAAGCATCATCGAGAGCATAGGATGGCCCCCCCTCGAAGGGCATATAGAGTGTCATGATTGGAATCCCGTTCTTGTACCATGCTGTCGCTGACGTAGTCGCCTGAAGTCCTAAATCATATGAACAGGCTAAAGAATCATTGGCCGTTGTACTGAGAGCCAGGTTGCTAATGGAGACCGTAGGCTCCGCAACGTTAATGCTGAAACTCTGATTGGCTGTCTCGATTGCATTGACTGCCGAAATCATGACGCTGTAAATACCCGAAATGCCGGGAAACCAGCGAATTATTCCGGTCATCGAATCAATCGTCATCCCCGGAGGATAGAGGTTGAGCTGATAAGTCGGCGCCGGTCCGCCCGTAGCATGGGCTGGATATGAATATAATTTCCCGGCAATCCCAGTGGTTGCAGGGGAAGAGGTGAAAGACGGCGCAGTGGCGACTATGGTAATGATGTTTGACAGATTTGTAGGGCCGGCGTCACTGGACGAGAATGGGGTCACTTGAGCTTGCCAGGTTTCTCCAACCTGATTTTCGACTGCGATAATTTTATCTCCGCCATGAAGCGCGTATAGGGTCTTAATCTGATCCGGAGAGAGAACGAAATTATATATTCGGGCATCATCAATCTGTCCACGCCAATTCGTCCCGCCGGCGATGGCGCCGACCTGCACAGTGGAATCAAGCACAATGCGATTGGCTGTCGGAACAATAGCGGTATCGATCGGCTGACCATCTTGATATAAAATCATGGCGCCGGTGGAGTAATCATAAGTAACAGCCACAAAGTACCAGCGATTGGTCGTGATGGTTCCGCCGTACCCCTGTACCAGATTGAGATTTCCGCTTTGGCCGGCGCTTAAACACCCGTTAAATCTAATACGTAATCCATGCCCTGAACTGGAGGTTTGGTCTCGGCCGCCTATGATGCAATTATAGGTCCCCGATATAGTGCGATATATCCAGGCGCTCTGCGTGTAGGATGATTTGGTCGGGAAAATTTTTCCGGCATTCAAATAACTGGCGCCATCAAAAGAGTACACCCCAAATCCGTCATGACCGCCGGTCGCGCTCCAGACAGGAGCGCCGCTGGCAGTGATAGCATAATTATTTCCAGAATAATCTTCAAAGCCATTGATTGGTCCCCCCTCAAACGGCAAGTTGAGGGTCATTAGCGGCGCGCCATTCTTAAACCAGGCCGTGGCCGCCGTGACAGCCGATCCGGTAAGGGTGTAGTTACTGATTAAATCATCATCATTAGTATTATTGCCGGATGTTGAATTTAGGGAGAATCCGCTGATGCCGGGAGTTTGAGCTTTGACGCTCTCCGGCAAATTGGCAAGAGTTAGACTCAAAAGCAGGAAAAAAGCAATTTGAGCCAATAATCCTCTGCTTGAATATATTGACTTTTTCATCCTTGACTCCTCAAATAGGTTCTATGCATATATGGTATTAGACGATATTTTAGAGCATATACGCTGCCAAATGCAACATTTAAACAATGGAAAATACTATTTGACCAAATAAATCTATGATTTCACGGGCTCCTCTTTGTTCAAGAGCAAGGTCTTTGCGAAAAAATGCCGAAAAAGGGTATCCAGACCGGTTCTCAAAAATTATTTCCAAAAAAAATTGGAAATCCGGCGATTGACGGATAGATTTATTGGCCGCGTGCCACACTCAAATTCAGTTGTGATGTATATAACAGATGAACCCTGAGGGGACGCCGCCAGTTACGGGTATAAAAAGACCCTCTATATAATGTAAAATATACATGGATTGCTAAATCAGCTCGCATGTAACTGGCCTATCCATATTCAATTATGTGGCATTTTTGCACTATTTATGATTCATGCTGACTATAAGTGAAAGTATTTGCAATGCCGCGCTGTGCTTTAGGGAGTGTTGAAAAAGTATCGATAAGGCAATCCAGCTTCATCCCGACTTAAGTTGCCTCCCGAACTGTCATTTCCGGCAGTTGCCGGATTGGAAAATCCGGTTGTAAATCCGGCTTTTGTCAGTGACAAGGTCAGTCAGAAGGCCTGATTCGGCCAGTCAGTGGCCGGCCCTTGACGGGCTTTTGACGAACCTGATCCGGCCACTGCCGGACACGAATACGCCACCATGCGATAGTTGTAAGTCCGGCCTTATGCCGGACAAGATGGGTTTTTCAACACTCCCCTTGACGGGTTGTAAACCCGGCTTTTGACCGACTATTGACGCAATTGCCAAAAAAAATACATTTTCCCATTTCCGCCCCAGCGGATCTCCGATGTAGAACTTTTTCAACAAGCCCTTTTGTGTCCGAGGGAGGTCGCAAAGCGCCAAATCGGATTAAAGGGACTGTTGGGCATGCGTTGGAAAGATTATTTTGGGATGATATTTTTGTTCGGCACTCTCATTTTACCTTTCCAAGCTTTCCTCCATGTCCTAATTGCCCTTTTTTCATCTTTTCCATATATCAATCAGTCCGATGCGTGAGGGACGGGGGGATATCTCCCTTCCGTTTCCCATAAATTTTTCAAAAATCAGTTGACTTTCGCGGCGATTTGGCTAAATTGTTAAGACTTTGTGAAATAATTAGCAAACTTGGTTCTAAAAATGGCAAGGAGTCAAGAATGAATCAGTATCTTCAATCGGTTATGTCTGCGGTGAAGGCCAAGAACCCGGCCGAGCCTGAATTTCATCAGGCCGTCCATGAGGTTCTTGAATCGCTTGAACCAGCGCTTGAAAGGCATCCAGAATATCTGGAGGCAAAAATCGTGGAGCGAATTATTGAGCCCGAGAGGGTTTTTATGTTCCGCGTTCCTTGGGTCGACGACAATGGCCGGGTGCAGGTGAATCGCGGTTTCCGCATTCAATTCAACAGCGCCATCGGCCCCTATAAGGGAGGCCTGCGTTTCCACCCCAGCGTCAATCTCGGAATTCTGAAATTCCTCGGTTTCGAACAGGTCTTCAAAAACAGCCTGACGACGCTTCCCATGGGTGGGGCCAAGGGCGGTTCTGATTTTGATCCAAAGGGGAAGTCCGACAATGAGGTGATGAGTTTCTGCCAGAGCTTCATGAGTGAGCTTTTCCGTCATATCGGGCAAAACACCGACGTCCCCGCCGGTGATATCGGCGTCGGAGGACGGGAAATCGGATTTTTATTTGGGCAGTACAAGCGCCTGAAGAATGTTTTTGAGGGAGTTCTCACCGGCAAAGGACTAAATTGGGGCGGGAGTCTGATTCGTCCTGAGGCAACCGGCTATGGCACGGTCTATTTTGCCGAAGAGATGCTCAACACCAAGGGCGATTCTATTCGCGGGAAACGCGTATCAATTTCGGGTTCGGGCAATGTCGCTCAGTATGCCGTGGAGAAGGTCAATCATCTCGGCGGCAAGGCGATAACGCTCTCAGATTCCAATGGCTATATTGTTGATGAGGATGGTATTACAGCGGAGAAGTTGGAATATGTCATGGAACTGAAGAATGTCAAGCGTGGCCGGATGAAAGAGTATACCAAAAAATTCACATCCGCCAAGTATTTTGAAGGAACAGGAATTTGGAATATTTCGGTCGACGTAGCTATCCCTTGCGCCACCCAGAATGAGCTAAATAGCGACAGCGCCAAGACTCTTCTCAAAAACGGCTGCATATGTGTCGCGGAAGGCGCCAATATGCCTTCAACTCCGGATGCCGCAGAGCAGTTTATCAATGCCAAGATATTCTATGGCCCGGGTAAGGCGGCCAATGCCGGCGGCGTCGCTACTTCTGGCCTTGAGATGTCCCAAAATTCAATGCGTCTCAGCTGGACCCGTGAGGAAGTCGATCAGCGTCTGCATAACATCATGAAAGCTATTCACAGGTCTTGTCGTGATACAGCCACAATGTATGGCCAGCCCACCAATTATGTTTTGGGCGCCAACATTGCCGGTTTTAAGAAAGTGGCCGACTCCATGCTTGCGCAGGGCATCGTGTAATACATTCAATTGCAACGGGAATCCATAGCATGTTGGGCGGGATAAGAAAATTTATCCCGCCCTGCTTTTTTTTGGGGGCAGAATTGGATTACTATTCTTCGGAGCCAATCCTTTCCTCAAGAAAACATATTGACCGAGAAGAATCTTTTTGCATTTTTGGCAAATTTTCTTCTGGACAAAATGGACTTGACTTTGTATGTTTTGATAATTGGAAAAGATAGGTTAAGTAGCAAAGATTTTGGCTCTATTGCAGAAGTTATCGAAGTCGGGGGCATCCTCGCCGCTCGTATTGTGTCGGAGGGACGGGGCCTTGCTTTGCTTATTAATCATCAAAAGGTTTAACTGTTTCAGGAGAGTTCATAATGAATATCTATGTAGGCAACTTGTCGTTTGAAGCAAGTGAAGATGATCTTCGCAAAGCCTTTGAGGAATTCGGAACGGTTGCGAATGTAACCATTCTGAAGGACAAATTCAGCGGCAAGTCAAGAGGTTTTGGATTCGTTGAAATGCCGTCCGACGATGAAGCGAAGGCGGCTATTGGCGGGTTGAATGGCAGAGATATAAAGGGGCGTCCTCTGAAAGTCAACGAGGCGCGTCCTCAGACCCAACGCACCGGCGACGACGCAAAATAAGATCGCGGCGGTGGGCGAAGGTCGTGACGATCGAAATTGAGGTCTTAGTCAAGATAGATTTATTTTCTTTGTAGGGCGCAGTACCTGGCGCCCTTTTTTATGGCCGACCAAAATAGTATCCTGAGCGCCAACCCTGCCCAGAAATCCTAATTCTTTCCTTGATATTTTGCGTATTCTTTCGATATTAGGCAGAGCTATGCGTCTTGGAAGCAGAACATCTAAATCTTTATCAGGGAGAAATGTCGATGATTCCAAAAAAATTCGTATTTCTAATCTTAACCGGCATCGGAGCAATTCTATTTATGATTAGCAGTCAGCCAGCCCTCGCTCAGGTTAAAGAGGTTCCAACCCGCGATCAGATCGATGCCAAATATAAATGGAAGCTGGAAGACCTTTTTCCCTCCGATGATGCCTGGGAGAAGGCTTTCGAAGAATTTAAAGTGGAAATCCCAAAGTTTAAACCTTTTGAGGGCAAACTCGGCAGTTCGTCCGAAACCTTGACGGAATGCCTAATTTTGAATGACACACTCAGTTTGACCCTATACCGACTTATCATATATTCCAATTTGCGGAAGAGCGAGGATACCCGGGTTTCCAAATATCAGGAGATGGGCGACCGAATGTCGACGGTAATTGCCGACTTCAACTCCGCATCAGCCTTTGTTGAGCCGGAGATACTGACTATCCCAGACGATACTCTTAAATCATTTCTGACCCGCGATCCTAAATTGGCAGTCTATCGATTCTACCTTGAAAATCTTGTTCGCCGTAAAGCCCATATTATGTCGACTGAAGTAGAAAATCTTCTGGCTCAATCCGGCAAAGTGACCCGCGGATTTATTCAGATTTTTTCGATGGTTGATGATGCCGACATCAAATATCCGGCCATCAAAGATGAAAAGGGAAATGAAGTTGAATTGACGAAAGAAAGATATAGCCAATTCCTTGAATCAACCGACCGGAGAGTCCGTAAAGACGCCAGCGACACCTATAATAAAGCCTATGTCACCTACGAAAATACGCTTGGCGCCAACTTGAGTTCATCGGTTAATTCAGACATTTTCTATGCTCAGGCCCGTAAGTACAATTCTGCTCTGGAGGCCAATCTCGATGCCTATAATATTCCTAAAGAGGTCTTTATGAACCTTATAGATGCGGTAGATAAGAATTTGGAACCGCTTCATCGTTATACTGCCCTGCGAAAAAAAGTCCTGAAATTGGATACGCTTTATACTTACGACATGTGGCTACCGCTGGTCCCTGAAGCCAAAATGGAATTCCCCAAATATGAGGATGCCGAGGCGCTGATGCTTGATGCTTTAAAACCGCTTGGGAAAGAATATCTTGATAATGTAAGGATGGCGCTGTCATCCCGCTGGATTGACGTTTATGAAACTCAGAGTAAAGAAAGCGGCGGCTATACCGCGCCGGGGGCATATGTGGTTCATCCATATATCCTTTTGAATTATGTCGGAACTCTGGATAATGTATTCACTCTGACGCATGAAATGGGTCACGCCATGCATGGTTATTATACCGATCAGCATGAACCATTTGTCTACTCCAGCCATTCCACTTTCACAGCCGAGGTGGCATCGACCTGCAATGAAACGATCATGATTAAATATCTGATTGAACATTCTAAGGATAAAGCCCAGAAACTTTATCTTCTCAATCATTATATCAATCAGATTATCGGGACATTTTATTCTCAGGTGATGTTTTCCGAGTTTGAGTTGAAAATTCACGAAATTGTGGAAAACGGCGGGGCCCTTTCGGCCAAATCGATGCGGCAATTGTATCGCGAAGTTTATCAGAAATACTATGGACCCGATCTGGTAATAGAGCCGGAGAAGGATATGGGGTGCCTGCGGATATATCATTTTTATCGGGATTATTATGTCTATCAGTATGCCACCAGCTATGCCGCCTCGATGAGCCTCTCCCGCAAAATTCTTTCAGGCGACAAGGACGCTCTTAACTCATATATCGATTTTATCAAAACCGGAAGCAGTGATTATCCTATAAATATTCTCAAGAAAGCCGGCGTTGATATGACTTCGCCGGAACCGGTGGAAAATGTGACAAGGACATTTTCTGAACTGATTGACGAGTTTGAGAAGTTGATATTGGAAAAATAAATATCTGATGCGCAGAGGGGCGAGACTTGTACTCGCCTCTTCTGTCTTGCTTCTCTTCGCTTTTCCCGGATACGGAAACCAACTTGCTGGACAAATTCAAAGTCATATGTTATATATCCCGGCAAGAAATTAAAAAACCGCAAAAGGAGTAGTTATGCTAACTGCGATTTTGTTTTCATCGTTCATGCTGATGGTCGGTGTCGATACCGATACTGCGCCCAAGGCGGATAGCGTCAAGGCCTCTGCCGAGGTTAAAAACGTGGCGGGAGATTTATCAAAGGCTGTTCCTATCACAGGGACTAAAGTAGAAAAGGCAACCGGAGAAAAGACTGCAAAGCAACAAGCAAAAAAGGCAGAGAAGAAAATGGAAGAAAAAGAAATCACCACCCCCTCAGGTCTCAAATATGTCGATCTGAAAGTGGGAGCAGGCG
>CAZCFT010000025.1:0-26609 GCA_964498015.1 uncultured Ignavibacteriaceae bacterium
ATTGTGACTATTTATGACGTGGGAAATGAGGGGATTCTGCAATATATCGCTATGGAGTATCTTGAGGGGCAGACTCTTGAAAATATGATTCGCAGAAAGGTCAAGTTTAATTATAAAATAATCGCACAGATGATTACTCAAATTTGCAGCGCCCTTGATTATGCGCATGCTCAGGGCATAGTTCATCGCGATATAAAGCCGGCTAATTTGATGGTACTGAGTGATTATACAATCAAAGTTATGGATTTCGGAATCGCCCGGGTTGATTCATCATCCATGACCAGAACCGGCGTTGCCATGGGAACGCCCAATTACATTTCGCCCGAACAATTGCAGGGGAAACCGGTCGATCATCGTACCGATATATTCAGCTTGGGAGTGGTAATGTACGAAATGCTGGTCGGACGCAGACCATTCCGGGGCGAAAACCTGACCAGCCTGATTTATAATATAGTCAATACAGAGCCCGAGGCTCCATCTTCAATTGATAAATCCGTACCAAATATCTTGGACCGTGTAATAGCCAGGGCGCTGAAGAAGAATCCTGAGGAAAGATATCAAAAGGCGGGCGAGATTGTAACCGGGCTGGCCGACTTCATGGAAACCTTCTCGGCTAAGAGATCCGCCTCGGTTTAAGAGGCAATCTTCTGTGATTGTCGGAAACCGAAGAGTTGTTTGGACTCTATAATCGAATGAGATAATGAATTATTTTTCTTCAGGATTGATAATATCTTCGGCAAGCGAAAGGGCCACTCCGGACAACATCACTTCCACGCCCAACTTGGTGAAATCGCTTGATATCAGGCGACGGTCAATTCCGGCATAGAGCGAACAAGAGGCTCCCTTTTCGACGACCAGCCCCGATATATATTTCTCTGTTTCCGCCACAAAAGTAACTTCCCCCAGTTCTTCTGAAATCACATATCCGGAGCAGTTGTGCAGTTGAAGATGAGAATTGCCGGTATAAACCACAACCAGCATGCCGCGCACGCGCCCCAATAATGCTTCGGGATAAATTTCCAAAACCAGAACGCGCTTTTCGGCTCGGTTCGCGATTTTTAGCCGGAAATGATCTTTTTCACGGATGACTTTCTCGGAGCCGATTGCCGGCGCTATTTTTTCGGCATCCTGCTCTGTGAATTTAGCCTTGTTGCTTGTCATCTGTAATTTGCTTTTTGAGGTCTTCCTTCTTGATGTCCGGTTTTACTTCTTCTTCCCCGGACACATAATTACCGGTTTCCTTTAGCGCCTTCTTGAATTCTCTGATTCCTTTGCCCAGTCCCTGAGCAATCTCGGGCAACCTTTTCGCTCCGAAAAGGAGAAGCAACGCAAAAAAGACCAAAACAAGCTCCGGCCATCCCAGGTTAAATAGAAGAATGAATCTCTGCAATCCAAATTCCATCATATAGAAAGCTCCTTTTATACTTCGGCTAAATGTACCACCATCTAAAATACGCTATAACTAATAATACAGTCAACACTGACATAAAGTTTATCTTAAACATCAAGCCAACTGTAAATGATATGGAATAAAGTTCCACACGGGTAGTCTCAAATCCAATTTGCACCGATTTGGTGAACAGCGTCTTGGCGGCTCCGGGAGGAAGGGCCGAGCCGACGAGATCACCGAGGAATCCTCCCACAATGGCTCCAAGAAGCAGGGCGACAACGATAAAAGTTAGCTCACGCGCTTTCAAGCTTCACCCTCTCGGAAAAATGCTTTTTGACTGAATGAAATATCTTCAAACCATCCGCCGAACCGAGGATTTGCTCGACAGCCCTTTCAGGATGCGGCATCATCCCCGCCACATTTCCTTCCCGATTGCAGATTCCGGCGATATTATACAGCGAACCATTTGGGTTGCTCTCTTGCGTGATATTGCCGCCGGCATCGCAATATCGGAAAAGTATCTGATTATGCTTTTTCAATTCCTCAATATCCGCCTGAAAATTATAGTAGTTTCCATCTTTGTGCGCAATTGGGATTTTCAATACGTCGCCGGCAGTACAGCCGCACGTGTATGGATTATTAATCTGCTCCGCCCTCAGATAGATGAATTTGCATGAAAATCGCAAATGGTCGTTTCGCATCAGGGCCCCAGGCAAGAGGCCGGATTCAACAAGAATCTGAAATCCATTGCAGATGCCCAAAACAAGCCCCCCGGACTGAGCGAATTTGATCACGGATTTCATTATAGGCGAAAATCGCGCAATGGCTCCCGATCGCAGGTAGTCTCCGTAGGAGAAGCCGCCGGGAAGAATAACCAAATCCGACCCAAGAAGGTCAGCTGATTGATGCCAGAGAAATTCGACCCTTTCCCCCATCAATTTTATCGCCTGATAAGCATCAAAGTCGCAATTGGAACCGGGAAAGGTGACTACTCCGACCTTCACTTTTCGTACTCCACATTGAATTTCTCAATGACCGGATTAGCCAGAAGCTTCCGGCAGATTTCGTCGACCTTTTTTTCAGCCTGTCCGTCAGCGCCTGAGATTTCCAACTCAAAAAATTTACCCGACCTAACCGAGGAGACCATATCATATCCCATATTGAGTATGGCACGCTGAATGGTTAGTCCCTGGGGGTCAAGCACCCCCTCTTTCAGTCTGATATAGATAATAGCTTTCTTATTCGTCATCAAGTTTCTCCAAATCCTCGCGATTCCCGGCGTGCCGTTTTCGGACATATCCGACACCGAGATAAAAGAATCGGTACGCCTCGCGGACAATACCTATTATAATATAAAGGGCAATAATAGGAAATAATAAAAGTCTTGGCTTCCAGAGAACGGCAATGGCCGCCAGAAGAATGAACGCCAGCTTAACTCTATTTTTTTTTGTATTGAATCGATCCGGCATGGCATCATATTCTATCTGAGAAACCATCAACGCTGAGAACAGGATTACCATGGAGACCAGATATTCACTGTACTCAAGTTGGCCCCAGATATGGTAGCAGAAAATCAGATATGAAACCAAAGCCAATGCCGCCCCGGGAACGGGAAGTCCCAAAAAATCGCGTTTTTCTTCCGTTTGAGCGAGAAGGTTGAAACGGGCCAGACGGTACCCTGAGGCCATAATATAGACAACGCTGATTAACCAGCCCCACTTGCCGACAGAATGCAATTTGATGGCATACATCAGCATTGCCGGGGCCACTCCGAAAGAAAGAAAATCAGCCATGGAATCAAGCTCGATTCCAAATCTTGACGTGCTTCCCGAAAGGCGAGCGACTTTGCCGTCAAGACCATCCAGAAAACCGGCCAATATAACAAGCCAGCAGGCAGTAGTATAGTCCCCTTCGAAAGTCGAAACAATGGCCAGAAATCCGCAGACCATGTTCCCCATGGTGAATGTACCGGGGAAAATGCCTCTAAAATTGCTGACTTCCATAAATCTATTCGCCTTTGACTATCTGGCTATTCTCCCGATGACAGTCTCCCCGCCCTTAACTTTATCGCCCTTTTTGACAAGGATTTCAATATTGTCGGGGAGGAAGAGTTCGGCACGCGAGCCAAAATGAATCAACCCGAAAATTTCGCCCGACTTAACCATTTGATTTTTTTCGAGACGGCAGACAATGCGGCGCGCCAGAATCCCGGCAATCTGTTTGAATACTAATCGATTAGAGCCGAAAGTTAAACCAATTTCTGATTGTTCATTTTCAGACGAGGCCTTGTCTTCAAATGCGGCGAAAAATCTCCCCGGATTATATTTGACATAGTCGATATTCCCGGCAATCGGCGTTCGATTAAGATGAACATCAAATACTGATAAAAATATCGAGACCTTTTTTCCTTCGCCTCCTATATATTCATTCTGAATATTTTCTACAGATAATACCCGACCGTCCGCTATGGAAAGAATAAGATCATTTTCAACTGGGATTCTGCGGGCCGGGTTCCTATAAAAAAAGACAAGAAACAGTGTCAAGACGGCCAGAAGGGCTGCAATTATAAGAAGCATGAATAAATCTTTTTGGGCGGCCCAGAGCGCAAAAATGATTGTCAAGACTAATCCGGTGAGAATAAATTTCAGCCCGCTGACATCGATCATTTCCCGAAAACCCTCCTAAATATCTTGGAGACATTCTTCAAGTAATACTCTAAATCAAAATAGCTATCTATTTCTGATTCATCAAGATATTGCCTTATTTCGCGGTCTTCTTTTATCAACTCTCGAAACCCCCTTGTTCCTTCATAAGCATTTAAGGCGTTTCGCTGGACCATCGCGTAGGCCTTATCCCGATCTCCCGCCAGTTCAGTAAGTTTCAATAGCAATCTCTGGGAGAATGCAATTCCTCCGTAGCGAAAAATATTCTCCATCATTCTTTTCTCGTCAATGATGAGCCGATCCAGAATATCATTGAAGATCTTCAATCCATAATCAACTGCGATGGTACTATCCGGTATGATTACCCTCTCCACCGAGCTATGCGCTATATCCCTCTCGTGCCAGAGAGCTATATTTTCCATGGCTGAAATTGAATATCCCCTCAAAAGGCGGGCTAAACCGGTCAGACGCTCCGCCGTGATCGGATTTCTCTTATGCGGCATGGCGGAAGAACCCTTCTGCCCTTTCGCAAAACTTTCCGATATTTCGCCAATTTCGGTCCTTTGGAGGTTTCTTATTTCGGTAGCGAATTTCTCGATTGATGAAGCCAGAATCGCCAGCGCTGTGATATAACCGGCATGCCTGTCACGCTGAATGACCTGGGTGGAGACTTTATCGGTCTCCAGGCCCAGATACTGGCAGGCCCTTGTCTCAATCTTCGGGTCAATATTGGCAAAATTCCCTACGGCGCCTGAAATAGCTCCCACCGCGGCAAGATCGGCCGCGGCCTTGAATCTCTCTCTGCCCCTGTCTAACTCGGTGTACCATACGGCGAATTTCAGCCCAAGCGTTGTCGGCTCGGCTATGATCCCATGAGTCCGCCCGATTATGGGGGTCATTTTGTATTTCAGAGCCAATTTCTTGATTTTGTCAAGGGCAGACTGGATTTTATTGTCGATAATTTCCGCCGCTTTTTTCATCTGTAATGACAGCGCCGTATCCAGCACATCGGAAGATGTCATCCCGTAATGAATATATTTGGAGTCAGGGCCGACAAATTCGGCCACTGAGGTCAAGAAGGCGATAACATCATGATTGGTGACAGCTTCAATCTCGTTTATACGTTTTATATCGAAATCTGCTTTTTTGATAATATTCTTGAGTGATTTTTGCGGAATGAGCCTCGAGTCGGCCATAGCCTTGCAAACGGCCAATTCCACATCAAGCCAGCGCCGGAATTTTGATTCTTCCGACCAGAGTTCTCCCATCTCGGGGAGCGTATATCGGGGAATCATCCTTTATTCACCTTTTGCCAATCTTCAAGGAATTTCTTAAGGCCAACGTCAGTCAGGGGATGCTTTATCAGTTGTTCAATAACTTTGAACGGGACTGTTGCCACGTCGGCTCCCATTAGGGCGGCATCAACCAGATGCAGAGGATTCCGTACCGACGCCACCAGTACTTCAGTGACAAATCCATAGTTATTGTAAATCTGCACAATCTGCGAAATCAGGTCCATACCATACTGGGAGGCATCATCGAGGCGGCCTACGAACGGCGAGACAAAGGTCGCCCCGGCCTTGGCGACTAATAAAGCCTGTGAGGGCGA
Source organism: uncultured Ignavibacteriaceae bacterium (assembly GCA_964498015.1). Taxonomy (GTDB): domain Bacteria; phylum Zixibacteria; class MSB-5A5; order GN15; family PGXB01; genus CAWEZN01. The sequence goes on from CAZCFT010000025.1 coordinate 5,663, forward strand.
AAAGCAGAGAGTAGCGTTGGTTTTTATTCCCTTATTAGAAAGGGTCTTTATCGCCTTTAGTCCCTCCTTTATTATCGGAATCTTGATGGTGATATTCTCGGCGATTCCAGCGAGGTCCATCGCCTCTCTAACCATGCCTTCGGAATCAACCGCGACAACTTCTGCCGATACCGGTCCGTCCACTATTTTGCAGATTTCTTTCAATATTTCTCTATACGGCATTTTCTCTTTGGCTAAAAGAGACGGATTGGTAGTGACGCCGTCAATAACTCCCATCGCCGCCGCCTCCCTGATTTCATCAAGGTTGGCGGTATCAATAAAAATCTTCATCAATGCACCTCGTAATCAAATAACCTAATATCCGACTTCAACCAGATATAATCCTCTGGCCGGGGCGACATGTTTGATTCTGGTATGGTCGCCTGAGTCCATAATATCCCTAAAATTCTCCAAAGTCAAGTAATCCTCCCCCCTGCCCGCCTCAGTCATAAGACCGACTAACGAGCGAACCATGCTATGAAGAAATCTATTGGCCTTAACATCATAAATGAGTAAAGAATCTTCTTCTTTCCATTCTGATTCGAATATCTCGCAATTATTATTTTCTTTAAGAGAAGCCACAGTGCAAAAGGCCGAGAAGTCATGCATGCCGATAATTGACCTGGCGATAATATTCATTTTTTCAATCCCGATAGGAAGCCGATACTCCCAGCGATAATCGAAATATAGCGCCGTTCTGTGACGATCAATTACATATCGATAATGCCGCCAGAGGGCGGATCTGCGGGCGTGGAAATCATCAGCCGCCTGAAATGAATTGCTGATAAGAATAGTCTGCGGAAGATAGAAATTCAGAGCATCTTTATATTTTTCCGGGATCAGGTGATGATTGATCTTAAAATTAGCGACCTGCCCGAGGGCATGAACTCCGGCATCAGTCCTGCCGGCGCCGCTTATATTTATTTTCCTGCCGGTTATTTTCTTCAGGGCTTTTTCAATTTCGCCTTGTATTGTGATTTCGTCGGGTTGATATTGCCAGCCTGCGAAATCTGTCCCTTTATATTGTATGTCGAGTCTGATATTTATTTCGGCCAATTTATCTCTCCGGTCAAAATAAAAAGGAGTGAGGTCACAGTCAGCGCTATCAGGAGGAATAGCCAATCCCTGATTTGAAAGCGATAGATTTTCAGAGAGCTTCTCTCGGCCCCGCTGACATACCCGCGCGATTCGATGGCCAGGGCCAGGTCATCTGCCCGGCGGATAGCCGATTGAAATACCGGTATTAGAAGCGCCGTCAATTTACGCGCCCGATTCAAAAGGCCTCCTGAAAAATCTACTCCTCTGACAATCTGGGCCTTCTTAATCGTATCGATTTCGTCAGAAAGCACGGGAATAAAGCGCATGGCTATAAAGACAATCAGACCGATATCTGAGACGGGAATTCCCAGTTTCTTGAGAGGTTTGAGCCAGTTGACCAATGTTTCGGCAATATCCGACGGTGAAGTGGTGAGCGAAATAAAAAACGCCAGGCAAATAAAGACGAGCGCTCGGAGCGAAAAGCTGATAGCCATCGATACGCCGCCTTCGGTAAGATTAAAACCGAGTATCTTAATCATAGTCCCAGAATCGCGGGCGGAGAAAATCAAATGATAAAGCGCGGTGATAACAACCAGAAGAAGAAATGGCTTCCCGTTTCGGACGATGGCGGAAAATGGAATATCTGAGACCAATAACATTAATATCAATCCCATAATAACCGCAGAATAAAAAACTGGCGATGACGTGAATATCGAGATAATCATCAGATAAAATACGGCAGATATTTTTCCACGCGGGTCAAGTCGGTGTCCAAAGGAGTTGGACGGTTTATATTGGCCTATTATCAAACGGTTGTTCATTGTTTCCACCCTTGGGGATGGCAATCTAATTGAATCAGCGGGATGTGTCAATTGAAGGTTTCGCTCATCCGGCAATTATGACTTTCGACATCGAAGGCATGAATAAAAAAAAGCCCCGATTCGCGACGGGGCTTTTTACTGCAAAGGATCAAAAAAACCAGTCTATTTGAGGAGAACCATTTTCCTGGTTTCCTGATCCTGGCCTCGTGTTAATCGGTAAAAATATATTCCGCTGGCGACGCGATTTCCGAAACTGTCCGCGCCATCCCACTCAATCGTATATTCCCCCGGCAGTTCGCGCCTGTCAACAAGCTTCCTGATTTCTTGCCCCAGTATATTATAGATTTTCAATGTCGTATTCGGAATTGCCTGACCGCTGATATTGCGCAAAGAATACTTGATTGTAGTAGTCGGATTGAATGGGTTTGGATAATTTTGACCAAGCTCAAAACTTTTCGGCAGAACGGAGATTTGACCGCCTTCCTCAACATCAGTGGCAACATCACCAAAGAATTTCATTATTGCGGCCAATACCGTGTCGCGAGAAAACGTCGTGTCAATATGATTGATCGGATCTATATATCTCACAATGTAAATCGCCTCATATCCCCAGTCAAAAAATACGACCTTATTTGAACCGCTAAAACCGACCGCCGAAGCATACAGCGAATCAGTCTCATCGCCGTATTGGAATATAGGAAACCCGCCATTTATCGGTAATAAATGGGCGGGGACTTTCATGGCCACGTTTGTACCGCCAACATAACCAGGCCTCAAATTAGCGCCTATCGGCGACCCTTTCACGCCAATATGTTCAAACCAAAAATGCTTGCCTTCCCAGCGGGAATGAAGATAATTTTCGAGAAATGCTGAATCCTGATAGTGAAGATCGGTTGCGATTCCCTGCCCGGTCAGGAATAAATTTCCGCCATGGTCAAGGAAATATTTTATGGCGGTGACATCATCTGGCGTCAAATAATCAGAGGCGCTGTCGCCGGTGAACCAAATGACGGTGGAGTAACTGCTCAATAATGGACCGGGGGGGGAAGAACCAAATGCATGACAGTCAAAACTATCGGCCGGAATTCTTCTCTTATAAAGATCTCCGGAGTAGAAACCCATCCAATCTCGATTTGGATTGCCTGTTCCGCCGCTTCGATCATCATCGACAATAAGTACTCTGGATTGCCCTATCTGACGCTCCAGACCGAATGAAGCCCTGTGAGCGCCATCAGACTCGACACTTACATAGAAGGAATCAAAGGTCGGAATCAAATCAGTGGGAATAACAAACTCGATTGGACGATCAAGGTTATTGGTCTCTTCACCATCGCCTGCCATGAAGGATTTAAAAACAGAATCAACATTGAACTTTATGGCGGAATTGTCGCAGGTCATTCTGATAATGACATTGTTGGCCTCTTTCCAGTCGTTTCGCAGGAAGAAGAAATACTGTATCTTCTCGCCCGGTTCGAAGACGCCATCATTATCCTGATCAGAAAATCTGGAACTATCCAGCAGGGCAAAATGCGGACGGGACCACCGGATATCAAGATTGGCCGTCATAACGGAATCGGGGTCAGAGATATTCCATACGGAAACCTCCGTGATCTCCGGACCATATGCCTTGCTGTTCGGAATAGAGAGGTCGTCGAAAAAGCGATTTTTTGTACTTCCCGGCCAGGGGTCGCCTGTATCCCCTTCGCTTCCTGTATTCTCCAGTTGACTGAGACCGTCGGCTTGCTCCAGAGCAACATGATAAGGCAATCCAGCGTTGCTTCCGCCCGGTATATCCTTAATATGATAGATTAGAAGTCCCTGACCGGGTAGATAGTAATCGAATTTCGTCTTTTGCCGATTCTCGAGCAGAAAATATTGATGTCCGCTATAGTCACCTGCGGCCCATAATTTGTATATGATAGGAGATGTCTCCACCTGTGGAATATGGACATCGGTCATATTGCTGTACACCGGAGTCGCTATGGCAAATCCGACCGCTATTTTGCACCAGGCATCAAGATGTGCCGGCGATTTCGAGGCTCCGTTATAGCTACCGGTGGCCATTAGAGACCATTGTCCTAATCCGGTTGATCTGGCTCCTTCAGGATCATTAATATCGTAGAGATCGGGCAGGCCAATAAAGTGCCCATATTCATGGCAGAAAACTCCGATGGGTGAGATCTTTCCGCTGGGGCCTGGTTTTTTTTCCGGCTCAACCGTGAAAGGATCAATAGTTACACCATCAATAAATACCTTCAGGGTGCTCCCCAGATTCCATTTATGGGAATGAATATCGCCCGCAAGCGACGATTCCTCAAAGCCGGCGCCGGAATGAACAATAAAAACGCCATCGACCTGACCATCCGCGAATCCCCCATTTCCATAAGAATCATACAGGGAGAAATCTACTCCGGCAGAATCAGCAGCGGCGATTGCGTCAAGCGTCAGCCGCTGGGTGTTATGAGGATATGTGCCCAGACCATGGGTGCTGTCGGGAGAATAATAAGAATAACTGCTATCCATTCTAAACCAGCCATAGACATCCCCGATAACATGGAATGTACCATACGAATTTTCAAGATAGTACTCTGTAAGGGATCCGGTTGGATTTTTTCTTCCCTCTGAAAAAAGAACGGAATCGAAGGCGGCGGCGGTATTTTTCGGATCAGCCGGCTTATCAGGGAAATCAACCAGAAGTACCAAGACTCTTACCGTATCAATGGTTTTTTCCCCAAGGGCAAAGTTGGTTTTGGTCTTAATAGGTTCGGGAGAATCAACCCCGCGGGATTGAGCATCTTTCATCTGGGCGATAAATCCATCGATTCTTCCCTCGGCTTTTAATTGCTCCCAGACCTCTTTTGAAACCGGCACGGCCAGAAGACGGCTATTTATGAAGAACAAAATGATAATGGCGGTCATTAGTATGGATATGTGAAATCTAATCTTCATGGCTTTCTATCCTTTCCTTCCTTCTATTGAACGAGCGAAAAATGGTCAGTCGTTCCTTTCTTGCGCATCCTATTTAAGCAATATCATTTTCTTGGTCATCGATGTCGATTCGCTCTTAAGTCTATATAAATAAAGGCCTGAGGCTACGGGCTCGCCGAAACTATCGAGCCCATTCCAAGCAACTATATTTCTTCCTGCGCTCGCCATATCGTCATAGAGAGCGCATATTTCCTGCCCAAGTATATTATAAATTGAAATAGATATTTTTCCCGCTTTGGGCAAATCATACATTATCGTCGTGACCGGATTAAAGGGATTAGGAAAATTCTGATATAATTCAAAATTGGTCGGCAGGGTAGCATAGTTTTCATCAACGTCGGTACTCCCCAGATATTTTGCCAGGGCTTTCGACGCCGAGGCCGTAAGGGAGGAAATATCCTTGCCGACGATTAGCGCCAAATCTACTTTCGCGGAATCATAAGGACTGATATTAAAAGGCCCGAAAGAATGGATGACCATAAGGTCGGCCGGCAGACTGTCATTGATTTCCGCCCCGTGATGACTTATGTAATTGAACTTCTGCTGGTCGGTCAGAGTGTTTTTGTCGGGGCCATTGTCGAGAGTAATAATACCGCTGGGACTGCTCAGGGAAAGAATACCGATTGCTATCGAATCCCCGGCCTGATAGAAAAGCTCGTCGCTCCAAATTAAGCCCGCCTCATCACCATTGGCGCTGAGATCAAAATCAGTCAGGAAACCGAAATAGAGGTTGGTCAGATTTTCATTCGATTCATTGATTAGAGAATATTTTACGATCACAAAACCATCTTCATCCATCTTATCATAAGTAATTACGGTTTGATCAATAGTAATCGGTATAGGAATTGTGGAGCGAGTATCGAAAAATTTAGAATGACTTAAAAATCCACCGCCATTATCAGGATAGCTTGTTGAAAGAGGATTGAGAGGCGTGAAATCAGATTGGTCGGCACGGCCCAGGCTATCTCGAACCGAAGATGACAGTTGAAGCGGGCTTCTTCCAACAATGATTCCAGCCTCATAGAGTAAATTTTCTGAGCCCTCAAATTTGAATCCTTCTCCCCCGGCCGGATAGATGGAATTTGCCCCCATCCCAAACTGCCCGAAATCGGAAACGGTGAGTTTCAATTCTGATGTTGCATGGGTAATCATATTGCCGTTGGGAATCCGCCCGACGGCCAAATTCAAGCTTAATGTATCAAATCCCTGTTCATATGGAAATTGAAGAATCAAATTCAAGGGAATTGAAACGCCATTGATCATATTCCGATCTATCGAAATAACAAATGGACTAATATTCATCGAATAGGCTGATCCTCTTTCAAAGACAAAAACGGTCCGGTCGGATAATATCTTCGCTTTAGAATCTGCCGAGATAATACTTCCCGTGAGAGAATCGAAAACCATAGAGGGAATATTCAGCCTGACAAAGAGGTCAATTGTCTCGCCCGGATCAGCTATCCCATCCCCTCCCGTGATTTGAGCGTCAACATAGACCTCCGGACGAGATGGAACAGGGAGATATTGAACAGCTTTCTCAGCGTCGGGCAAACCATAACCATAATCATTGTCTTCACCGGGATCGCCAAGATCACGAGATGATAGGATGATCGCATTCTTGATCTCATCGACCGTAGTATTGGGATTATACTGGCGCAATAACGCCGCCATTCCAGCGATGAACGGCGCGGCCATTGATGTGCCGCTCAAAGTTCGGTAAGCGCCATCTTTATATGAAGATGTAATCTGAATTCCCGGCGCAACTACTTCCGGCTTTTTGGCGCTGGTATCACAGCTCGATGGCCCTCGACTGGAGAATGGCGCAATGATATCAGTAGCGTCATCAATAGCGCCAATAGCGAAAGTATTTAAGGGAGAAGTGGCGCGAACCGCTGGAAGTCTCAGTGACATCGGCGCCGGGCCCTCATTGCCAGCCGCAAAAATGGTCACAATTCCCGCGGCTTCCACATTATCTATGACATGATTGAAGGTCTCATCGCATGGCGGTAGAGCAGTACCGGGTATCCCCCAGCTATTAAGGATGACATCAGGCATGTCGTCAATAGTGGCAGGATTTCCATCCGGATCAACTGCCCACTGGAAAGCGGCCAGTATATCAGAAACCGTGCGATTTAGAGTCTGCCCCTGGTCGACAACTGCCGCTGAAATCCACTCGGCATCAGGCGCCACGCCAAAACTATCATCGGGGGCGCTTCCGACCATAATTCCCATCGTATGCGTGCCGTGTCCCACTTTGTCCACGGGCAGAGGTTCCGTCAGATTGGGGGCAAACCAGGCGGCCGAATGATCTGCATGATTACCGCGCCATTTGCTTTGAAGCGCCGGATGAGTCTCCTCGACTCCAGTATCAAAACTGCAGACAATCCGACCTCTCCCTCTCAAGCCACGCTTCCAAAGAGCCGGAATATTAAGCGCTCCCAGATGATTCGAGGACGCTTGAGCCTTGGCCGGATGATTGGGAGTTTCAACCGGTTGAATATATTCAATTCGGGCGTCTTCAATAATAGAATAAACGCCGAGCAATTTCTGGATTTCGCTTAAGATAGAAATAGGAATTTTTGTGGCGACAGCCTGCGCAATCCAAAATTCTCTGAACTTCGCGGGGGGATAAATTTGGCTGATTTCCATTTTGATGTTCGCGAGGGAACTGTCACTGATCCTGACAAGATTTTCAATGACTTGCTCATGCTTCTCTTTGACGGCAAGGCTCTTGAGCGAAGAGATTTTGCTTATCCTCTGGCTGAGGCCGTCATTATCGAGAAAAATGACAATAGAAATGAGTGAATCGGAACTCAGGCCTGACTGCTGAATACTCTTCAATGAAGGCGAAATATTGGCCACTTGCCCGGAGGCCGAGACTGAGAGCAGAAATGCGACAAGCGCCAGAAAAGAAATGGTATTTCTATTCAAGATCGACATTGGTTCTCCTCAAAACTAAGGACGGATTGAGCAACCATTATGCCGTAGTGAGGAAGTTCGAAGTCTTGGAGATAAGATGCAATTTTATGCAGTGTGGAATAAATCCTCAATCCATATCATATTGTTATTCAATATAATACATAATCTCGCGTGCTTGTTAGAGAAATCTAAAGTGGCAAAATATCGGATACGCCAATATGCATATATTTTGCTTTCCATACATATGTGAATAAGATTGCATAATAATCTGACGCTTGATTAAACCCTTATCGTTATTTATTTTCCTAATTGAAATGCATAAAATATTTTCCACCTTGGCCGCAAGAAATCCTCTCCCGCTAATTCTGTTGGTGGCAGTTATTGTTCGGGTCGCTTTTTCCCTGATTTACTACTTCTCCCCTGAGTGGGATCAACTGCTGGTCGATGCTCTTTTCCATGATCGCTGGGCAACTGAGATCTCAAAAGGACATATTCTTGGTGAGGAACCATTTTTTAGAGCGCCGTTCTATATCTATATTCTGGGCGGCATCTATTGGGCGGTCGGGCATTCGCTTACGGCCGCCAGAATTTTCGGCCACCTAATTGGCCTTATCTCAATTGCCGTAACCTATTTTATTGCCGCTCGGCTTTTTTCGAAGAGAGAAGCTGTCATTGCCGCACTGATTCATGCATTGTATCCAATAGCCCTATATTTTGAAAGTGAACTGCTGGTTGAATCACTGTTCACCATGCTCGTTGAGCTTTCAATCTTGATGCTTTTTCTCTCTATAGAGCGGAGGAGAAGTCTTTTATTCATTCTTACGGGAATAATTGTTGGGCTTGCCGCCATAACTCGGCCGGTCATATTGCCCCTTTTTCCTCTTTATCTGATTTGGATATTTCGTGCCATGCACGGACGAAGAACCAAATTATTGTCGGGGCTAATATGTGCCATCGGGGTTATCTTACCTATTATGCCGGTCACAGCGAGAAATCTACTCATCGGCAAGGATACTGTAATTATTGCGTCTTCAGGAGGTATCAATTTCTACATCGGAAATAATCAATCGGCCGATGGTCTTTCTGCCTCAGTTCCGATATTTGGCTCGAACTGGCAAATTCAGGATATTAAGTATATTGCGGAAAAGGAAGCCGGCCACGCAATGAAGGCTTCGGAATTGTCTGACTTCTGGTACGGGAAGGGAATCGATTGGATATTAAACAATAAGCTTGAATTTGCAAAACTCTATCTGAAAAGACTTTATTACTGCTTCAACAATTTTGAGGTGTCAAACAATCGTGACATAGGTTTATTTTTCAAATCCAACCCAATCTTGTATTATAATCCGCTGAATTTTGCGTTTATTCTCTCCCTGGCGATAATGGCTTTGATAATTCTGACTGCTCAAAGACGCCTCCGCGGTGAAATCGCTTTTATAGTAATATTTGTAGCCGCATATTTGATGTTAATATCATTATTTTTTATCAATGCCCGATTCCGGTTACCGGCTGTTCCTCTCATAATCATTATTTCCTCCTTTGGATTGACCGGAATGGTTTCGCTATTTTGGTCTCGATTAAGAATCTTGAGAATAGGCGTAGGGCTTATTGCAGGATTGGCAACCTACGCCTTCTCCAGCTCAAATCTCTATCGGATTCAAGAAGACAACATGAACAACGGCCTATTCAATCAAGCCAATTACTTTTTTTCCAATGGAAATTATGATAAGGCCATTTCATTATATCATCAAGTCATGCGCGCGGATCCAACATATCCCAAAACCAATTTGAACCTTGGCGCAGTTTTTCTAAAAACGGGGAGTCTCGATTCAGCAGAATTCTATCTTAAAGAAGAAATCAGCTTATTTCCGCAGAGCGCCCTTGGGTACAGCAATCTGGCCTCTCTCTTCTACTTGAAAGGAGAGCCTCAGAAAGCTCTGAAATATGCCGGTCAGGCGATTGCGCTCAAGCCCTATCTGGCGGACGGTTACTTGATCAAGATGAGGGTTCTGGCCGCCCTTAATGACACTCTGGCCACAGCAAAATGTATCAATAAAGCTCAGGAAGCATTGGGCAAACATCCCAAAATCATGCTGGATGCCGGCCTTATCTATTCCAACTGGCATAGATATGAAGATGCAAAAGCATATTTAATGGAAGCTCTTCAATCCCAACCCAAGGCCATTGAAACTAATGACGATGCGTTCAGTCACGCTGATTACGTCCATGAGATTTCGGAAGTAAAAGCAAAATCGGCCTATCAACTCGGCTACATATATGGTGTCACTAACCGCCTGCAGGAATCTATCGAAATGAGCTCCAGAGCCATTGCGCTTGATTCATCGATTGTCGAAGCTTATATAAATCTTGTCAACGGATATATGCTAAAAGGCGAAAGCCAAAAAGCCCGCGCAATTCTCGACATAGCTCTTCGACATTTCCCTCAAGATAAGTTTCTAAATATTCTAAAAGAAAAAAAGATATAGAAAAGGCCGGGGACTTGGATAAATCCCCGGCCTATTCAAAAACGATTACAGCTTAGAATCGACTGCGAATCATAGGACCAAAATGTCCCTGATTGGCCGCCTCATCCATCTCGCGGTTGATTCTCCTCAGCTTCTCCATGCTAAATGACGGATCTCCTGAATTGGATAAGACTCCGTTTGTAAGATATGGTTGTAGCGACAGCCAATCCATCATCTCATTGAACACTTGCTTCGCACCGACAGAATCGAATGGCAACAGAGTGAACGAGAAGTGGGCCGTGCGATAAAGAGGTGTCTCATATCTGACTGCCACTACCGACCCTTGATACTTAAATCCTGGGGGATAAATATGGCCGATTCGCAGGCTGTCAGTTCCGATGGATGAATGGACATAGGAGATTGAAGACGGTTCATCCCCATATTTGGAAACGTATGAGTATAACGCTTCAGCTCCATACCATTTCACAACAAAATCAACTTCCGGGTATGCTCCGGTAATCATCTTGCCGTCACTGGGCCATCGGAACGGGAAATTGAATCGTCCCACGGGATACCAGACATATCTATCTTCAAGGAGAGCTGTATCAATGGAAATGTCAGGCAATTGCCCCGGCAATAGACTCTGCGCGCCGATAAAATCCTCAATTCTAATTTGGCCGTTCTCTCCATATTGATCCCAACCAGCACGCATGTTGTCGTAAGTCACAAATCCCTGCCAGGCGGTATTACTCAGCAACCCAACGCCAAAAGCCTGACCATAAAATTCGGGTACGCCTCGCACTCCCTGAAACCAGTCAAAGTAACCCGCAAAAGGATTGCGAACCATCGACCAGGCGCTCATTCCGGAATTAATTGCCTTGCGAATGTACTGACCTTCGAGTGATTGCTCAAAGTCGATCTGACCCCATGGCGTATCTTTGATGACTAAAATCATTTTATGCTTTAGAATATCACGCAACGATATTGTGGCCACTCCCAGTTCATTCACGCCTACCAGAGGGGCAATAGCAAAATAATCCTGAGTGCATTTATATCTCGTATATTCAATAGTTTGGTAGGTCTCGCATGTGGAGTCAAGACAGATTTTTACAGGAGGCAGGAAATGTTCGGCATCAAAAGAGCCGGGTTTCCAGCTGTTAATTAAATTCCCATATACATCCTTCACCGTAGTCGGCCAATCCTGCGGAGTGAAAATGGAGGTATCCGGCAAGCCATTTATGGTATCTATCACTGTTTTGCCCCAATTTATGCCAGGCATTTTGGGCCAATTAAAACTTCCGCCGTCAATTAAACCATAGTTGGTGGCGTCAAGGATAATTACCTCACGCTCGTATTTCGGTTCGATCGCCGAGACCCAAGTATATGCCGGAACAGGATCCTCAACTTTCGAATCATCCCTTGATTGACACCAGATTACAAAATATGCTAATCTGGTCGTATCAGCGGCCGGCGGCAAATTCTGATTGCGAAAGACGTCATATATACTAACTTCCTTATCGGAAATCCAGTGGTCCCCTGTTAAGGGATTATTAGATTCCTCGACCAATCTATTCAACTCCGGGGGGAGCAAAGTATCATAGAAATATGGATTCCAGACTCCGTAGGCATTGCCCGACTTGAGATTGTCGACGAGAACCTTAATATGGGTTGTGTCAATGGTAGTATCAGGGGGTACAGCAGTAGTGTCGATAGTAGTATCTATCTTAATGGACGTTTCAAGAGAATCGCCTTTATGATAGATATCACCATATACATCGAGAAATATAGATTCGACATAGCTTTTTTGGACCTCAATCATCTCAAGACTATCATAAGGCCCATAGAGCTTCCAATGAAAATCAAAGGGAGGTGCATTGCGGGGGTAATCTATTTTATCCAAGGCTACAAATGCCGCTCTTATACCTTCGTTAACTCCGGCATCGGATTTGGCATTCACGAAAGGTATTGCGACCTGGTCACGCACAGTGACTTTTATATCCTGGTTAATCCTGATCCAGGTGTCGGGGAAGTGGCTGTTCTTACGGAACATTCGGCTTACAGGAGCGGATTTCGCGCCAAGGTTGTCCACTGCTTGAAGAAGAACATAAGATGCAACATACATTCTTACCGGATCGCGAACGTCCGCCGACATCTTGACCTTTTGTTTAGTAGCGGGGTTATCAAGCGTCACATCGAGAATCTTCCATGGGACTGAGTCTTCGGGAGTTCTATTCAGATATGCCAGAGGATCAGCTCCGACTGTCGTACTTTCGATCACCGCCAATTTAAAATATTTGATAAAACCGTCCACATCCGTCCCATACCAATAAATAGTGGTATCCGTTGAGAATTTGGCGCCCTCCACGGGGATATTGACAAAATCAACAATGGGCGGAATATTTACTCGGGGCGGCCCCTTTATATCTTTGCTACATCCTCCCAGGATATACGAACTCAAAAGCAGTGCGGAAAATATCACAAAAAGCCGCTTCATAGAATTCCTCCGATATATATTGAGAACAACATTTCCATGCTCCTAAAAGGCCAAACCAATTGAGAATCGGTGAATCTGGGTCAACCATCCAAAATCCTGATAAGCGTAATCGACAGATATATCCATATTTTCGCCGATAGGCAGTTTTAGTCCGGCTCCGGCTGTAATTCCGTCAGAATCATAGTTAAGCCTTTCGCCCAGTCTAAGGCTGAATTTATCCTGGTATGAATATTCCAATCCTGAATTGTACTTCTCCAGATTATCGGCCGGATGGCTTCCTTCCGAGGCAAATGTCAACCGATGCTGATTTTTGTCGATTACATCAATACTGGCGCCAAATTTAAAATTAATCGGAAGTGGAAAACCCTTTTCGATAAATTTAAAATCCGGACCAAAATTGGTTATGGCCATCGCTATCTTGAAATTTCGAAATCCCGAATTATAACATGTTCCCACATCGGCGGCCCAGCCTGATGCGGATTCAAGCTCAAGATTCTCCTGAATAAACTTGGCTGTGAGACCAACTGAAAATTTGTCGGTCAGGAAACGACCATAACTTACGGAAATAGCCATATCACCGGCAGAAAAATATTGAGCATTGCTGTTTTGATCCACTCCCATGGGATAAAAATAATCCGTGTATAAAATATCTCCCGTGGTCAAGGCATACGCCCCGACGCCAACCATTCCGCCGACCGTCTCTAAGGGAAATACCAGCGCCCCAAATTCGTATTTTATGCCGGCTGGCATGGCAATATGGGTAAACATCGCCTCCCCGCCATAGACATAGGTCAGGGCGGCGGGGTTATAATAAATAGCCGAAGCATCGTTCACCAAAGCCGTATAGGCTTCCGCCATCCCCATGGCTCTGGCAGAGACTCCCAATTCGAGAAAATTTAGGCCGGTCGTTCCGACCTTCGCCTGCCCGAACAGCTGTAACGGGATAAACATCAGCAAAACCAAAAGCAAGTCAAGCAAGTATTTATTATATTTCATTATCTATCTCCTCAAAAAGCATTTTCTACACTTGACATTTATAGATTAACCTGCAACCCCATTTCGACTTGACGACCTTGCATCCAATTATGAGGATCGCGGTCGTATTCAGTTCCGCCGGTGACATTATTGCCGTCATTTTGCCCGGTATCCGCCCGCCCGGTCTCTCGGTAAACATCCTGGACGTTTCTGTTATCGAGAACATTATTAACCCACACGATGAAGCTCCAATTCAGCTTGACAAGTTTAAAATGCTTCTCGAAACGGGCATCAATATATAAAATTGAAGGCTTACGCATGGAGTTCGCGTCTATATCAAGACCTGCTTCAACATTGAGATTTGGGTATTTCCTCCCCGGGGTGAAAGGCTTCCCGGTCTCGAATCTAGCTCCTATTGTGAGATCCCAGCCGCTGGGAATCGGTATCCCAAACATCTGCGGTTTCATCGTCTCAGGAATAATGAGCTGAATATTGGAGTTGATAGCATGACGAACATCATCGTCAAGCGGCTTTTCCGAGAGCGATTCGCGACTTAAATAGAAATCACTAAAATAAGTGGTCCGAGACTGTGATTGCTTCCCGTAGGCAAAGGCGTAAGAATAATTGACATCCCCATTAATCAAACGGCCGCCTCTCTTTTCAACTGCAACCTCAAAACCGCGGCTACGGCCATAGTCACGGTTTTGATATATCTGCCTCGTTAGCGCTCCTCCGCCTATCTTGACATTGGCGCTGTTTATCTTGTCGAATTCATCTTTGAAATAACCCGAAACGTCAATGGAATAATCTTCAGACATGGCATATTTGACGCCGAACGAATACTGAATAGTCTTCTCGTAATCAAGATTATAATTACCCACAACATTATTGGCGGAAGATGTCGCCGTGTTTCTGTCATACATAAAGGAAAGAGGCGGCACTTGGTAGAAATGACCATAATTGAAATGAATCTTCGCCTTGTCCGAAATTGGATAGGAGAAGCCTATCCTGGGTGAGACCCTCGTCCTATCGCCAAAAATGATACCGCTTCCAAGATCATCGTTGCGAGCTATCTCTTCCAACCCTTTGGTCTGGATAAAATAATCATATCGAAAGCCGAGGCTGGCAATCATGGAGCCATATTCGAGTTTATCGTTTAAGTAAAAGGAACCTCCCCATGGCCTACATGTGAAAAAGTCTCTTAATTCCCCAATACCAGGATAAGCCCCCCCGTCGTCACGTCCGTTATAAATCTGCTCCAGGCCTTGGATATCTTCTTTGATAAACTTCTGCTTCTTAATCGTCCCGCCGGCCTTGATTTCATGCGCGCCGAGCTGACGGGAAATTCGCCCTTCAAGAACAGCCTCTTCTGTTCGTCTATGATGCCAAATAGTTGTATTCTCAAAATTGTTCATATTTAGGAAATTTGTGTTCCCGCCATAATCATAGCGGCCGTTCGTATTCAGATCGGTAAATGGTTCACCCGGATCATATTGTTGATTTGGGTAATCAAAAATGCCGTTGCCATTGCGATCTATAAATGGCATACCGGGAACCCAAGAAGCATAAGGTCCGGTATACACGGAATTTCTATCCAAATCTTGATTTAGCGCCGGATCAGGCGACATCACAAATCCATCAATGCTCGGATCATAAATGCCGTTATTATTGACGTCAGTAAAGGGTTCGCCGAGATTAACGTCGCCGTCAAGATATGGCTCCGCAGTATGTGAGCCGACGACATCCTGCCGGGAGGAATCGAAGACGCCATTGCCGTTCGTATCGTAAAGATAATCTCCTCTGTCCCACTGCCCATTGCCGTTTACGTCAACATAAGGTTCGCTTCCAAAACCGCGCCCGCGGGAACCATCATTAAATCTGAAATCCATCTGGTATCTTTGTCCGGACTGCTGATTCTCGAACCCCCCTCTCAGGCTGTCTATATAAAGAGTATCATCATCGGTATATCTGGGATATGAAAGGTCCTTGCCGTAAGTCATAGTATCAGGATATAGATTGATCAAAGGCTCCGGCGGGTCATAAACGCCATTCTTATTCCTATCATCGTATCTTTCGAATTCGTTATATCTGAGGAATTGGTCTGGGTTAAGTCCCCTACCCGGATTGTTGGGATCGCCGGGCTGGCTTCTATAGTCTCGATAATAATAGGATGCTCGCAGATAATAGTGCATGTTTTTCGAAAGCTGGTGGGTTACCTCCAGAGAATATGTCGCCCAGTTTGTTTGATTGACAGGAGCCGTATTAGGAGTATAGCGATACTGCCAATCAAAATGGGTTTGGTGATTCACCGCCATTTTGTAGGAAAAAGTCATAGTCAGGTTATTGCGGGGCTTTATCTTGAAATTGGATTGAAGGTTATAATCATTCTGTTGCCGTTCTGGAATATGGATTCCAAGAAGATTGAAATACCCATACTTCTTGGCTGTGATCGGAGTGTCCCATTTACTATAATCATATTGTGTGCCGGTCTTTGTAACTTCAGCATAGAAGAAATAAGTCAATTCCTTATCTTCAAGAAAGTTTAGTCCGAGAGCCGGGAGAATCTTGCTTCTGACTATTGGATCGGGGCCGCTCAAACTGAAGGAAGTATAATCATAATTCTCGGAATATTTATTCAGACTTTTATTGCCAAAGTCATCGGTTATATACTGAATTGACATATTGGTCTTGTCCGCCGAACCGGTCGCCGAGGTAATTTTTACAACGCCGGAGAGGGCATTGCCATATTCAGGATCAAAACCGTCCTTGATAATGGAAATCTCCTGAATAGAACCGGAGGTCAACGATAATCCCAGAGTCGAACCGCCGGCAAGAGGGTCGCCAATAGTAACGCCATCGACAATATATGCCACTTCACCCGGACGCCCCCCACGAATCAGGATTTCTCCCTCTTTTGTAGTTACCACACCCGCCGTCTGTTGAAGAATCTTATCAACATTCTGGACCGGCATCGTTTGGATTGTTTCGCGGGAAATCTGGACTTTATTGGCAACTTCAAATTTGTCTATCTTATCCCTATCTGCAGTGACCTTGAGTATCACCCCGATATCAGTAACAGACTTATCCATCTTAAGATTGACTTCGGTGGTCAAATCGGTGGAGACTTCCACATCAGAGATCTCAACTGTGCTGTAAGAAACCGACGTTACTTTAAGAGTATATTTTCCGGGCGGCACCAGGGTGATAATATATGCTCCGTCAGGGTCAGACATAGCGCCCTGAGTTGTACCCTCAATTCTTATAGATACGCCAGGAATAGGCTCCTTGGTTTCTTTATCAGAGATTACCCCTTTTATCCTTCCGCTTGTGCCGGCAAAGACAAAAGTCGTAGATATCAATAGTACGGACAAAATGGCCGTAAAAATCAAGACTTTCTTGGGCAATCCTGTCATATTCCTCTCCTCCTTAAATCTATATACTACTCTTATTTTCCTTTTGGGTCATCTGTATCTATCTGGTTAACATGGGAATCTGTTTTGGAAAAGGGCAAAGCGCCATGCCCCGCTCCATCCAAAATCGCCATTTCTCAATTAAGCGATAGTCATCCTCCAAAATATGACTTCAATAACTCCCATAGGCCTAAATAATACCTATTGAATGAGACTGAAGTCAAGCGATTTTTTCCTTTTTCCATCCCCAATATTGCTCTCCCAAACTCTTTTCTAATGTTAGACTTACAAACCGGGTTATCTGTGCAAATAAATTATCTTTTTTCAAGGGTGTGGGCTCGCAATTCAACTGAGCCGCCTATTATTTCAGATTCCTGAGCCGTATCCAAAACGGTTTCTCTGAATTTCAATCCCATTTTTTCCGACAAAGCGTCCGCAAGAAACGCCGAAAAACGCTTAAGTTTAATCAAATCAAGATGATTGTCTTCATTCCCACTACTCAGGCCTGAGAAAATTGGCTTCTGTGAAATCGGAAGGCATACAGAAACTCCAAAAAGCTTTATTGAACCTTGATGTATCAGACTCTCCCCTTTGCGCCTCTGAGCGCCCCCCGCAATTTTTACCCCGTTCGAGATTATTTCATATTTTGTGATAGAATTAAAACATGCCCGAGCTATCGAGTTTGAATCCGGCAGGCCATTAATATCCGAAGACCTTGCCCATTCCGCCATGACTCCGAATTCTCGAAGGGCCTTGACAACCGCCTCTGATATCAGAGAATTTGCCTGAGACAGAGTCTTCCCGCTATCAGGGAAAAGGCAAAGGTTGGCTGTCAAGCTGAAAGTAATCTCATTGGATTCATGGAAAATGGCCCTCCCTCCAGTGACCCTTCTTATGATCGGCCATTCGAGCTTCATCAACGCCCAATCAACTGCTTTGGCAGAGTTTTGATTATAACCTATAGTTATTGCGGGAACCGACCACGAATATATGCGAAGAATAGCAAAATCGGCCCAAATGCCCCGACAGACTCTATCAAAAAGCCATTCATCCATCGCCATATTGAAATATGGGTCACGCGACGGCGTGATTATGAGTAATCCGCCCGCCATTTATCCGGTTCCTTCTCGCATCGCCCTGCAAATATACAATTAGAGATGACCCTGTCAATCTGAATGAATTTCATTTTGCCAAACCGGCGGAATTCTGTTTTATATTGCAACGACCATTCATGCCTTATATTTTTGGGCGGCATGAAAAATGGATTAGATTTCACTCCTGCCCGCAAACTGAAATTGGGGTTGTTTACAGCGCTTTTTCTCCTGCTGGTCGGGACTGCCGGTTTCATGCTGATTGAAAAAATGGGGCCCTTGGAGGGGCTATATATGACCATTATAACCCTCTCTACAGTGGGATTTGGTGAAGTTGCCCCTCTGCATTCCGCCGGGCGGATTTTTGTAATAATTCTTATCGTCTGCGGCGTTGTCACCGCGACCTTTACCGGTTCGGCTATCGGTCAGTTTGTGATCGAGGGGGAATTAAGAAATATTCTCGGGAGAAGAAAGATGGAGACAGATATTAAAAAATTATCGAAGCATTTCATTATTGCCGGTTATGGCCGGGTCGGTCGCAAGGTTGGGGAGGAATATCTTCGAAGAAAAGCTCCTTTTGTGGTTATTGAGAATAATAGTCAAGTATGTAGCGAGCTTGAGAGCGCCAGAATACCCTTTGTCAGCGGCCATGCTACAGAAGATGAGATATTAATGGCCGCAGGGATCGAACGAGCCAGAGCGCTGGTCTCCACCCTTCCAAGTGAAGCGGATAACGTCTATCTGGCGCTGACTGCCCGCCACATGAATCCAAACCTCTATATTATTGCCCGCGCCGATCAACCTGAAGGGGAGAAAAAATTGAAACGGGCTGGGGCCAATTCTGTGGTCAGCCCTCATATTCTTGGCGGAATCAGAATGGCAATGGCATCATTGAGGCCAAATGTGATGGACTTCATGCAGATGACGGCTTACGAAGCCACCGGATTGGGGTTCGAGGAAGTCCAAGTGCCGTCCAACTGTCGTTTCAGCGGTAAAACCCTCATCGATTCCGGGATAAAGGCGGAATTTGGGGTCACCGTAATCGGCATCAAGAAACCTGGCCAGACTATGCAGATAAACCCGCCGCCGACCGCGAAAATTGAAACCGGCGATATTCTGGTTTTGGTTGGAGCATATGACAAACTGGAACAAGTCACAGCTACGATGGGATAAATAATTATCGAATAAAAAAATACGCCCAGGAGGATTTGAACCCCCAACCTTCTGGTCCGTAGCCAGACGCTCTATCCAGTTGAGCTATGGGCGCATTCTTTCAAAACCACAAAACATAATATATTTGAAATGAAATCATAAAGTCAATCAAAATAACAGAAGATACCCCCTTTTTGACATCATTTCACTCTACCCTAACGATACCCCACAAAATAAATCGCAAATATGGCAATAACTACAAAGACGATGAAAATCAGAAATAATGGGGAGCTTTTCCTTTTCTTGGTCGCCTGAAGAACAACATCCTGAGTCCTCTCGACCTGCTTTGTCATCGAATCCAGAATCTGATTCTCCCGCAGAAGAGTATTTTCGTCCTCGACTGATATGGTCACCGGTTTGACCTCAGCAAGGGCCGATTGGCCGTCTAATTCGTCGATACGGATAGCGATCACCGTGACATTATCCTGTCCCCCATGATCGTTGGCCAATAGTACGAGAGTCTCGGCAATCTTTTCGACATCTTTGTTGCATGATTTGGCCGCCGAAAATATTTCGCTGTCCTCGGCATAGCCGCATAAACCGTCAGTGCACAAAATATAAATTTCCCCGGCTTTGACACGATCGGCGCGATAATCGATTTCAACTCTCTCATTTACTCCCAGAGCGCGAGTTATTACATTCTTGCCAACCATCTTCTCCGCCTCGGCGTCCGAAAATTGCCCCGATTGTTTAAGCTCCGAAATCCAGGAATGGTCGGTGGTAAGACGAATCAAACCTGTATCCAGCATCCGATAAATCCGGCTGTCGCCGACATGAGCAATGTTGATTAAATCATCTTCTAAGACGGCTGAAACCACTGTCGTCCCCATGCCGGTATATTCGCTTCGCGAACGCGACCTGATATAGATGCTTCTATTCGCCAGACGGATTGATTTGATAAGAAGATCTCCTCGAGGGGGAAATTGGGCCGGAATCTGCAGTGAGGGATCATGGCTCATTTCCTCGGCTGATTCCAAAAAACAGTAGGTGATTATTTCGCAGGCGTCCTTTGAGGCAACCTCGCCAGCCTGATGCCCCCCCATGCCGTCACAGACGAGAAAAAGATTATTTTCCAAATCAACTCTATACGAATCTTCATTCCCTGTTCGAATGAGTCCTTTGTCGCTCTTGCCGGCAACGGTGATTTTTAGATTCAATATCTCTCCTGTGACAAGAATCTTCCTATTTATTAAGATTGATAATAACAAAGTCTAAATTGGTCTACAAGAAAAAAATTTGTTTGATAAGGTTAAAGGGCTTGTTGAAAAACCCCCATAATTGGTAAATCCGGAATTAGACGGATCAGGCCTTCCGACTGACCTTTTGACTGGTTTGACAGGATTAATCATCATGGACTACTTCTTCAACAGTCCCTAAAGTAGTGGCGTCTCGCGAGACGCCACCCTAATCGCATAACCCCTGCCACAAAAAAGCCCGCGACCGCGTGGCATTCCCAAGTTAATTCACGAAAGGGGATTGACTTGGGGATGAATCG
>CAZCFT010000026.1:0-1929 GCA_964498015.1 uncultured Ignavibacteriaceae bacterium
GCCGCCAGGCGCCGTATTTTTGCACATCGAATTTTAGAGAGTTAGTTTTATTTAATACCGAACGGGCAATCAGGATGGAGGCTCTGGAAAAGCAGATTATTCAGCGCTATACGCTTTCTGACGCTCTTAGCCCTGACGATATCGGAAATAGGACGGTCATTACCAATATCCGCCGCGGATTAGAACGATTTCTCATAGACCTCACCGGGATTGCGCGGGGCGAAATAGCGGAGCCTCGGCATCCTGTCGACGATATTCTGGTCATGCGCCTGCAGGCAACAATTCAAGCGCTGGCTACTCATTATAAGGATGTAATCGAGCTAAAAGCCAATTCGGATAAAGTATTTGCAAAAGACCTGGCCAAATGGTTCGTTGATCAAGGATGGTCTTTTTCCAAACAGCGTGAAGATTATGATAAGGCCGCTCGACAGACGGCTTATCTATTGGTGAATAAAATATTATTCTATTGTGCCATTCAGCCTATTCGCCGGTTGGACCCTTTGCAGATTCCAAAGGATCTTGCAATGGGGTCACTGGTACAACGGTTTCTTCAGGCCTATTTTGACATGGTATTGAAAATTGACTATCAAACTATTTTCTCCACTGATTTCATTGATCAAATGGCCTATCCCGAAAATTATGAAATTGTAAAGGAAATCAAAGATTTGGCAAATGCCCTTTCAAGCTATGATTTCAGCAAAATCGGGTACGATATTTTGGGCCGTATTTTTGAGAGATTAATCCCTGATAATGAACGCCAACTCTTGGGCCAGTATTTCACTAATCCCGATGTGGTCGACCTGATTCTGTGCTTCACGCTCAAGCATGAAAGCGATACCATTTTGGATCCGGGTTGTGGAGCGGGAACTTTTCTGGTTCGGGCTTATCAGCAGAAGAAATTGATGAACCAACGGCTTACTCATGAAGAACTCCTCAAAGATATTTGGGGCGTCGATATTTCGCGATTCCCGGCGCATCTTGCCACAATAAATCTCGCCATAAATGATCTGCGTTCGAACGAAAACTACCCTCGTATCATTCGCAGTGATTTTTTTGACATAATGCCAGGCCAGATCTGTTTCGGGTTGCCGCAAAACAATAATTCCGCCAAAATCAGCGGGCTGTCAGATACCGCGCGCGATTTTGAGAGACCGCAGACATTTGATATCATTGCCGGAAATCCGCCCTACACCAGACACTTGCAGATTGAGGACGTACAGGATAAGGTCTTAGATTATAAGGAAACGATTCGCCAGAAGGCCTTGACCCATCTTAATGGAAAGAAATTTGCGGAGATTTCAAAACGGGCGGGAGTTTATACATATTTTTTTGTTCATGGGACAAAATTCCTTGCCAACGGCGGCAGATTTGGATTTATAGTCTCCAATTCCTGGCTTGATGCGGACTACGGCAAAGGCCTCCAAGAGCACTTTCTTCAGCATTATAAGATTGTTGCCATCATCGAATCCAAAGTGGAGCGATGGTTTGCCGATGCCGACATCAACACCTGCATAGTTATTCTTGAGAAATCATCTGGCGATGATAAGCGAGAGGATCGAGAAAATAATCTCGTGCGATTCGTCCATCTCAAAAAGCCATTACGCCATTTTATTCCCGCGCCCGTCAATATGTGGGAGAAAGAAATTGACCGTCGTGATGCCATTGATGCCTTGAAGAAAACTATCTTGGGACATACATCGTATTATGAGAACGAAGAGTTGCGAATATTCCCGCGAAAACAGAAGGAATTATGGCAGGAAGGATATGATGCCGGTCAGAAAAAATATATTGGAGCCAAGTGGGGAATATATGTTCGCGCGCCTGAGATATTCTTCAAGGTCCTCCCCAAAATAGAAAAGAAGCTTATTCTCCTCTGCAAGCTGGGCGAAGTGAATGAAGGGAAGCCGACAGGCGCCGAGGAATTCTTTT
>CAZCFT010000026.1:2029-26345 GCA_964498015.1 uncultured Ignavibacteriaceae bacterium
GAGGCCGTCTGGTTGTTTTTCAATTCTGCTCTCGGTTGGCTATTCACTGAACTGAGCGGCCGCTCAGGGATGGGTGGCGGCATGTTGAAAGTTGATCCCACCGACATAAGGAAATTGCGGGTTCTTAATCCTAAATATGTCAAGTCGTCCATGTTACCCAAATTAAGATCATTATTAAAGAGGAACGTGGGGACTGTCGAAGAAGAGATTTCCGCAAAGGATCGTCTTCTTATAGATGACTATATTTTGGGCGAAATCCTCGGTCTATCTGAGAGCGAACAGGACGAGATTCGCAGAAGCGTGGTGGAACTTGTCAAAGTCCGTAATCAAAAGGCCGGCAGTGTGAAAAATGGCAAGAAATCCCGTAATGGGATCGATTTCGACAGGCTGGCTTTTGATGCTATCCAGCGACCGGAAGTAAAGGAATTTATTGATTATTTAAGAGCAGAAGTAATTTCGAATCAGCCGACGACTCAGAAGTTGCCTCAGTTTAAAGGCTCCGTAAGCATAGAGAATACTTTGTTGGGTTGGCGGGTCAAATCCGGCTCTTCCACGATAGATTGTAAGTCAGAATTGGAAGCGCGTTATTATGGCCTTTTCATCGAAATGCGATTGGATACCGGACCTTTGTTTCAAAAGGGATTCCCGAAATCTTCATCATTGAAAAAAATGGAGTCTCTTTTTGCGAATGTCTCTTTGATTTTAGAAGAAATCAATTCCTCAATTCTACAGCGTCGAATTCGCGACAGATTCATTCGCGTTTTTTGGGCGCATGTGAAGGATGAAATTGAAAAGAAGGAATAGCCTAAAGAGGGCGAACGCGCGCGGGTTCGCCCCTACGAATTACATTTATAAATAGATTTCTAAAGCGTCTATCACACTTATGAATTGCTTGACCTGAGGGACATTCCTGACTATTTTGCCCCGGATTAAAAAGGGCAAATGTCCGATAAGGCAGATTTGCCCCAGATAATGATTGATGAAAATTGTGAGGATTTGGTTTATCGAGCAAAGGGTTTGATGAATCAGACCCCTACGAAAATACGAAAAAATATTGTACAGAAGGATGAAAGAAGAAATCGATGCCTGAAATTGTAGCCAGAGTATATCGCGGGGAGAGGGAAGAATCAGTGCATTATGGGTCGGTGGCGGTGGTGGATAACAATGGCCAATTGACTCATTATGTCGGTGATCCGGAATTTTTTACATATGTAAGGTCGTCATCAAAGCCATTTCAAGCGATACCGCTTCTTCAGACCGGCGCGGCGGATAAATTCAAATTGAGCAACAAGCAACTGTCTATTATTTGCGGCTCGCACGCCGGCACCGACCATCATAAAGCAGTCGTGCTGGCCAATCTTGAAGCCGCCGGCAACAAGCCTGAAAATCTTCTCTGTGGAGTGCACTGGCCAATATTTATGCAGATGAAAAATGAATATCCGCTACATAATGAGGATAAGGATCCGCTTCGCCATAACTGTAGCGGCAAACATTCCGGTTTTCTGGCGCTGGCAAGATTTTTAGGCGAGGATGTTTCCCATTACCTTGAGCCGAATTCAAAAACCCAGCAGATGGCGCTTGATGCGGTCGCGGGAATGTACGGTTATCCTAAAGAAAAAATAAAAAAGGGGATTGACGGCTGTTCGGCGCCTAATTTTGGTCTGCCATTGATATATACTGCCATCGCCTTCAAAAAGCTTGCTCTGGCAGAAGGGGGGACGCCGGAACTGTCGAGAATATTGGCTCGAATTAAGCAAGCGATGACGGAATTTCCCGAGATGTTTTCCGGCGAGGGGAGATTTGATCTGGCGATAATGCGGTCGTTCCCGAATAATGTAATATGCAAAGGGGGAGCTGAGGCGATACAGGCGATTGGATTCTCCGATCCGCCGATCGGGATTGCGGTAAAGATACACGATGGAAATCCTCGTGCGCTTTATCCGGTTTGTGTTGAAGTAATGAAGCAACTCGGTTTAATCGATGTCGAAACGGCTGAATATCTGAAGCCGTTTTATAATCCGGAGGTGCATAATTACCGGAATCTTCTCATAGGGAGGATTGTGGCGGAATTCAGCTTGAAAAAAGCATAGGTAAATGATATATTGGATACTGGTGTCTGGTTTTTCTTCCGTGAGGAATTCCGCCCAAGGCGGGCTGATGGCGCGAAATAAAAACTAGTCATACGAGAACTTTTGAGTTAATGTTAGGCGAGGGTTTGTACAAGATGCGAAACATCAGGGAGGTACTTTGGAAGATTTCAAACATCCCACAGAGCCATTCAAAATAAAATCGATTGAGCCGATCGCCCTCTTGCCGCGACATGAGCGGGAAAAGATTCTGCGAGCGGCAAAATATAATATTTTCCAGATTAAGGCGGAAAATATCTATATCGACCTTCTGACCGATTCGGGCACCGGGGCCATGTCAACCGCCCAATGGGCGGCGTTGATGCTGGGAGATGAATCGTACGCCGGGGCAAGGTCATTTTATCGCTTTGAGAAAATCATCAGAGAAATTACCGGCAAGAAGCATATTATACCGACTCATCAGGGGAGAGTGGCAGAGAATGTCTTCTTTTCGACTCTCCTGAAAAAAGGAGATTATGTTCCCAATAATACTCATTTTGACACCACCCGCGCCAATGTATCCCATAAGGGCGGTATTCCGGTAGATATGCCGTGCCCTGAAGCCTCCCTTGACGACGAAATTCCATTTAAGGGAAATCTGGATACAAGAAAGCTGGAAAGATTTATCGCGGAAAAGGGAGCGGACAAGATTCCGGTTGTCCTGATGACGGTGACCAATAATTCAAATGGCGGTCAACCGGCGTCGATGGCCAATATCAGAGAAACGGCTGAGATATGTAAGAAAAATGGCATAAGATTTTTCTTCGATTGTGCCCGCTATGCGGAGAACTGCTATTTCATCAAGCAGTCCGAGCCGGGGTATCAGGACAAAAGCATTAAGGAAATTGCTCAGGAAATGTTCTCTTTTAGCGACGGGGCTCTGATGTCGGCCAAGAAGGACGGTCTGGCCAACATGGGAGGATTTTTGGCGCTCAATGACGATGATCTGGCCCGGCGGGTTATCGAGTTGTTGATCGTGATTGAGGGTTTCCCGACTTATGGGGGGATGTCTGGCCGTGATATGGATACGGTCGCGGTCGGTCTGGCTGAAGCTCTGAACGAAGATTATCTTGCGTACCGAATTGGTCAGGTTGAATATTTCGGTAAGATCATAGAGCAAGCAGGGGCGCCGATAATAAAACCGACCGGCGGGCATGCCATATTTGTCGATGCAGGGAAGTTTCTTCCTCATATACCGAATGAGCAATATCCCGGGCAGTCTTTGACGGTGGAATTATATCGAGAGGGGGGCATTCGAGCCGTCGAGATCGGTTCGCTTATGTTTGGAGGGCACGACCCTGTCACAGGGGAGAAAGTCACGGCTCCAAAGGAGCTGGTTCGGCTGGCGATCCCCCGTCGGGTCTATACGGGCGCACATCTTGACTATATAGCGGATATAATCGCCAAGATTGCTGTGAGAAAGAATGAACTGAGTGGTTTTAAGATAATTCGTCAGGCGGCATTTTTACGGCATTTTACAGTTGAGCTGGAAGAAATCGCCAAAATTCAGGTACAGGTAGGGTAAATATAGCCCAGAGAGATTATTATTTTGTGAAAAATTTTGCCAATCAGTTAGACTGAAATAACGTTATCGTCTGAGCCACAATCATCGTAACTCTTTGCAGATGGGTGAATTCCATAAAAAATCGGGTGGGGGAAAGGTTTTTGGCCGATAATTTGCGAAGAAATAGCCCGGAATTATGAAATTTATGACAATTCTAAACCTTGACATTTCGCATGGAACTATATATATTTCGGGCAATTATAAGGAATTAGACGGAGGAGTAATTATCGAATAGTTTGGTTAAAGAATGTGCCTTTTTTTGAAAACGAGTATTAGTTGATTATTAATCGTCTCTTTAGCCAAAGATTCACTTTTTTATGTTTTATGGGGTTTTTGCGCCGGGTCAAAAGCGGATCCGGTTTCTTTGTGCCTGCCGGGCTGTATCGAATTGCGATTATTTATTTTTTAAGCTCAACTGCGGTCTATGCGGCTTCTAATTCGTACCATGATGTTGAGATAATTTCGTCGAATAATTTCGGAATTGATCTTCGTTTCAAAATAGCCGATGCGAATGAATATATTTCTCGGACGTCTGGAGATACGAGTTCTTATCCTGTACGGTCAATTCTTATCGGAGTACCGGTTGATGCCGAGCCATTTATAACGGATGTCAGAAGCGGCAATCCGATCAATGTAGAAACTCCAACCTCCAAGAGGCCGATTCCACGGGATCAGGCCATGGCTCGTATCATTCAAACAAAAATAATCCGTGGTCGAAAAATCGCCACGCTGAATATTTTCCCTTACCGGAATGGGACAATTTACAGAGAGATTGAAGTTGATATTTCTTTTCAGAATGACGGGGAATCGAGAGATATGACTCAGTCATCAGAGGAAGATAAGGTTTTTGACCCGATGTTCCGTTCATCGGTATTAAATTACGAGGAGTTTAGAACCTGGCCGGCGCTCGCCCGCAAAACAGCGGCATATAAGGCCGCTCAAAATCCTTTTGCGCCGGCGACGGTGTGGTACAAAATTACGACATTGAATGAGGGCTTGACCAAAATAACCGGCCAGAATTTGGCGTCAGCGGGATTATCGCTTGGCAATTTGCAGAGCGATTCAATACGCCTTTTCTATGGCGGGGGAGAGCCGCTCCAAGTATTAAATAGCAGGCCGCGTCCTTCTATGAATGAAGTTTTCATTCTTGTCGTCGATGGCGATGACGGAAAATTTGACTATTCTGATTATATTTTATTTTTTGCGGAGTCGGCGGAACGGTGGCGATATCCGGCCGATTCGACGCCGGTCTATCTGGAGAATCCATATACAGGCGCCAATTGCTATTGGCTGGCGGTTTCGGGTAATTTCGCCGAAAAGGGAAAGCGGATGGTTTCGATTGACGGCTCTGTGGTTGGAACGCCAGATACGATAATCACGGGCGGTAGATTTTATGCCAGAGCGGGTCAAAACAGGATGCTTATGCATGATAACGGGACCAGCGTTGAGGATTATTATACATGGTATTGGACGGACCAGAGTCAATTTACATTCTATATGGATTTACCATCGGCGCTTGCTTCGGAGTCATCCCTTGTTCGAATCCGAGCGAAGACACCCCACATGAATCTTTCCATAAATGATGCGCCCGCCGTGCAGATTCTCGGAGATAGTCCCGATTTTAGATTTCTTGCCGGCAGTCTCCTGCATAAGGGGAATAATAAGTTTTCCATTTCGATGACTGCCAATTATGATTCGCCGCCCCATTTTGATTTTTGCGAATTGTCCTATGGGGGATCATTAGAAGGGGCGAACAGTATTCTTGATGCGACAATCAATTCCGGTTATGACAGGACTGAAATTTCCGCGAATAATAATTTTGGCGGAATTCCCTATATTTTTGAACTTTCAAACAGCGGTAATCCGATATCAATAACCGGCGCAAATATCTCTTCTGATAAAATTTCATTCCAATATCCTTTTGGGTCTGCACCTTCGCGGCGCTTTTATCTTTGCTCCCAGGGAAAAGCATATTCACCGGTACAAATTGATAGGATAGCTCAACCAGACCTTGTTGACAATGTGGCGCAGACTGATATGTTTGTGATTGCCCCCCGTCAGTTTGTTTCCGGCCTGCAATCCTATGTTTCTTACCGGAGTTTGCAAACTAATCTTAATGTTAAACTTGTTGCTCTTGAAGATATTTTCAATCAGTTTTCATTTGGGCAATATGACCCGACCGCGATTCGGGATTTTTTGAAATATGCCTATGAAAATTACCCATCCCCGGCGCCCTCGGCGGCCCTTCTTGTCGGCGACGGGAATTATGATTTCAAAAATTATCTGAACACGGCCACTCAAAATCTCGTACCCCCATATATTCACCGGTATGATTCAACTTCATCGGATGACAACTATGTTTATTTCGGGGAATATGGGATTCTTGACGGCGACACATCGTATTCGTCTGACCGTGGGTATGACATGATGATTTCGCGCTGGCCTGTCAAGAGCGCATCTCAGCTGAATACGGTAGTTGCCAAGGTGAAATCGTATGAGTCCTCGACCAACTTTGCCCCGTGGCGCGCCACCGTGACTTTGGTCGCCGATGATGAATTTGGCGCTAACGAAGTCGAATCATTCCATACGACTCAGACCGAGGAGCTTCAGAAATATCATCTTCCATCCGCTTTCAGAAGAAATAAAATTTATTCATGGGATTATCCTTTTGATTCCAACCGCCAGAAAACTGCCGTCAATGACGCCATTGTCAGAAGTTTCAATGATGGCGCCCTGCTAATAAATTATGTTGGGCATGGCAATCCCGATACCTGGGCGCATGAGCATATTTTTGGCAGGAATTCCGACCTTCCGCGATTGCAGAACGGAGACCGTCTGGCGCTTGTATTTACCGCTTCATGTTCGATCGGTTTTTTTGATGACCCGACCCGCGAGGGAATGGCCGAGGATCTGCTTCGGCTACCCAATGCCGGAGCTATTGCCACGGTAGCGGCTACTCGCCTCGTTTATGCCGGCGAGAATGCGGATTTTAATCGTCAATTTTATGATATTCTGTTCGGCGCGGATTCTCTTTCGATATGCCAGGCCGTTTATACCGCCAAGCTCCTGCGGGAGTATTCATACTCGGAGCCGCGTCCGATTCGCAACGATCGAACCTATGCTTTCTTTGGGGATCCTTTTCTCAAGCTGGGAGTTCCTCATTTCGATATCAAATTTACGGATTTTCCCGATACTATAAGGGCTCTGGCGCTACATGAGGTTGGCGGAGAAATTGTCATTCGTGGCTTGGGCGCTCCGGCTGATTTCAATGGGACTCTTGATATATTTGTATATGATTCCGAGATACAGAAATTCCACAATGTATATTTTAGAAGCGGCCAACTCTATGACTCTGTAAATTATTCTCTGGGCGGTCCGATTATTTATCGAGGGACGGCTGTTGTTGAGAACGGCAGATTCAATTTTTCATTTATTGCTCCGCTTGATATCGGATACGGGGGAAAGGCGGCTCGAATTTTGGGATATGCGGTTTCCAATAGCGCCGATGCTTTTGGTCTTGCGGATTCCATCCCGGTCTCGCCAAAAATATCCTCAGGCGGCGATACGAGAGGGCCCGAGATAGAATATACATTTTCAAACAGAAAGGATTTTGTATCCGGCGACAAAATAGCATTGGGGGAAAAACTCAAGATTCATTTATCGGATTCGCTGGGCTTAAATTTAATAGGCGGTTTAGGGCATGAGATGACTCTTATCATTGATGATCGGCTTGAAAATATTGTCAATTTGACCGATTTGTTTGAATATGAGACAGGAAGTTGCACACATGGCAATCTGGATTATGACCTCGGAAACTTGGAGCAGGGAATCCACAGTTTCAAAATTAAGGTCTGGGATAATGCCAATAATTCGGCAGTCGCCAAATTTACCGCCGAGGTTATCGAGTCGTCCAAACTTATGATTACCGATCTGCTAAATTATCCTAATCCGATGAAAGATGAGACGACAATTTCCTTTGCTCTTTCTTCCTCGGCCAGAAGCGTGAATCTTAAGATATTTACCGTCGCAGGGAAAATGATATTTGAATATGAGAAGAACTCGATTCCTGCAGATTTCTATAGATTTTGTTCCTGGGACGGCAGGGATTCCGATGGCGACCGGGTGGCCTCGGGGGTCTATATATATAAAGTGACCGCGGTGTCGGAGCAATCTGACGAGACGGTAGAATCATTTGGAAAAGTAGTTGTTGTCAATTAATATCTCATGGAGGTTTACCGATGCGAAAATTATTTGCCTTACTGATAGCAGTCCTGGTTGTGGCGGGCGGAGGCATTAATGCCTATGCGAGTGTCTCGAGCGCCGCAGTTCTCTTTTTGCGGATAGCCGCCGGAGCCAGATCCGCCGGAATGGGCGAAGCTTTTGTAGCGGTGGCCGATGACGCAACGGCAACTCATTGGAATCCGGCCGGACTGGGTACTTATCCGCTATCAGGAAAATGGCTTGATATCAAAATCCCAGAGCAATTTCGCCCTTTGAAAAAAGTGGCTCTTTTCAAGAATGACGGCTCCGATATTGATTATCGCCGGTTCGACATATGGGCTCTCACTGACAGCGGTCTGGTTAAGTACGATAAGAATGGCTGGACAAAGAATGACATAATTGAACCTAATCCTGAACAATCGGCTGAGTCAATCCTGCGTCAATATACCGGTTTGGCCGGCGACGCCGCCGAGCAAAAAATCCCAATTCTTCTTGAGGAGTTGGGTCAGGTCAATAATCCTTTCCCGTCTGCACGGATTGATTCGATAAAAGATAAGGTTATCAGCCATCTTCCTGAGAATTATACTGGAAAAGATCAATTTGAGGCCGCCCTTAATGCCCTCGTTGATGCTTATAACGGATGCCTGATTGACTGGAATATGGTCAGCCAGGCAGAGAATATTTATCAGAACAGTATGAAAGATTCCGTGTTAGACCAAGCTGAGACTGATAAGCTGCTTGTTGCGCTTGAGAAATCGAAATTGCGGTTTCTTCCTGAGAAGATGGTCATTCCGTTCGATATCAGTCTCGAAGGAAATTTGCAAGATATAGCGGCAGATGATGATTTTCTCTGGGTTGGGAGCGATTCCGGTCTTTATCGCTATAATGGGCGTAACTGGCAAAAACTTATGCCGGACGAAAAAGTCCCTTCGCACAATTTCACTATGGTCAGGCTATTTGATAAGAGGGCCTATTTGGGCTCCGATTCGGGTTTGGTCGTCTATGATGCAGGCGCATTTAAGTACTATGGCGACTCTGCAGGTTTGCCTGCGGGACCTATTGAGGGAATTGCCGTAAAAGATAAAGACAACGCCTGGATTCTTGCCGACAATGATTTATATCATTTTGACGGGACATCCTGGGAAAACTATTATGAACATAACGATGTTTTGGGCGAGGCCGATTCCTCAATTTATGAGAGTATGAAGATCTATGGAACCTCGGCTGAAAAAGCAAAATATCTCGAGAAGTTTCATGCTCTCAATCCAGATGCGAGCGCCTACCAGAAGGATAATGAGAAAATAATGGGGATGATTGATACGGTTGGAGTCTATGGAGCGTTTCTCGAGGCCAAGTTCCGACAGATCGGGGTGAGTAATGTTTCTCCTGAGAGCGCTGCGGTAAAGACCACGTCCCCCGGTCGAATTATCAAGATTCCATATACCGCCGGATTTGGATTTAAGCTGACCGATATCGATATTGACAGCCGCGGGGAAATCTGGATTGGAACAGAATATGGTCTGCTCAAGTATGACGGCCGTAGGTGGTCGCATTATGGATATAAGAACGTATCGCCGGAAGCTGATGTCCCACTTTTTGATTTTGCGTTAGACCGTGTCAAAGGAGATTCTGCCCGAGCCATGAGACTGGTTGATAATATAAGAGCCGTAAATTCTCTTGAATCAGACACGTTGAAAGCGGGTCAAGCGGTATCGGTTCTTGTCAATCCGGCCGGAGCCCGAATCAATGAAATCCAACCTATCGAGAATAGGCTTTATTTTGCGACCGAAACCGGCGTGATCTATTTCGACGGCAATTGGGCTCGTGTCAATGACCAAGGGTTGGGGAAGAAAAGCAGTTTGGCCGTTGAAGAAAAGGATAATAATATCTGGTTTACCACAACTGATCGGATATTTGTCCGCGCCGGCGCCAAGACCGAAATTTCCATGATGCATGTTAATTGGCTTCCTGAATTTGCCAGCGATATGTACTATGATTTCTTTTCGTATGTGCGCTCGGTGGAAGGATGGGGAACCATTGGAGGGAATATTACATTCCTGTCCTATGGGAACATAACGAGAACCAATGAAGCGGCCCAGGTGCTGGGCGAATTTCTGCCGTTTGATATTGCCGTCAGCCTCTCCTATGGGACGTCTTTGTCGCCATCGCTGAGTGGCGGGTTATCCGCCAAAGTTATTTATTCACACCTCTCATCTCTCGGCGCCGGTCAGGAGAAAGGAAGCGGTACTTCAACAGGTTTGGCGCTCGATGCCGGAATTCTTTACAGGATTAATCGCCGGGTCAATTTTGGCATGGCTATTACCAACATCGGTCCGGATATATCATATATTGATGTCGCTCAGGCGGACCCGCTTCCGCGAAACCTTGCGGTCGGATTTGCCTGGAAGATGGTAGAATCCGCCTATAACAAGGCCCTGATTACAGTTGAAGCCAATAAAGCTCTGGTTGCGATTGGCGATGGTCTCTCAAGTGAATTGAAGGAAGTTATTCTTAATGGCGGAGCTGAGTACTGGTATGGGTCATTTATTGCTTTCCGGGGCGGATATATCTACGACCAGGAAGGCGAGGTAAAAACACCTACGCTCGGTTTCGGTTTGGCCTATAAGCTTTTCCAGTTCGATTTTGCATATATACCGTCAAGTGATAATGTCCCGCTGGCCAATACGATGAGATTTTCACTCTCTATTGATTTATAGCGCTCGGGGTAATTCGAGGATTCATGATAGGATTAAAAGCCGGAATAGGATTCCTTCTTTCGCTCGTAGCGGTCGTGATTATATTTCAGGCCGTTGCGGCAAGTGACGGCAAAATCCTGAGGCCTCTGTCTGTCGAAAGGCGGGTCATTGACGACAAGAATCAGCCGATAGTACAGAGCGGATTCCATTCCAAGGCCTCATCGAGAAATATCCTAAAGCTCGACAGGGATAAACCCTGGGCGCTTCCCAAGGCGACGGCTACAGCTTCGCGCGTTGATACGCTTAGAATCCTTGCCATGCGGTTTGATTTCCGATACGAAAACCCTGACGACGACCCCAATACAACGGGGCGCGGCCGCTTTGACATGCGGGATACCCTTACGTTCTTTCAGGAAGAGGGGCATACGATTGATCCCTCTCCCCATGTGCGGGCTTATTTTGAGAAGCATATTGAAGCTCTCAATAATTATTATTCGGTTATGTCTGAAGGCAAAGTTGTTATAGTAGGCAAAGTATATCCTGAGCAGAGCGATTCGGTATATCACCTGCCGCATACCATGGGATACTACGGTTCGCAGGGAGCGGATAAATCATTCGGATTAGAGGAATTGGCTCATGATGCCATTAAGCTGGCGGATACTTCGGAACCCTCGATAGATTTTGCCCGGTATGACACATATTTATTGTTCCATGCCGGTTCAGACAGGCAGAATGATATCGGTTTTCCGCTCACAACATCCGATCTCTTTACAGGGAATGTTTTTTTGGGGGATTCCGTTTTAATCCCCGTGAATCATGGGAGTGATACGATTAAGGATGTCGTGGTAATGCCGGAAACGGCATGTCAGGATAACCGTGGTACCGCCCTTAATGCGGTAATCGCTCATGAGTATGGGCATCAACTCGGTCTTGTTGATCTATATAGTACTAGCAATTTCATGACTCAGATCGGCGATTTTTCGCTGATGGACGACAACGGCTTTGGAACCGGGATTGATTTTGGCTTTGTAGTCGGTCGGATTTTTGGGACGATGCCGATTTACCCGGACGCCTGGTCGAGAGCATTTCTCGGGTTTGTGACGCCGGTGATTTATCGTCGGGGGGCGGATGTTCAATTGGTGGCGGCCGAAATGGCAAAAACAGGAGTCAAAGTCGCCAAGATACCAATATCAGAATTTGAATATTATCTTCTGGAAAACAGGCAGATTGAAACCGACGGCGCTGAGACAGCTTTGCTGGCCGACTCGGCGACTTCAGTAATCCTTGGCCCGATAAATTACTTCACCAGGCAGTTCAGCCGCGAATACGATTTTTTGATTCCCGGCTCGGGTATTATTATCTGGCATGTTGACGAACGGGTGGCCTTAATGGATTGGAATGGCGACGGATACAATAATTTTGACCAAAATATGGTCCAGGTTAATCCATATCACCGTTTTATCGAAATAATAGAAGCCGACGGGTTGGTCAATTTTGGCGGAATCTATTATTCCGGGTTTGGCTCCGAGAAGGATTTATACTATGCGGGGAATAATAGTTCATTCACCCCCAACACGAATCCGCCGTCGGTCGGATATTATGGTATTAATAGCCATGTTCGAATCACCGATGTTTCAGCGTCGGATACTCTAATGTCGTTCCATGTCGAAAATGATCTTATTTCGGAAGGGTTTCCGAAAAGGGCCGGATATCCAGCGTATGGCTTATCGCCAATTACGGCAGATCTCAATGATTCTGGATTTGACGAAATAATAGCCGCCTCAGGCAGGAATATAATTGCAATGAACGAGGACGGTTCCGATTTTACGCCTCTGTTACCGGTCTATAAAGATACCGCCTATTCTTTGAGCGGCAAAACGGCGGATACGGTGCCGCTCTTTGCCAGAGGAGCATATTCGATAACGGCTGGGCCTGTGGTCGGCGATTTCGGCAAAGGAGCGGATTCTTTGAGGGTGGCGGTTGGGGCCGGAAATCGTGTCTATCTATTCAGCAACAGAGATGAATTCCAGTATGGACAGGCGCGACTGCTTTATGAAGCGCCATTTTCGGGCAGTGTTTTGTCTCTTGTCTTTGATGATAGCTTATTGATAGCGGCGGAAAGTAATCCGCAGTCAAATCATATCCGGCTTTACTATGTCGATTCGGTAGGGGTAAAATCGCCGGCCTCGCCCGAAATCAAGCAAACGGAATTGTATGGCGTTGTTAAGTTGGAAAATGGGATTGCCCTGGTTGCCGGAGATACCAGTAATGTCAGGTTGTATTTTATTTGGCCGCCGGATGATACTGTTTCTTATGATTTGGAAGGCAAATATTTTTATGGCCCAGTTGGCGCGGATCTAAACAGAGATGATGCGCCGGAGATAATTGTCGCCAGTCCAACCGGCGAAATTAAGGCTGTTACGGTTGATTATTCAAAAATTCCGGCCTCGCCATTTGCGTTATATAATTATCGAGATTTGCATGATTCGATATTTGCAAATATCGTTGTCGCCGATATCGATGATGACGGTTATGCTGACATAATTGCCGGTGGGAAAAACAAAATTTTCGCCATGGATAGAGGCTTCTCATATCTATCCGATTTCCCCATAACGATAGACAGACAATTCCCTGATGACTATGTCATCGCCGCTCCGGTAGTCGCTGATATTAATGGCGATAAACGTCAGGATGTTATAGTCGTCACAAGCAATGGCAATTGTTATGCTTTCGGGCCGGAGCTTCTCTACGGCTTTCCTTTGGCCGCGGGCGGTGTGGGAGTCGGGTCGCCTTTGGTCTACCAAAAAAGCATTGGGGGTGGGCTCGGATTTCTGGGAGTTGATGGCTGGTTTTATTCATTTGATGTTTCCTTTGATTCTCTTGCCGCCGACTGGCCAATGGGCGGCGGCAATCCAAGAGGGACTTTCTATCTTCCCAACGAAAAACTGGGGGCGCCGAAAGTCTTCTCGGACAAACTTCCCGCCAATGAATTTTATTGTTATCCAAACCCATCGCTTGACGGCCGCACTATAATTCGATATTTTCTTGGAGATGACGCCCGGCTGACAATGACATTTTATGATTTGTCCGGGCGAGAGGTCGATAAATGGCAAATGACCGGACAATTGGGAACAAATGAGAAAATTTGGGATGGCTCATTATTACCGACAGGCGTCTATAGATGTCTTCTGAAGGCAGAATTTGGGACTGAGACTAGGACCGCCTTTACGGACATCGCAATTGTGAAATAAGAAAGGATTCATAGATGAAAAAAGTTGTTCTATTGATTATATCTCTTCTAAGCATAATTTACATGTCGGCATCGGCGATGAATCTTAGCCCCTCCCGGCTGGAGCTGGAGGTCCAATCGTTAAGGGTCAGCTCGGATCAGTATATAGCTTCATATTTGAAATCTGATAAGCCCGAAGACGAATTTGGCAATGATACGACCAAAGACAAGACCATTTATGAGTATGATTACAGGTCCCCCAAAAAAGCCTTTCTATATTCATTAATCATTCCCGGATGGGGGCAGAAATATGCCGGCTCGACCATAATAAAACCGATATTGTTTCTCGGAACCGAGGCGGCTTCATGGGCTTTTTATTTCAAATATCATGGAGATGGCAACAAGAAAACCACGGAATTCCAGAATTATGCCAATCAACACTGGAAAGAGGGAGACAGTTCCATAGCGCATAGTTACAGGGGATGGCTGGTGAGTCAGGATACGACCCACCATCTTCCCTCTGATACAGTTTTTACCGAGCATCTACCGGGTAGCAAGAGTCAACAGTACTACGAAATGATTGGGAAATATGATCAGTTTCGCGGCGGCTGGGACGATTACTGGGATGATACGCCGCCTAAATATGACTCCGAACCCTCGCCTCATAGAAGTTATTACAATGGCCTTCGTGGAAAAGCCAATGACCTGCTTAATAAGGCGAATTCGTTCTTAATTGTTTCTCTGGCCAATCACCTTCTGTCGGCTTTTGATGCCATGCTGGCGGCGCAAAGACATAATCGCAATCAATCCGGGGATAACTGGGTGACGATTAATGCGGAGATGAAAAAATATTCGGCCACTGAAGAGACCCCCATACTCAGGTTTACATTTAAATTTTGAGAATAGCTGTAATAATGATGAGCATGAAAAGCCTATTAAATTTACTTTTGCTTTTCTTTTTGCTTGCGCCGACGATATCAGCTTCCAAGCTTGAGCTTAAACTTTCCCCGCTTAATCTTCCGATGAACTATTCATCATTTGTGCAGTCCGACGATTTTGATAATTGGAAATCCGCTGGGGCGGATATGAGTGTCAACGGCTCCAAGAAAGAAACAAATTGGAAATCCGCTGGGGCGGAAGCGTCGGCCAATTCTCTCTCAAAAACCAAAGCGGTAGTATTGTCTCTGTTATTACCCGGCGCCGGGCAGTACTATGCCGGGGCGAAGGGAAGAGCCGAAGTTTTTATCGGCGCGGAATTAGCTGTCTGGGCCGGTGTTCTGGCGTTTCACACGTATGGCAATTGGAAAGAAGATGATTACATCCGCTATGCTGAGCGACATGCGGGAATTCACCCCTCGGGCAAAGATGATGACTTTTTCAAGAATTTGACGTTCTATGATAATCGTGACGACTACAATACCGCCGGACGGATCATTAATCCGTCCGCTCCATATTACCCGCATACGCAATCGTATTACTGGCAATGGGAGAGTAATGATGCCAGACTGGCTTACCGCTCAATCAGAAATGCCAGCAAGACCGCCTTCCGGAAGGCCACTTTTATGATAGGCATGGCGGTCTTCAATAGAATTATTTCGGGAATAGACAGTTTTTGGGTAGTCAAGAAGATGACTCAGCAAACCGAACCGGAAGAAGAATTTTCCGAAGCCTCGAGCAATAAGGTCAAAGTAAAATTCAACGCCAATCCCTTCGGGCATAATCCGAGCGTATCGCTTAATCTCCTTCGGCAGTTTTGAGAAACTTTCCTGACGGCGCGTAAGAAGTTGTTGGCTCATCCCCAAGTCAACCCCCTATCCGTTTACGCGCCGGACTGATGAAGCCTTTTGTCTGGATACTGGATCAAATCCAGTATGACAATTCCGGAGCCTTGTTGCCAAAGAAAATACTCTCTCCCATTTGCAGGGATTTTTCAGCAAGCCCTGCAGGGAGGGAGTCAATGGAATGATGGCTGTGAGACCGTCTTCAAGAGACACGATGCAGTAATAGAGGCCTCACTCGGTCGTCGAGACGACCAGGTCGATTTCCTCGCCGGGTTCAAGTTCGGTCGCCTCAGGAGCAGATTGCTCTATAACCGTCTCAGGGAGATAATTTTCATCACGAATATGAGTTACCAAACCCAATTTTAATCCGGCGCCTTCAAGCATTTTCTTCGCTTCTTCCAGCGGTTTCCCGAGCAGTTTCGGCATATAAACGATTCCGGCCACTCGCCCGCGATTAACCATCAAATTTATGGCTGTGCCGCCGGGGACTTTTGTCCCTGATGCGGGATAGGAGAAAACGACCACTTTTTCAGGGAGAGAATCGGAAAAAGTCCAGGCGATATCTCCCAGAATCAATCCCGCGGCTTGGATACTCAACTCCGCCTGTCGTACCGAAAATCCGGCGAGCGGCGGAATAGTAACAATTTTTTGGCCGATAGATGCGGTTAGCTTAATAATTCGACCGGATTTGACCTTTATTCCGGGAGCAGGATATTGCGAAATGATTGTACCTTCCGGCTTATCAGTACGATATTCCTTCGATTTGATTTCAATCCCAAGACCGGCGGAATCCAGAATTTCTCTCGCTTCATTTTCGATTCTGCCGACAACATTCGGCATGGGAAATTCCGAGCCATGCCGGGTTATAATCGGCATGATTATTGAATCCATTATTAAGTAAATTACTAAAAGGGCAATAAGGGGGATTCCGAAATAATATAGTATTTTGCGGCTTTTTCCAGAGAGTCTGAATGATATATCTCGGAAAAATCTGCTATCCCTATACTTTTTTGGTTTTGGCAAAAACATTATTCAAAACTTATGAATTTAGTATCGAAAGTCAGCAAGCTATTTTTTGGGGTTAATTACTTTCTTGAGACGGGCGGCAAAAGCGCCGGAAAGATCCGGTTTATTCGGATATGTTTTCAAAAGCCCGCGTTCGGATACAACGTCGGCATCGAAATACTCTGCCGCGGATTCCAGCGCAAAGTCTTTGCGGCGCGCAAGGAATTCCTCGACCACCTGATCGTTCTCACGCCTGATAATAGTGCAGGTGGAATAAATCAGGATTCCTCCGGGTTTGACCAGTTTGGCCGCTTTGTCGATCATCATGCTTTGAAGCTTAAATAATTTTTCCACATCCTTAGGGTCTTTGGCCCAGCGCAGATCGCTATGCTTTCCGGCGTTGCCCCATCCGGTGCAGGGTGGGTCCAGAATTACCCGATCAAAAGGCTCGGACACAAATTCAAGAATGTCCGCCGCCACAGGATTTATTATTTTGATTCCTAATCTCTGACAATTATCCATCATCATTTCCAATCGGGGGCGAGACCGATCAATGGCGGTGATCATCCCTTTATTGCGCATCTTTATAGCGGCGTAGGTTGTCTTGCCTCCCGGGGCGGCGGTCATATCCAGAACGTTCATTCCCATCTTGGGATTCATCAGGCGAATCGCCATTCCGGCGGACTCGTCTTGGATATAAACCTTGCCGCTCTTGACCAGCTCATCCTCGAGCGGGAAAGCGGCATCTTCAAGATGCAAAAATTCGGGGAGGTATTTGCCCGGATGATATTTGATTCCCGCTTCTTCGAATTTGGCCGCCACATCCTCCGGTTTGGTCTTCAGATAATTGACGCGATAGGTCATCTGCGGCCGCAGGTTCATGCTTTTTAGAAGCTTTTCGGTCTCCTCAATCTTGAATTCATCAAGGCAATATTCTACAAACCATTCCGGATAAGAATAGTAGTTGGCAAGATGATTGACCGGGTCAGTTTTCTTGTCCCTGAAAACGATTCTCTCCGGATTACGGAGGGCGGATCGCAAAACGGCGTTGACAACTCTGGCTCTTGAGTCATCGCAAAAATGTCTGGCAAGATCGACCGATTCCGAAACGGCGGCCGGAGGAGGAATCCTCTGGGTGAAAAATAACTGATAGAATCCGAGCCTTAATATATCAGTCATTTTCCGCGGCAGTTTCTCCGAGGGTTTGCTCAGGAAAAAGCGCATATCATGGTCGAGTCTCTTTTTCAGCTTTATAGCGCCATTAATCAGCTGTCGGATAAATCGAATATCAAGCGGGGTGAATTTTCCGGCCTGAACAACCTCGTGCGTGGCCTCGTCGGCGGTATGTTTTCCGGCCTCGACAAGCCCGATTATTTCAATAGCGGCGGCTCTAACCGGGTCAAATTTTTTCTCTGATACAGGCATGAATTAAAATTCCATCGGAGTTAATCGTTTTCCAAATTGGTCGACATTCAGCAATTCGAGGCGATGAATTTTAAGAGCGGGGACAGCCGCCTCTTCAATTAGGCCAGTCGCCAGAATGACTTCGTGAGGCCTGGCGTACCCCGATGAGCCAATTCCCAGCTCCAAATACAGGGCCGCTTTATCAGGGTCAATATGGCTTTGCTCTTTGAATGAAATATCAAAAATCGCCGGTCTGATATCAACCACCTTAGTTTCTTCTTTTGTCATACGATTTATATCAATTTTTGGCTGTGAAAGAAGTTGGGTAATTTTCTCATCATAATCCTGATTTTTATCGACGAGGGCTTCGTAGATAGCGCGATTCAATCGACTGGAGAGTGATTCTTTTGTATTGATTACCGATTTGGCCATAATGAGAAAATACCCTTCCGGGAAAGCCGCGCTCAATCGATGAGCCATATCCGCCTGAAACGGTTGCTCCAGGGAGATGTCAAAGTATTCGGCTTCAGAGCTGAATCCAAGCGACAGGGGAGGACCAAACGACAATTTCATGTGTGGGTGAAACCCCTGCGAATACTCCACCGGTAAGTTGGCCCGGCGTATCGCCCGCTCAATGACTCTGAGATTATCAAGATGGGATAAGAAACGGGTTAATCCTTTTCGTCCCCATTTAATTCGCGCCTGGCTTTTGTTCGGGGCCACCGATGCCTTAGGAATGGTCTTTTTTCGGGATCGGCCAAATCCGTCATCGGCGTCTTCGCCGATATTCTGCGCCGCGGTGAGCGGTTGTGCGGGAGTTTTTAATTCTCTCAGCAAAGTTGAAGTCCGATTCCGCTCTTCGATAAGATGCTCCGCGGAGACATCGAGTATTATATGCGACCAGGGGAGAATTTCGGAAAATGATCTGCCCCGCAAATAAGCGCGAGGGTCAATGTTATTTTTTTCAAACGCTTTCTGCCAGAGATTGAAATCAAATCCTTCCGACCATCCGTCAAAACGGGCGCCGTCTCGGAAAGCGGCCTCGATTACATCGGCCAGCTCTCTGCCTCCCCGTCCCAGAACGCCTTCCAGAAAAGACAGCTTGGGGTCGCGCAGTTTAATATTCACGAAGTGGCTATTGGCATTTCGTTTTATGAAATCATTTTTCTCTTTGACTGTCTCCGGCGAGGCTTGCTCATCCCATTGGAAGGGTGTGTGCGATTTGGGAGAAAACGGCGATATGGTGATATTGATAACATTTTTTCCTTTATAATCATGGGCAATTCTGCCGACTTCTCTTATAATATGCACTATTCCTCTGAGGTCATCTTCTGTTTCTGTTGGAAGGCCGATCATGAAGTATAATTTCACAAGATTCCATCCATTTTCAAAGGATAATCGGACAGAATCATATAATCCCTGATCGGTGATATCTTTCCTGATTACCGCTCGCAACCTTTCTGTCCCGGCCTCAGGGGCAAAAGTAAGCCCTGTTTTTCTTGTTAGTTTTATGACATTCACTAATTCAGGTGAAATAGTCCCGGGGCGCAGGGAAGGAAGGGAAAGAGCTGTTCTCTTTTCGCCAAGAGTCCTCGAGAGCTGAGCCGCGAGCGGCAGGATATCGGGATAATCGCTTGAAGACAAAGAGAGCAAGGTTACCTCATCAAATCCAGATTGATCAATCTGGTCGTTCACCTGAGCAATAATTTCCTCTTTGGGGCGAACCCTGACCGGGCGATAAATCGCCGTGGCCTGGCAGAATCTGCATCCCCTCGGACATCCTCGCATGATTTCCGCTGTTAACCGATCATGAACGGTCTCTATGAATGGCACAAGAGGTTTCTTAGGGTAGAATTCTCTTTTTAGCTGTTTTACGCGACAACTTTTTATTTTGGGGGGAACAAAATCAAAAAGCGGCTCACGAGTTGATGAATCATAGAATTGCGGCACATAAACAGAGGGCGCTTCCCTTACTATTTGTTCCAATTTCGCCCGGCGGGGGAGCCCGCGGCTACTGCGAATTACCTCAAGAAGCCTGATAATATTTTCTTCGGCATCGCCAATATAAAACAGGTCAATAAAAGGCGCAGTCGGTTCGGGATTATGCGCTATCGGGCCGCCGGCTATTATCAGAGGGTGATTGTCATTTCTTTCCAATGAACGAAGCGGTATCTCCGAAAGATCCAAGATATTAAG
The DNA here is from genome assembly GCA_964498015.1 of uncultured Ignavibacteriaceae bacterium. GTDB lineage: Bacteria > Zixibacteria > MSB-5A5 > GN15 > PGXB01 > CAWEZN01. The sequence goes on from CAZCFT010000026.1 coordinate 22,252, forward strand.
CAGATTCGTATAGACCATTTCATAGGCAAGGGTAAATCCGACAACGTCGAATTCATTTAAGGGCCGAAAGGATTCCAGGCTGAAGAGCGGGATTTTCTCCCGGCGCAGGATTTCCTCGGCGTCTCTGTCGGGCGAGTAAAACCTTTCGCAAAGGAAACGATCGTCGGAATTAATAATATTATATAGAATCTGTGTTCCTAAATAAGACATTCCGATTTCGTACATATCAGGATATCCCAAAGCGACTTTCAACCTGTCGCCCGCCAATTTGACAATCTGCCCCAACTCGCCGCCGGTGTACCTACCCGGCTTGATAACAAAGGGGAGCAGTTTTTCTTCGAGGATTTGGCGCATTAGGATTCAAGATATAAAAAAACCCGCCCTTATCAAGCGGGTTTTGGAGGAATCAAATTTTATCCTATCCGTAAACCTCAGCGTGGTTGCATTTGCAGACGCCGACATTGGTCGTCCGGAATTTCCAACCATTTTCAGAACGTTCAGCTTTGACATATTTGATAAAATTGATCGGCTGTTCGCAAACGGGGCAATTCATCGTAAATCTCTTTTTTGAGACCTTATCCGCGAAGCTCTGTTTTTTTGCCATGATTTTATCTCCTTTACTTCAAATTATTTTCCAGACCGGAAATTTCGTTTTTGACCGCCAGAAGCAATCTGGTTGTCTCCTTTAATATACGAAAATCCAAGTCATCTGCAAACTGAATTTCAGCGCTTTTGAGAAATCCCAGGGTCGCCGGGTAATCTTTCTCTTTCAAGGTTCGAAATGCGCTAAAATATGCTTTTCCGGCATCAGTACGCATGGGGAGACTCCAATTTGTTTCCTTCTATCTCCTTGAGCCTCTTCACAAAAGGACCAACTTTATATCCTCTCATCTTTAGGAAATATATAATTGACCCGGCCAGATGAATATATATCGTGTCCTCTTTAGCCTCGGCGGACTTCAGAACATCATCAAGAAGGCTCAAGAGATGTTTTTTATTATCAAGGTCCTTGCTGAAATATTCAGCTTCCTTATTAAGTAATTCGGCAAATTTTTCGGAAATCCCCGGTTCTTCCTCGGAAGGTTTCATCTTTAATATCAGTTTGCGCCGCGGGATAATTCCCTTGTCATGCCAGCGATCTATTTCATCGGCGAGTTTTCTTGACTCGGGGTCAGACACATCGAGGCCGGTTTTTATCTGTCCAAGCATACCGGCGATAGCTAATATCTCGGATTCACGCAATCTTTCGTCCTCCGGCACATTATTATTTTTGGCAAACCAGTTTCCCAGCCGTGAATTGATACGTCGTCCCTTTAGAGAATCGCGCGTGATTTCATCAAGGGCATCCAGTCCCTTGGAAAATTCGACTTGCCGTGATTGGGAGACAACAATTTGAGTCAAAAAGCTTTCCAATGTTGCCTCAAGCTTTTTCAGTGTCTCTAAGCGGGTCATATCAAAGGAGGATGGGAGTCGTTTCTAAATCTCAGGGTGGTCATTATTTATGGCAGAGATTGTGACATCCCTGACATTCTGCAATGTTGTCTTTTCGCCCCTGGAGATATTCGATTTTTTCTGAAGATATTCCTCAAGCAACTTGCCGAGATTGTCAACCATTTCAGCCAGTCTGTCTCCGTCAGCTCTCTTATTGAGGCCGGTTGAAACCAGTCCGGCCATTTTGAGTCCAGCCAGACGATGGAGGGTTTCTAATCTCGGGATTGGCGATATGGCAACAATTTCCCCAACTGTTCGGCGGCCATTTATCAGAGCCAAAAGCCTCCATTCCTCTGATTTGAGAGAAATTTCGCTCTCTCGTTCCATAGGTGATTGGGCCAATGAAAGAACAACGTCAGTATCGGGGAATATATCTTCAGCCCGCTTTTGCTCGTCGATCCGACGCATTCCCTCGAGAATGGCATTTTCGACAGATATGTCCACCGTGATCTCTTCCTCGGTGGGGTACTGATTCTCATAAAATTTAAAAGATCCGTTGTCCCATGACAAAAGAGAATATATCAATTCCTCCATTTGACCTTTGACCACTTGCTCAAGGTCGTAACGGCTAATATAATTCTTCTCTATTAGAATCTGCCCCAATCTTTTTGAGTTTGATGTTGAGGACTGGATTGCTACTGCCTCATTGAGCTGTCCGGCAGTGATTTTCCCTTTATCTTTCAGAAGCTCGCCCAAATGAAACGCTTGCTTTGGTCCGTAGCCGTATATGATTTTCCCGTTCTTGAAATAGACCATAATGATGTCGTCGTCTTTCTGTATTCCGAGCGTGCCGGTTTTCCTACTGGCGGCAATCAACTGGAAGATCTCCGGTAAGGTAAAACGACCGATTTTTCCCTGCAAGTCCTGATCCATTGGCGCTCCAAATTAAGGTTTGGGCAACAAATATAAGCAGGTAGATTGCTTTGTCAATAATTAAAGAAAAATATTAAGTAATGTCGAGTCGGACAGGGTTCTATTTGATATTTTTTTGGGCGCTTCTATTTCCTCATGGGCAAATCGGGGCGGCGCCATGCTTATATAGGAAGTTTATCAAATACGTTATGTCCAGTGCGTTAATTATCCCATTGCCATTGGCATCACCCGCCCCCAATACGGGCTTCGGAGTCGGGCCTGACTTGTATAAGAAATTAATCAGGTAAGTTACATCAAGGGCGTTGTATTTGGTATCGCCGTTTGGGTCGCCACAGAGGTAATATCCGACAACCGCCTTTTGGTTCAGGACCACCGTCTGGCCACCCGCAGTCACCGTAGCGGTAATCGTATCTGTCCCAAAAGTGGAGGGTGAAATAATTCCTGAGCCATAAGAACCGTCGCCCATATCAATCACTTCCATCAGGCTACCCGCGCCTGTATGGGAAAGTTCTACAACGGCGCCATGCGTCACCGGCTGACCGGCATAATTTAGCGGCGTTATGGTGATGCCGGCGATATCGTGCCCGCTGGCCGGAATGATGGACGGCGAGGCCGTGATTGTCGATAAAGCCGGATCGGCAATCTGCAATTGCTTCCAATTATTGAATTTCCAAACCAGAGAATCAATCGGATTAACCGGACAGGTGGTATTATTAACCACTTCATAAAGAAATGGCGTCCCACTGTCACCGGGATGAACGACTTTGATAAAAGCGGAAATAGCCGGTTTGCCGCATGAGGTGCAACGGCTGTCCGCGCCCGGGATATTAGCGGCTTCCAGAACCGCCATTAATCTCTCTTCAAGCGGACCGGGAGTATTCAAGAAGGCAAATTGCATGGTATCGAGAACATGAGCGTTCAGAAGAATATTTCCTTGGATAGCATATTCAAATCCAGTCAAATGCCCCTTGTAATAAGTAGTCATGAATCCAGTGTAAGCCGCAGAAGCTCCCGGGCCGGCCAACGTTACCACGCCATATTGCCGGAGGCCTGGGTCCCCCTCGACGTCATTATTAGCCAACCAGCCGATAATTGAATCAGGCGTTAGACCGGATATAAGAAGAGAATGGGCATGAGCTTGATTTTGGGGTAGATAATATGCCTGCGTGTTGATAGCGCCGATTCCTTCGACAACGTCGTTTATCATCTGTGAGCCGGCGATACATGATGCTCCGGCGCTGCCGACCGCGCCGGTTGTATTGTCCACCGCTACAATCGAAAATGTGGCGATGGCAGAGGCAGGAATCAGAAAGATAACGCCCGCCAAAATTAGCAATGGGGAAATTAGCTTAAGATCAGCAATTTTATTCATCGAACCCTCCAGTATCTTTGCAGTGTCTATTAAATTATTATACCGGATAAGTCCAAATTGTCAAGGGATTTCAGGGGTGCATTTGTGACCGGCTGTCGAAAACAACTGTCTGGGGCATTGCACTTGCCTAAGGGGCTGGTTGAAAAAATTATATGCTACGGCAGTGTGACACATTTATACTCACCGCAGTACCGTTACCTGTCATTCCCCCGACCAAGTCGGGGGAAATCCGGAAATCGGCAGCAGATTTGCACTTATCCGTAAGGCGCCGGACTCACGAACCGCGCTCTGGGTTCCCGATCAAGGAGGCTGTGTCATAATTGATGTATGTTTGAATTTTTTGGTATAAGAATCATGC
>CAZCFT010000027.1:0-24026 GCA_964498015.1 uncultured Ignavibacteriaceae bacterium
ATCGACCAATTTGAGAAGGCGTAAGATTGATATTGGCGCCCAGCACGGTCAGGAGGTCGGCGCTCCCACATTTGCTTGATACGGAGCGATTTCCGTGTTTTCCAAGAGCCAACCCGCAGGCGGCAAGGACAAAGGATGCCGTGGTGGAAATGTTGAATGTGCCAGCCCCGTCGCCTCCGGTGCCGCAATTGTCGAATAGAAGGGGCTGATGATGATTGACCCGTATGGCATTTTCCCGCATGGCTTGAGCGGAGCCCATAATTTCCGCTGAAGTTTCTCCTTTTTGTCGAAGGGCGGTCAGGTAGGCCGCTATCTGCACAGCAGATCCATCCCCCGACATGATCTGCTCCATAATTGCTCGGCTTTCATCAGAAGTGAGGTCTTGCCGATCGATCAATTTAATTATCGCTTCTTTCAACATATATTATCTCGCATTGAGGAAATTGGAGAGTAGAAGTTTCCCGTATTTTGTAAGAATGGATTCGGGGTGGAATTGGACGCCTTCGATAGGAGAGCCTTTCAATCTTATGCCCATAACTTCACCTTCCGAAGTATGGGCGGTAACTTCCAGCGTCTTTGGCAATGAGCCTTCCTGTACTATTAATGAATGATAGCGGGTAGCCTCAAAGGGATTGGGTATCCCCTGGAAAAATCCTTCGCCGGTATGAAAGATCATTGAAGTTTTCCCGTGCATCAGTCGATCGGCCCGTATGACTGTTCCGCCGAAAACATGGGCAAGGCATTGATGACCCAGACAAACCCCGAGCGCCGGAATCTTGCCGGCAAAATGGGCAATCATTCGACAAGAAATGCCGGCATCATCAGGCCCTCCCGGACCGGGCGAAACAACCAGATGGGTGGGATTGAGAGCGACCGCCTCTTCAAGGGTGATTTCATCATTGCGATAGACGCTGAACGGGCGACCAAGCTCGCCAATGTATTGGGCAAGATTGAAAGTAAAGGAATCATAATTGTCTATGATCAGGACCATCAGAATCCCTCCTCTGCTATTTCAATGGCTCTTTTCAGAGCGGTGATTTTGTCGATTGTTTCCTGATATTCCCGTTCGGGCTGGGAATCGGCAACTATACCGGCGCCCGCCTGAAGGTAGTATTCGCCATTATTCCAGACTATGGTTCTAATCGAAATGCACCAGTCCATATCTCCCGATAGACCAAAATATCCCACCGCTCCGGCGTACGGACCGCGTCTTGTCGTTTCCAGTTCTTCTATCAACTGCATCGCCCTGATTTTGGGAGCGCCTGTAACTGTCCCGGCCGGAAAGGCGGCGCGAAATAGATCAAACTGATCCAAACCTGATTTCAGCCGCCCCACAACATTGGAGGTCATATGCATCACGTGAGAGTATTTCTCGACCTTCATAAAATCCGTTACTTTCACCGTTCCGACCTCACTACATCTTCCGAGGTCGTTTCGTCCCAGATCAACCAGCATGACATGCTCCGCCCGCTCTTTTTCGTCATTAATCAGTTGATTGATAAGATATTGATCTTCATCATCGTCATGCCCGCGCGGCCTGGTGCCGGCAATAGGGCGAACGGTAGCAATACCGTTTTCAAGTTTGACAAGAGCCTCAGGAGACGAACCAATCAATTTGAGATTGTCAAAGTCAAGAAAGAACATATATGGAGAAGGATTCAACATGCGAAGGGCGCGATATATCATAAAGGGGTCGGCGGTTGTGCTCCCTTTCAATCTCTGCGATAGCACTAATTGAAAAACCTCGCCAGCCGCTATAAATTCTTTGACCTGCAGTACTGCTTTGCAGAAAGCCTCATTTGTGAAATTGGAAACCAGCGGGAAGGCCAAATGGCTATTGGCCTTGGCGGGAAGAATGAGGGGCGTCTGAAACCTGGCGCGAATTGCATCAAGCCTGTGTTGGGCCTCGCCATCAGCGCCATCCTCTGCCAGAGTAATTATCTTAAGTCTGCGCTGGATATGGTCAAACACTACAAGAGTATTGATGAAGTAGAAAAGCGCTAATGGGGTCGATAGCTCATCCGACTTAAGATTCGGAATCTTTTCGAAAAGACGGACCAGATCATAGCTTATGTATCCGGCTACTCCGCCAAGCAGAGGAGGATCTGATTTTGAAGTCGCCAAAGTAATGTTATGGAGTATTTTTCTAAGCGTCTCCAAGGCTGAATCGGGGCGGTCATAGGGAATAGTATGTTTGCCGGTTTCGGTGGTAATGCTTAGCGATTCTCCGTCCAAAGAGATTTTTGAATCGGGCATGATTCCTATAAAAGAATAACGGCCAAGGATTGTGCCGCTTTCGACGCTTTCCAGCAGAATTTTTGCCCCGCAGTCTTGAAGTCTCAGATAGGCAGAGACCGGGGTTTCCAGATCGGCCGGCATCTCGGAGGTGACGACATGAAGCCGGGGACTTTTTCCCATAGCCAACCCGATTATTGATGAAGCCATAGTTATTTTTCCTTTCGCGCCAAATGAAAAAGCCCGCTGTCATTCGCTGACAGCGGGCCTTTTCGAGCTTCTCTAACTTTAGGCAGGAGTTAGGATTGCGATGCACCCACTATCAGCCTTTTGGCACAATAATACCACCACCAATAGCAGGCGATGGAGACGATTAATCCGATTATTAGGCCATTTTGCTGAATCATTGTATCGCTTTCCTATACTCTATTTAGGCATAATATATAAGTTTGACCCAATTTGTCAAGGAATTTTTGTCTTTGAGGGCGCTCGGGCATTGGTCTTTTGGCGGATAAGCTATTATCTCGTAAATGATTGCATTGCTGATTATTTTTTATAGGCGAGGTCATTACCGTGTCTCTTGCAGAAGTCGACGGATATGTGTTTTCATTATTTCAAGGCTGGCATTATCAAGTCCATCATAATATCCTCTGATTCTACCTTTGGAATCAACGAGAATAAATCTGGTCGTGTGCCCTCCGGGGAGATCATCAGCCGCTATCTTGAAGCCGTTTTCAGATAAATTAATCACGGAATCAATCGGCGCCCGAAGAAATACCCAGCGATTGTCAGTCACCCCCTGTTGCGCGGCATAATCTCGAAGAACTGGCAGAGAATCATTATCGGGATCGACGGAAATCGAAACAAACTGTACCTTTTCTGAACCGGAATAGAGATTATATAACTCCCCCATTTTCGTCGCCATAATCGGACAGGGGCCTTTACACCTGGTGAAAATGAAATCGACTACACTTATCTTCCCTTTCATATTAATCAATTCGAATGGTTGGCCGTTTTGCTGGATAAAGGTAAATTCGGGCAGTTGCGCCAGAATCGGTATTTCTGCGCGCGACCGGCGGGCCTGATTAATAACGAGAAGCGCCATCACGGCCAAAATGAAAAAAACGCCGGACGTCCAAATCATAATTTTCAAGAATTTATTTTCTGAATTCATTGCGACCTCCTGTATTGCCTGAGGGCAGAATAGAGCATCAGTTGTATTCCTATCAGCATACTGGCCACCCAGAGGTGGAAAATGCGCAGAACTTCCGGCAGGCCGACGAAGGATAGTACGGCGCCAATCAAAACCTGCAGAAACGCCAAGAGCAGTATCCCCCATGACCCGCACCTGACTATGTATGATGCCGGTTTGCTTCCTTTCAGGATTTTGATTGCGGTTTGCCATGTACCGACGGCTATAACCAAGCCCAAAATTGCATGAATATAACTCGTTGAGCCCACTTTACTCAGCCACTCCGATTCCGGAAGAAGCGGAAACTGGCTGGGAATGTACCCAAGCGCCGAGCGGATCTCGGTTCCAAAGATGACCTGCACTATGGTCAGTATCCAGAGAAAGCCAATATAGACAGAAATATTCGTAGGATATGATGAGCCTTTTTCATTATCGGGATAGTCTATATAATAAGCCTGCTGAGTGATATAGATCATAAGACTGACAATCATAAAGGCCAGTCCCATATGAATGGATACATACAGCGGCCGTAGTTCAGAGGCGACAACCTGCCCGCCTTGCCATCCTTGAAAAGCGACAATCAGCGCTGCAACTACGGATGGAATTATTATTCGTGGAATATTCCGATAGCGGCGGATCGCCATGATCGCAGTAATCAAAATAAGAATTCCCAAAATCACGCCGCCGAGACGATTTATATATTCAATCCAGGCCAAGGTCAGATTAAAAAGGCTGGGGTCGATATTGGGCGGAAGCTGGCTGATGCTGGTTGGGGGAAACCATCGACCAAAGCATTTTGGCCAGTCAGGGCAACCCAACCCGGCGCCAGTGACCCGCACCAGACCGCCTATGAAAATAGCAAGATAAGTCGCCAGCGTAGTGATAAAGGCCATTCGACGAAATTTCTTCATGCCTATGGATACCTCCCGATTACCATGATTGTGAACTGCTTTCGAACGCCAAATAATACCTAACGAGTTTCTGTGGGTGGTTGATTGATTGAATCGACTCTTTGTGTCGGCATTTCCTTGTTCTCGTATATGATAGCTTTTTCTTTAAATGGTCTGGCGACCTCAGGATTAGTTCGACCTCTTTGCATGGTATCAAACATGGTCAATATAACAAATATTGCCAGCGTCAGGATCGCCACTGTGAATATTACCAGAAATATCTTTTTATCATATAGAAGGTGCATAAAGAAAAAAGCCACCAAGAGCGCCTTAACCGCCGCAATTGTCAGCGCGACGACAACATTCCATCCGCCCAGCGGGATGAGAGATATGGAAACTGTTAACCCGGTCAGCGCCAGCAGGGCGGCGCCGACTATCAGATATATTCTTAGGGGAACGATATGAGAAATGCTGGAGCCGTATTTTTCATGCATAGAGCTATCCTACCAGGTAAAGCAAAGGGAACAGAAATATCCAGATAATATCAACAAGATGCCAATATAGTCCTGTCATTTCCAACGGCGTATAATATTCCGCGGAAAAAATATTCTTTGATGTCTTTCGCATTATCCACGTTATTAGACCCATTCCAACTATTACATGGATACCATGCAGGCCGGTCATCATAAAGTAGATGCTGAAAAATATGTGGGGGTTGTTACCCTCGATGCCGGTATAGGTGTAATATTTCCCGGGAAGTTGTCCCAATTCAAATTTATGCTGATACTCAAAATATTTGATCACCAAGAAAACGGCGGCAAAGAATAGCGTAACGGCCAGAAAGATTAGAGTTCGCTTTCTATTCCCCAGTTGTGTTGACCGGATGGCAAGGGCCATTGTGACCGAGCTGGAAATCAGGACAATAGTATTGATACTCCCCAGAAAGACATTAAGATGCTTATGGGCATTATAGAACATATCGGGGTTCCAGGCGCGAAAGATGGCATATACGGTAAAGAGTCCCCCAAAAAGGAGTATCTCGGTCAAAAGAAATATCCACATCCCCAGTTTGGCCGATTCGCGCTGTTGTTCCATCTCGCTGAAATGATGCGCCAGATGCGGGGCATGTTCGTGGGTATGTTCCATAAAAGCTTTTCTAATCTCCTTGACCTTCGGCAAGGGGTCTATCATAATCGTACGGGCCGTATTTGAGCGTAGGCGTCTCGAGAAAGTTTTCCTTTGGCGGCGGGGAGCTGTTCGTCCATTCGAGAGTCAGCCCTCCCCATGGGTTACCTGAGGCCGCTTTACCTCTAAAGAAAGAATGAATCAGGTAAACCGCCATAATGATAAACCCCAGCCCAAGGATCCAGGACCCGTAAGTTGATAAAGCATGCAAAGAATGATATTGGTCGGGATAATTGTAATATCGACGGGGCATCCCTTTAGAGCCGAGGATGAACTGAGTGAAGAAAGTCAAATTGAATCCCAGAAAGACAAGGACAGCCGCAATTTTCGCCCAAAATTCGTTATACATTCGTCCCCACATCTTTGGCCACCAATAGTGCAGACCTCCGAGAAAAGCCATCACCGTGCCGCCCATCATCACATAATGAAAATGCGCCACGACAAAATATGTATCATGCAGATGAACATCAGTGGCCAGCGCCCCAAGGAACATACCAGTCAGTCCGCCGATCGTAAAAAGAAAAAGGAATGAAAAGGCATAGAGCATCGGGGCGGCAAAACTGATTGATCCTTTATATAGAGTCGCCAGCCAGTTGAATACTTTTATGCCGGACGGTATTGCCACCAGAAATGTCAGGAATGAAAAGATCATGCCGGCATACTGCGATTGTCCGCTTACAAACATATGATGTCCCCAGACCAGAAAACTTAGAAAAGCAATGGCCAAAGATGAAAAAGCAATGGCCTTATATCCGAATATTTTGCGATGCGCGAATACCGGTATCAATTCGCTGATTATTCCCATTCCCGGCAAAATCATTATATAGACCGCCGGGTGGGAATAGAACCAGAAGAAATGTTGATATAAAATCGGATCCCCTCCCATGGCGGGGTCGAAAATCCCGATTCCGAAAAGCCTCTCCAGAATAAGAAGTATCAGGGTTATGCCAAGAACGGGGGTCGCCAAAACCTGAATAATTGCTGTGGCATAAAGCCCCCAGACAAAGAGAGGCATTTTGAACCAAGTCATTCCTGGCATTCGCAGTTTATGAACGGTCACAATGAAATTAAGCCCTGTCAATATCGAAGAGAAACCGAGGATAAAGACTCCCAGAGTCATGGAGATAACCGATGTGTTAGTCGTAGCGCTGTATGGCGTATAGAAAGTCCATCCGGTATCAGCCGCCCCTGAAGCCATGGAGTAAACTGCAAAAACGGCTCCGAAAACATAGATATAAAAACTGGCGAGATTAAGCCGCGGGAAGGCAACATCTTTTGCTCCTACCATTTGGGGTAAGATGAAATTCCCAAGAGCCGCTGGGATCGATGGAATGATAAACAGGAATATCATTATGGCGCCGTGCAGAGTGAAGACTTGATTATAAGTTTGAGCCCCCATCAGATGTCTTCCTTCAAAATGCAACAGTTCCAGACGAATCAGCATGGCAAAAATCCCGCCCAGTACGAATGAAGCCATAATGAATGCCAGATACATCATCCCGATCCGTTTATGGTCAAGAGTGAAAATCCATGATTTCCACCCTCGCGGGTCGTTCAGATAATTTCTTTCCGGCAAAGATTCCATAAATCGACTCCCTTACTGTTTTAATGATTTTATATATGCTGTCAAGGCGTCAAGCTCGCGATCATTCAATATACCCTGAAAAGTCGGCATCACCGGTTGATATCCCGCGACAAGATTGGCCTGCGGGCTTAGAATTGATTCGCGAATAAAATTTTCGTCTATAATAACCGAAGAGCCGTCAGAAAGCCTCACCGGTTGCGAAAAAATTGCCTTGAAAGTCGGCCCGACATTGGCAGCGCCATCGATAGAATGACAGGTGACACATGCTTTAGATATATATAGCTTGGCTCCATAATCTGCAAGCGACATTCCCTCCCCGGCTTTTGTCCCTGACACAAACCAATCGCTAAATTCCCGCTCGCCAAGGACCTTCACCTTGGCCAGCATTTCTGAATGCCCTTTCCCGCAATATTGACTGCAGAAGAGATCAAATACGCCCGCTTGAGTTGCCTCGAACCAAGTGACTGTATAGCGATTGGGAACAACATCCATTTTTATCCGAAAATCCGGAATAAAGAAACCATGGATGACATCGCGGGATGACATCAGGAGCTTAATAGGCTTATCTACCGGGACAACCAATTCATTGACAGTACTGGCGCCGTCAGGATAATCAAATGACCAGAACCATTTCTGCCCCGTAACCTTAATCTCCATTGCATCTTTGGGAGGTATATTCATTTTCAGATATAGCCTGAATCCCCAGAAAAAAACAATGACAACCAGAATTGTCGGAATAATTGTCCAGATGATTTCAAGAGCGGTATTATGCGACGGGCCCGGGCTCGCAATAGTCTTGCGTCCGCGGCGATACCGCACAGCGAAAAATACAGCGCCGAATACGACAATGGCCAGGAAAACCGCAGCAGCATACAATATGAAATAGAAGAGGGAATCGACCTCTCCAGCGAAAGTGGAATGCCCAGGGGGCATGAATAAAGTTCCTGTTGTATCCATGTTCAACGCTCAGTTCATAAAATATTTTACACTATTTGTCCAACGTCATGACCGGATTTGCGCGAACGATCATTCATCCAAAGTACTGCCAAGATGATAGCAAGCAGAATAACGGTTAAAAGGCCGCCCAATTTCATGAGATTAGTAGCGAAAAGGACATATCCTTTGGCGTTCGGGTCATAGTGATAACAATAGAGAATTATCCTGTCCAACGTATTCCCGATTCTCCCCTGTGATGCCTCCAGAAGGGCCAATCGCAGGTCGTTTTTTTTGAACTCAATACCATACAAGTATCGGGAAATGCGGCCATCGGGGCTTAGAATCATGATAGCGGCAGGATGCGCATATTGTCCTTTCTCTTTATCATAGAAATACTCAAAACCGACAGCATCAGCCAGAGCTTCAGACTGATCGGCGGAGCCGACAAGAAATCTCCATCCGTCGTCGATGCCTGGTTTTCCGATGCTTTTGATATAATTCGCTCGTTTTTCGGCGGCCAGCGATATTGAATCGCGTGGGTCGATGCTGATCGTGACAATTTGAAAATCCTTGCCCGGAAGCAAATCAAGCTGCTTTACCCCCTGAGCGATACCATTCATAACCAGATTGCAGAGCATCGGGCAGGTGTAATATGCCAGATTCAAAATTACCGGTTTGTCATGGTTAAAATAATCGCCGATCAGAACTGTCTTGCCGGAATCATCCGCAAAATGAAGATCAAAAGGGATTTTATCGCCGAGACGCTCGACAACGTCCATTTTCTTCAGCTCGGCAATGTCAGTCCGAACCGTTTGGGCAAGAGCGGGGGAAGCTAATTGAAGAAGCAACACTCCTGCCACGAGTAGAAGTTGGGCGATGCGAAATTGCTTTCGACCTCCGACATTTTGGATTCTGGTTGCCATGCTACTTCACTTCGCAACTTTCTCGGATGTTTGAAACGCCTCATCCGCCATCAGTTTCATTGCGCGTTCAATCGGAATCTGGTATGTCCCTTTGGTTGAATCAAGAATCTTGTAGGAATTAAGCATTTCGTCCTCGCGGGCGCGCAGTTCCCGCAGAGCTGCCGATTCCGGCCTTAGAACAGCATTATATATTTGCTCCTCAGTCGCGGCTGTGAAATAATCATTCAAGAGCACAATAGTCACTGCCAGAAATACCGCAAAGAGAGCGACGAACAGCATAATCTTGCCGGCATTGACATCCCTCTTCTCATAACTGTTGTCAGGCGCTTTGCTATTTTCAATTTTAGTCATTCTGAGACCTAACTATTGACAAACTCGATCGATTTTTGCAAATGTGGGTCGCCCACCGGCAATAGAGACCTGGATGAGTATATTCTCCAGAAGTTCCAGAGGAAAAGGCCGCCGACCGTTATCATCGCCGCCAAATCGATCCACGAGATAGATACGCCGCCACGATGCATCAAGGGCATCACCACCCAGTACAAATCGATCCAGTGCATTGCGAGTATCCAGAATGCCATGATTCCCAGAAAAATTGGATTTCGCTTGGCCGCGCGTGTGATCAGGATAAAGAACGGCACGGCAAAATGCCCAAAAACGATCAGGAGAGACATAGTTTTCCACGAGCCGACCCATCTGTTGCGAAACCAGATTGTCTCCTCAGGAATGTTGGCATACCATATCAGGAAATATTGGGAAAAGGCTATGTAAGCCCAAAAGACTACAAATGCAAAAAGCAGTTTACCCAGGTCATGATAATGCTCGATCGTGATGCAATCAGATAATATTTCGCGACGCCCAAGATATAATGTTATGATGATAATAGTTGAGATAATCGCGACTACACTGCCGCTGAATATATAGACGCCGAAAATGGTCGAGTACCAATGGGCATCGAGAGACATCATCCAATCGAACGCGGCGAAAGTGACAGTCAGGGCATAAATAATCATGCCCGGAGCGCTGGTGACCCTTAATTTGCGCGCCTGCTCGATTTTAAAACCGTTGTCCTGTTCCAATGAAATTTTATGAAGGCGCCGGGCCAGATAACTCCAGACTCCAAAATAAATAATGGCTCTGATAATAAAGAAGGTTGCATTCAGATAACCGCTTTTGCCGCTTAAGATCTGATCTCCGTTGACGATGTCCTTATTGCTCCACTCATAAAGATGGGGAAGGCCGATAAGAATCGGGATAAAGAGAATGGCCATCAGGGGTATCCCCTGGGATATTGTTTCAGCGAGGCGACGCAGAACAATACTCCATTTAGCTCCGACCAAATGATGAAGCATCACAAAAAACAGCGCGCCCAGAGCGATTGTTAACCAGAATTCATAGGCAATCAAATAGGAATGAAAAAATTGGTCAGCATTCACGATGCAGGCAAGCGCCGAAAAGGCAATTCCAACAATTCCGGCAAATAAGGCATTTTTCCCGAATGAACTGGAATCAGTTAAGAGATATTTTTGTCCGTCGATTTTCATAATGATCTACTTGATATTTTGCCTGATCTCCACAGGGATATCATCTATAGCGGCATTCTGGCTTCTTTGTAATGAGCGCAAATAAAGTACAATATCCCAGCGGTCGGAAGTCGGAATCTGATGCCTGTATGACGGCATATTTCTTATGCCATTTGATATTACATCAAAGATGTAACCATTTTGAATAGTCCGCAAACGATCAGAATGATAGGTCGGCGGCGGCGGATAACCGCGGTTTATCATAATGCCTTTGCCGTCGCCCAAACGACTGTGACAGGGCGAGCAATAAATATTAAATCGTTCCTGCCCGTGTTTGAGCGCCTCCGTGGTGACAGAAACTGGAGTCTTGTCGACATAATTTCCCGAAGAATCCTTGCCGGTATAATATGGAGCATTTTCACGAGGATCATCCGTTGAGACTGTACCGGGAACCGGCATCCGCATGGCAGATTTATCGGCGAAGAAATCATTTTCCGATTGCGGTTTATATTTCGGTTGTTCACTCATCCCACGATTAATACTGGTTGGCGGTTTTTCAAACGGGAGCCAACGTCCACACCCGGCTGTTACGACCAGCATCAAAAGCATCGCCACAAGAATAATCCCAATATGTCGGCCAAATATTTTCATACGTCTTTTAGGACCTCCGGATTTTTCCCGCCAATCGATTCAAGAAATGCTCTTGATTCTATTTCATCATAAAGGGGATCATCGGATTCAATACTAATGAAGAAAGCGCTATCGGAAAATTTTTCAAAGCGTTTGGATTGGAACAGCGGATGATTCAGTCGGGGAAGTCGGTTAAGTAAGAGCAAACTTCCAATGGAGCCAAAAGCCGCCCCGAGAACGCCAAAGGCGAAAGTCACCGGTACATAAGCCTGAAATGCAAAATATGGCTTGCCAGCGATTACCAGAGGATAGCTGATAGCGCTGGCGTACCACTGAAGAATGAATCCGCCGGTTGCCCCGATTATAGCGCAAAAGCCAGCAATCCATCCGATGGGCGACCGTTTCAAACCCATGGCCTTATCCATCCCATGAATCGGAAATGGCGAATGGCAATCGAATTTGCTATATCCTGCTTTTTGGACCTGGCGCGCAGCGTGCAAGAGAACTTCCGAATCGGGAAATTCAGCCATGATGCAATCAACCGATTTTATCAATCCGAGCATGAGCGTCCTCCCCCTGCAGATTGTTTGGATTGATGCATCTCAGCCTGCGGCAACACCCCTTTTATTTCCGAAATGGCAATAATAGGAAGGTACCGTACAAAAAGCAAGAACAGGGTCAAGAAAAGCCCGAACGTACCCACAAAAAGCGAAATTTCCCATATCGTTGGACTGTAATAACCCCAACTTGACGGCAGATAATCATGCGAAAGCGAACTGACAATAATCACGAACCGCTCGAACCACATCCCGATATTGATCATAATAGATGTAATAAACAGCATGGGGACACTGGTGCGCACTTTTCTGAACCAGTATAATTGGGGAATCACTACATTGCATGAAATCATGATCCAGTAAGCCCATCCGTACAACCCAAAAGCCCGATTGAGAAAAGTCGATAATTCGTATGGATTCCCGCTATACCAGGCCATAAAGAATTCCATGCTATAAGCATAGCCAACCATCATTCCCGTCATCATCATTATTTTGGCGATTTTTTCCAGATGATTGGAGGTTATGAAATCCTCCAGATTGAATATCTTTCGCGCGATTATGCCCAGAGTCATGACCATGGCAAATCCGGAGAAAATGGCTCCGGCCACAAAATACGGCGGAAAAATTGTTGTATGCCAGCCCGGCAGGACACTGACTGCAAAATCGGTACTGACCACACTATGTACCGATAGCACCAGCGGAGTAGAGATTCCGGCAAGAATGAGATAGGTCAATTCATAGTGTTTCCATTGACGATTCCCGCCGCGCCATCCTAACGCCAGAATACCGAATATGATTTTTCTTATCCGTCCGACGGCCCGATCGCGAAGAGTGGCCAGGTCCGGGACCAGTCCGGTGTACCAGAAAAGAAGTGAAGCCATAAAATAAGTTCCTACGGCGAAGAAATCCCAGAGCAATGGACTTCGGAAATTGGGCCAGAGACCCATCTGGTTGGGAACCGGAGCCAACCAGTAGGCTACCCACATCCTTCCGACATGGATACCGGGAAATATCAGAGCGCATATAATCGCAAAAAGGGTCATCGCTTCGGCAAAGCGGTTGATTGAAGTCCGCCAACGTTGACGCAAAAGAAATAGTATCGCTGAAATCAAAGTTCCGGCATGGCCAATACCAACCCAGAAGACAAAATTAGTGATATCCCATCCCCATCCAATGGGGATATTCAGGCCCCAGATGCCGATTCCTTCCCAAACCAGATAGGCGATCGAGACAAAAAGCATGAGTGTCATCGAACCAGTCACCGCGATCGCCCAGTACCAATATGGTGAAACTTTCTGTTCGGTAATCCCGCTGATTTTCTGAGTGACCGTCTCAAAAGTATGATTTCCGGCCACGAGCGGCGGGTCTTCGATATAGCTCGCGATCAGATTTTGCGTAGCGTTATTCACAAATATACTACTTTTCGGCTCGATTCCTAACCTATAACAGGCTTATAATTCTCCAGTTCCGGATGCGGATTGCGAATTCGCGCCAAATAGGAATTGCGCGGCTTGGTATTCAATTCCGCCAGAATCTGATAATTACGATTTTGTCTTTTTATCTTCGAAACCCGGCTGTTCGGATCGTTTATATTTCCAAATACAATTGCCTGCGCCGGACAAGTCTGCTGACAGGCGGGGCCAATTTCCCCATCGCGTATCTCTCTTCCCTCCAATTTGGCCTTTGCTTTGCCTCGGACAATACGCTGAATGCAGAAAGTGCATTTTTCCATAACACCGCGGGAGCGAACAGTAACCTCCGGATTCTGCATCATTTTAATAGGCTCAGTAAGATTGTTAGTGTAATTGAAAAAATTGAATCGGCGGACCTTATAGGGACAGTTGTTGGAGCAGTAGCGGGTGCCGATACATCGGTTATATGTCATAACATTGAGGCCCTCTTTGTCATGCACTGTCGCCGCTACCGGGCAGACCGTTTCGCAGGGTGCGTTTTCGCACTGCTGGCAGGCCATCGGCTGGTGGACCATTTCGGGTTCATCGATGTCGCCTATAAAATAACGATCGTTTCTGATCCAGTGCATTTCTCGCCTGCGCGAAACCTGTTCTTTTCCGACAATGGGTATATTATTTTCGCTCTGGCAGGCGATTGTGCAGGCGTTGCACCCAGTGCAGGCATTAAGATCAATAGCCATTCCCCACTGATACCCTTGATCATACTTATGTTCGGTGAAAATTGATTCTGGTGACGGCAGTTTAACCATTTCTATGGCAAAATTCGGTCGGCGGCGGTATTCATCAAGCGTTCCCTCGCGAATCAGAGGCCGTCCTTCCATACTCTGATGTTCCTGCGTGGTGGCAAGCATATATTTCCCGTCTGTTTTTGTTATCTTCAATCCGTCTCCAAAATCCATAACTGCGGAGGTTCTCAATTTATAAGTGTCAAACCCAATATCATTGCCGATTCTGCCGGCGGCCTTGCGGCCATAACCCAGCGTCAAAGCCAGGCTATAATCAGCTTGCCCCGGCAATATTGAGATCGGTATTTCGAGAGTATTCCTCTGCCACTGCAGTTGTACTATATCTCCATTTTCCAATCCGAGTTCCTTTGCCGTTCGGCGGCTAATTAGGGCAGGATTATCCCAAGTAAGCTTGGTCATTGAGTCTGGAAGTTCCTGTAACCATCCATTATTTGCGAAACGGCCATCAAATAGAGCCGGGGAAACGGCAAAAATGATTTCCATATTTTCAGCGCCCAACGCTTTTATCTCTGGCACAGCGGTTTTTATTTCGAAATCTATTGCTGATGTATCCAGATTGATCTGTTCTGCCGGCAGGGCGCTCGCCGCAAAAATCCCATCATGCAATATTCGCCGCCATTCCTTCTCGAAGTCTTTTCCTTTTAGTATTTCCATCCCGCGTTCCCGGACTATTTCATACCCTCGTTTATCTCTTCCGGTAGTAAGAAGATTCATCATCTCGAAAGTATTATGGCCATCATACAGAGGTTCAATCATTGGCTGTATAATGCTGATGGTACCGTCAACCGCCCGGGCATCGCCCCAGCTCTCCAGATAATG
This sequence comes from uncultured Ignavibacteriaceae bacterium, assembly GCA_964498015.1. Classification (GTDB taxonomy): domain Bacteria; phylum Zixibacteria; class MSB-5A5; order GN15; family PGXB01; genus CAWEZN01. The sequence goes on from CAZCFT010000027.1 coordinate 14,694, forward strand.
AGCCTGAGGGATATGCCACTCAACTGCCCGTGAGGTCTCATCATTGTACAGACTGAGATGAACAGAATGCTCAATTCTCTTCAGAGCCTCAGAAAAATTCAGGTTTGTCGGAGCATTATAGACGGGATTCCCTCCAAGCATAATGAGGGTGGAAATCTCGCCGTGCCTTGCACTATTTACAAGGGATGAAAAGTCGCTTGTTGATGGGATTTCGGCGTCGACTGGCTTATGATATAGTACTGTATTGCCGATATTTCCCAGCGCTTGATTAATGCCCACTACCAGGGCATGAACATAAGAAGGTTGACGCCTTCCAGCGATGATCAGGGATTCGCCTTTCGCCTGCATCAAATCGCGAGCGACAACATTCAGCCACTTCTCATCGAAGATTCCCTCTTGAGGACTGGAATTTGTATCGATCTTAAGAGCGAGTCCGAGGCCTTTGAGTTGCTTAGCCAGCGTCAGAGAGAAGGGTCCAATGTCCCGACTGGGCAGTCGCAGACGATGATCAGCCATTCCGCCAGTTAGAGAAAAATTGCTCTCAATAATGTATAAACGATTCATCGAATCTTTTTCATCCGCCAGACGACGGCCATTGGCAAATCCATAGGTTGCGGAGACATTTTCGCTTTCGGTTTGCAGAAGGTCGGAATCGAGCGACAGTATTACTTTGGCCTTCTCAAAATGATAAACCGGCTGACTATAGTAACCGATCGCTATTTTAATTCCATTATAAATATTCTCATCACTCACCGGTTCCCAGGCCACAAATTTCGCATTCGGGAATTGGGCGCGGAAATTGGATGCCAGCCTTGCCAGAGTCGGCGAACAGAATGATTCCGTGAGGACTGCAAGTCCTTGGCCTTTATTCTGCAGATAGCGATTATATAACTCCCGCCAGAAAGAAACGAAATCAATCCATTCCTGCTCATTGCCTTTGCGGATCACCCGTCTGGAGCGGTCAGGATCATACAGTCCCAATATTGATGCCTGAATTATGCTATTGGATGCGCCAAGTGTTGACGGATGTAACGGATTTCCCTCAATTTTGGTCGGACGCCCTTCATGGGTTTCGACTACCAGACCGTAAGAGCTTAATCCCAAAGGCATTGTCGTCGCATAATGCTGAGCCACGCCGGGAATAATCTCCTCCGGCTGGTTTATATAGGGAATAATCTTCTCCACCGGTCGGCGGCATCCAGCCAAACCGGCCAGAGCTATCGAGGCTCCCATGAGAGAAATAAAATTCCGTCGCGTGATAGAATTATCCATTTCCCGGGCATGCTCCGGAAATTCCTGATGTAGTGATTCTTTATATTCGGGCGTCTCGGCCAGCTGTTCAAGACTGCGCCAGTATTTTTTCTTATTATTAATCAATTTTTCACTCATCGATGACACCCCGAACAATCAGTGGGCGGATCAATTTTGTTCTCTCTTCTTATTCGTTCCGCATATTCCTTCTGGTCGGCGGGAGCGGCCCAGTTCATATTGGTCAATTCTTCTCTGGGACGCAGGCGCTTATCGGGATTGCGGTGACAGTCGAGGCACCAGGACATGCTCAACGGCATCTTCTGCATTACGACTTCCATCTGAGCCACATTGCCGTGACAATCAGCGCATCCCACTCCGGCATTGAGATGAAGGCTGTGATCGAAATAGACAAAGTCAGGCAACTTATGAATCTGCACCCACTGAATCGGTCGCTGTGAGGACCAACTCTCTCTCACCGGCAATAATTTTTCGCTTTGAGGCAGAATTATTTTATGGCAATTCATGCAGGTTTGTGTCGGCGGGACATTGGCAATCGGCGAAATCTCAACATTGGAGTGGCAGTACCGGCAGTCTAAGCCAAGGTCCCCGGCGTGGAGTTTATGGCTGTATGGCGCTGGCTGTTTAGGACGGTATCCCACATCAGAATATTGAGGCGAGCCATAATACCAGAAGCCGGTTACTATGGCGATAATCAATATAAGCGCTCCTCCGGCAATAAAACGCGGGAGTCTATTGACCCATCGTGGAAATATTTGTGCCATGATTATTTATCCGGCCCTCCCGAAACCCTCATTATCTTTCAATCAAGTATATCCACCCAATTTGGAATTTCATTCCCGTTCGACTGCTTCTGCTTCTCATAGAAATTTATCAATCACTAAAGCTATGAACAATGCAAAAAGATAAAATATGGAGAATTTAAACATTCTCCAGTACGAAATATGAGTCATCAGTTTTTGCGCCTTGCGTGCCACCCCAACAAAAATCACTCCAAGAATGATGGATATTGTGAAGTAAAGCCAGCCGAATCCGGCCAAAATCGGTGTCAGACTTCCCAACAACAGCGCCATCAAATAATAATGAATCTGCTTTAGGGTTGCCTCATTGCCTCTAATCAGAGGAAGCATCGGATACCCGGCGGCTCGGTAATCGTCTTCAAGACATAACGCCAACGCCCAGAAATGGGGTGGAGTCCACAAGAAGATAATCAGGAATAACATCCAAGGGAAGATTGCCGTGCCCCCGGTGACGGCCATCCAGGCGCCGACCGGAGCCATGGCTCCCGCAATTCCGCCGATGACAATATTATAGGGACTGGTCGGCTTGAGATACAGGGTATAAAAAAAGGAATAAAAGAGAATGGTCGCCAACGAAAGCATTCCTGTCATCCGATTGAAATAAAATCCCAAGATAATTACACCGGAAATACCCAGAGTAATGGAGAAAAACAGAGCCTCGTGCGGGGATATCTTTCCTGAGGGAAGGGGTCGGCGACGCCGCGTACGGGTCATCCTGGCATCAATCTCTCTTTCGAAGTATTGATTAAGGGAATTGGCCGCCCCTCCTGTCATGAATAAACCTATGAGAAAAAGCGCGAATTTTCCCGGAAACGCTAACAGAGTTCCTTCTATTAAGATTGTTGTAGCGCCGGTGATCAGAACCAAGAGCATAACGGAGGGTTTGGTCAGTTGAAAATATGCAATTAGACGGGAAGTAATGAAGCGCAGAAAATTTGGAGAATTGGCGTGCAGGCTTGCGATGCCGGCGCGAGGAATGGACTCCACCTCGGTAGTCGATTCTGAAACCTTCAATCAATTTCCTCTAATCAATATGCATAACATCCGCTATTCCGTCCTTCTACGAAAAAAAATCCATGTTATTTGACATAAAGGAGGCGGGCAAGGTGAATGTATAGCTTAGCCCCCCGTTCCTGTCAAATTCCAAAGAAAATATAGGCAATTTATGACCAATTTGAAAAGAGCCAAAATTGTCGCATGATTCAAATGCAATGGGGTGGAACAAATGCATTTTCGACTACGGCACAACCAGCGGCAATATATTATTGGGGTCGAATTTCGTCTTTATCTTCAGCGAATAATTCGCCGAGATATTATGCCCCGGTTTCCGATACAGTTCTGCGAATCTCCCAAAATCGACAGGCAACATTTTGATCGTCTCATATTCCTGCCTGACTGAGATTGGCAAGACTCTTAATGTTGCCGAGGCGATTATTCCCAACTGCCCCCATGATGGCGAAAAAAGTTTTACTATATCAAATCCGGAAACTGATTTGAAACATACTGAACCGGGATTAATTATTTCCCCCTGAGGAGTCACAATTTCGCCCATTATGAAATACCGGCTGATTGGGAGCGGGTGCATATCCCACTGCGCCGAAAGGCCGACTGAAAGCGCTCCTCCGATGGAGCCGACATACGGCAGGCCGGCATGGGGAAAGAAGAGGTTATGCTCTTTCAAGTGTATATCAATTTCCTTCAGCGGGTAACCTCCCCCAACCACTATATAGAAATCCTCGGGGACAATCTTTATAATGCTATTCAGTCGATCGGCGCTAATAATCAAGAGATTCTCAAATTTTCCGCCGACCGGGTCAATATTGTTGCCGAAGCCGGTGATAAAGAGTTCCTGTTTATGATTATTGGCGAGAAGTATCAGCTTCGCGGCTTCATTGGCCGATTCCGGATGGAAAGTAGCCAGCCCCTTTTGGTAAGTCAGCCGGCCTTCGGGGAATTCAGACAGTATGGTTGTTACAAAATCTATTAACTTGGACATCATATTATCTTATTGAAAAATCGCCCTTAAGTCAATAAATTAGGTAAACGCTAAACCTATAATAGGATATCACTCGGACTGTTCCGTTCCGGCAGTGGCTGGATCTGGCCTTGTGACTGACAAGAGTCTAATTCGTCGGCATGAATCGTGAAAATAAGATATTCTCGACTTCGTATATAGTTCTGGCTTTGTTATTTGTTATAAGGCTTCTCCCCTTTGCTTTCAAAGATGCCCGGATGTGGGGATTCAATCATCTGATATTCCTGCCGAGTATTTGGACAGTTATATATATAATTATTGCCGCAGTCGCGCTGGCTCTTCCCTTCTTGCCGTTTGCCAGAGGATGGGGGGAGATATTCGTCAATCGCTTCTCAACTATTTTCTTCGAAAGCTCCCGGAAATATCTATATCGGCTCATATTTATTGCCATTATGGGGATGCTGTTTATTCTATTCCCAATGAAAACCCACTTCCTTGGGGATGGATATGCGGTTCTGGCCAATGTTGGTTCCGAATCAGGTTCCTTTGTCAAATGGAGCGAAAAGGGAATAACTTTGATCCTGCTTGGCATTCAATCGCTTTTCGGCCCCAAAAATCAGGAAACGGCGCTGATGGCTTTCAGGATAGTCTCCACTGTTGCCGGGATGGTTACCATCTGGTTTTTCTTTCTTATTTCTGAGATATTGTCTGAAGAAAAGACAAAGAGGCTTCTGGCATTTGCTATATCTTTCTTGTCGGGCGCGCTGTTACTCTTTTTTGGATATGTCGAGAATTATCCCCTGATATGGGTTGGATTGATTGGTTTTATCTATTTCGGCATGCGATTCCTCAAGAAAGATCGCGGCCTTGTTTTGGCCGGAATATTTCTTGTCTTCGGCCTGTTTATTCATCTGCAAATGGCGATCTTCATCCCAGCATTTGTCTATTTGACGTTCTGCAAAGGGAAAGGTCTGTCGATCTTTCACCGGTTCAAGCCATATTTCTTGGGTTTGGGGGCAATTTTGGTTATTGGCGCTGTTATATCATTTATAAAAGAGTATAACTCAAATCTCTATTTTGAGAATATTTTTTTGCCATTATTCCGTGGAAAACCGATTGATCCGTCGTATGCCTTGCTTGGCATTCCTCATCTGGTTGATATTTTCAACCTGATAATGCTTCTTTCTCCATCCTTAATTCTACTTCCGGTCCTGGCTCTCGCATGCAATACGGGGCAAACACTCAGCAACAAAATCATATTCTTGGCAATGATAGCATCCGCCGGTCTCGCTTTTCTTTTTATTATCGATCCCACCTTAGGGATGCCGCGGGATTGGGATCTGTTTTCTATCACAGTTTATGCGACATCCGTTCTGCTGACACTCCTGATTAACCTCGAAAAAATCAAAATCATTCGTCCCCTGATTATGTCACTGATGGCCTATCTATTTTTGTCAGTTGTTCCCTATTTCATGGTAAACTTGGATGAAAACGCCTCTATAGACTATGCAAAAGCCAATATAAATCTTGATATGGAAAATTCTCTGTCAACCATGATTGGACTTCGAGAATATTATCGCAAACACTCCGATACGATTAGGGTCGATTCACTGAATACTACCCTGAGCACGGCATACCCTAACCAGTTCAAAATCGATCAGGTGATAAATGCCCTTAGCTCTGGGGACCGGAAACAGGCAGAAGAAATTGCCCTGACCATTACCCCCGACAGGTTTTCATCAAGGTATCACGACCTCTTGAGCGCGATTTTTTTCCTCCATGGCGAATACCATAGAGCGTTTCAGGAATCAGACAAAGCAATTCAGTTACAGAAATATAATTATCAGCTTTATTTTGTCCGTGCCATGATGTATAAGATGCTCGGTGATACTTTAATGGCTCTTCAGTCTCTTCGAACTGCATATAGACTCGATAACCGAGAAATTGTTGTCGTCCATGATTTAGCTATGCTCAGCCTAATGGTCAATCCCGATTCTGCCGTATTCTATGGAGAAAGGGCCCTTGAAATGGATTCAACGGTTTATGATATACATTATGCCCTGGCTAAAGCTTACTGTTTGAAAGGTGCGCCGCAAGCGGGAAAAAATCATTATGATTTGTATATGGAATTAGGGGGCAACGACCCTTTATTTGAAAAACGTTGCACCGAGTTGGCCGGACTGATGAACAAATAACACGTCGATGTCTATCGGAGACAGTGAAGGCTTGAATGACCAATCAGCGCGGAAATAGATTATTCTGGAGCGCTTATTCAATTTTAGCATTTCTCTTTTTGCTTCATCTTCTCCCCTTTGCCTTCAAAGATGCCCGGATGTGGGGATTTAATCATCTGATATTCCTGCCCAGTATTTGGACAGTTATATATATAATCATTGCCTCGGTTGCGCTGGCTCTGCCTTTCATGCCGTTCGCCCGAGGGTGGGGGGAAATATTATTCAATCGTTTCTCAACTATTTTCTTTGAAAGCTCCCGGAAATATCTATATCGGTCATCATTTATTGTCATAATGGGCGTCCTCTTTGTTCTCTTTCCAATGCCGACTCATTTTCTTGGCGATGGATACACGGTCCTCGCCAATTTGTCTTCATCCTCAGGGAACTTCACAAAGTGGAGCGAAAAGGGAATTACATTTATACTGTTCGCGATTCAGTCTATATTGGGGCCAAAGGGTGAAAATACCGCTCTCTGGTCATTTCGGATTGTGTCATTATTTTCCGGTCTGATATCTATCTGGTTCTTCTTCCTGACTGCCCAGATAATCGGCAAAGACAAATTTAGGAGAACGTTGATTTTCTTAGTGTCACTCATTTCGGGGACACTGCTTCTATTTTTCGGGTATGCCGAGAATTACCCACCGGTTTGGATTGCGCTGACCGGATTTATCTATTTTGGATTGCAATATTTAAAGGAAAATGGAAAAATCCTGTGGCCGATTCTATTTCTGGCTTTTGGGTTATTCCTGCATCTTGAAATGGGCATCTTTTTGCCGGCCTTTATTTACCTGCTATTCGCGAGAGGAAAAGGGCTCGAATTGTACAGACATTTTAGGATGATCTTCTGGACGGTGGTCTCTGCCAGCGCTCTTATTGGAATCGCCGTCTTTGCCTGGAAATATCAAACTAATTTGTACTTTGAAAATATCTTTCTGCCATTATTCGAAGGCAAACCGAGTTATCGCGATTATGCTTTGATCAGCCTGCCCCATATTGCGGATATTGTGAATCTCTTGATGCTTCTTTGTCCATTGATATTCTTATTTCTGTCTTTGGCTTTTAGGGATATCCCAAAGGCGTTCAGAATAAAGGATGGCCGCTTTCTTGCGCTTGGCGCCGTATTCAGTCTTCTATTTTTGAGTATTATTGACCCAATGCTGGGTTTGCCGCGCGACTGGGACCTTTTCTCAATCTCCGCATTTGCTCTTACTTTGTTGCTTCTTGTAATCTTCTCAGAAGAGGTTATCACTGCATTAAGAAAATTAATCCTCCCAATCACTCTCTATCTTATCATTGCAATTCTGCCCTATCTTGTAACTAATTTGGAGACAAGAAATTCAATTGCCTATGCCAGATATACCGTTGATCTTGACCTTCAGAAATCGTATCCGGTTTATACGGTAATGCTTCGTTATTATGCAGACCAGAACGACAGCGCTCAAAGCGAGATGATTTATGCAAAATACCATCACTTATATGCCAGTGAATATAAATTCAAGCTCGCTGAGCAGGCGCTGGCAAAAGGGATGATTCCCAAGGCTATCGAGATTATCAACAGCATCCCTCCTGATAAATTCTCGTGGAGATATCACAATATTCTCAGCTCTTTGTACTATGTGAGGCAAGATAATAGAAAGTCACTCGAGGAATCTGATGTGGCTATTCAGCTCAATGGGTATAGCAGTAGCCTCTTTTCCAACCGGGCCAAGATTCTAAATGCGCTCCGAAAGAATGACGAAGCTCTTGCATGTCTTGAAAAGGCTTACCAATTTGACAAACATGCTGTTGAAATCCTCGAGGGATTAGCCGCGCTGAGTCTATTCAGCGGAAGGCCCGATCTTTCTATTCGGTATAGCAATGAGATGGCGGCCGTCGATTCATTGGCCTATAAAGCCTACTATTATCTCGCGGGGGCTTCGGCTGTCACCGGACAATTGAATCAGGCGGAATTGAACTATTCGAAGTATATCAAATATGGAACCAATGATTCCCTTTATGAGCAAAGTAAAGCGGAGTTGAAGAGGATAATAGAGAACTCGAAGAAGAAATGAATTGAAAGCCTGTCGGCTATGACGAATGGTTTGGATTTTTCTTAAATTGCCCCCGTGATGCCATCATAGATAAATCGTCCACCCAGATAAAGCAGAAATATGGCGCAAATGCCAATCAGGATTTTATAACCCGTTCCCCCGATTAATCTTCGTCCCTTCCAGATCAGGACGCTCACCAGACTGTACCATACCAAATCGGATAAGATATGCCCGAAATAAAATACTGTCGGACCGGCGACACCATGTTTCAATGACTTTATTAGGAACGCCGAGCCGGTCGTTGCCCACCAGACGAACCAGTATGGGTTTGAGATTGAGGCAATTATCCCGTCAAACACCAGCCTGCCGGAACCTTTTGATTTTGAGCTGGATTGTTGAGCGGTCGCTCCAGTCTTTCTCAATTCATTTAGCATCCCAAATCCCATAAAAATGAGCATTCCACCGCCGATCACGCCGATTGCCTGTCCGATGGCTTTATTCTCACTCACCACAGCGGCAAGACCGATCGACAGCAAAACCACCACCGCTATTTCGGCCAGTGCATGACCGCCAGTAATAATCGGCCCGGTGCGGGCGCCTTTGAGCGGGGTTTCCGCAATATCAACTGCAAGAAGCGGCCCGGGCATCAGCGCGCCGGAGAATCCGACAATGAAAGAGGTAATGAAGAGTGAGAGTAATTCCATACTGAATCAATCTACGATTGAGAGCAGAATATTGAAAGAAATTTCTCTTAAAAAGACCAAGAGGCTGTCCCATAAGCTCAAAAGTTTCGCTGGGTCTTTTCTCGACCGCCGGTCGAGATGTGACCCAGCGACAGCAATTACTTGGGCCGCAGTAGGCGCCAGTTCACACGCCCCCAACAAAATTGGGGTCGGCCGTCATGCTCCGGCTCCTGACGGACAAGAACCGGCGCAACAAAATCCTGACTTGTGGGACAGCCCCTCTGCCATCGCAAGGCTTAGATGCACCAAGAATAGAATGTCAGTACATGCTATTCAGTTATT
>CAZCFT010000028.1:0-23899 GCA_964498015.1 uncultured Ignavibacteriaceae bacterium
CTTTTGGAATATGGTTTCAAATTGGCGCTGGTAATAATCATAAGGTGGTTCATGCATCTCGGAAAAAAGCAACAAGCTCCTCGGCAAAAAATATCTTGTCCTCTGCTGCCATATCGCTTGTTCATAGATCATCTTTATGAAAATGCAAGGGATATCACTTCTTTGGCCATCAACGATAGGATCCGAAATAAGATGGTAGATATCACATAACTTGCCCAAATCATCAACCGAAATGTTTGCTCCCCTTGAATCGGAAGTATGTAATAAAATTTCCTTCGCCACGAACAGCAAAGAAGAAAAAGTAATTTTATAATTGCCCTTATCCAATATCACTGTTTTTTTCTGATGCATTTCCTCCACAAGCTCACTTATTTTTAATAAGGCTACAGATTGATTAAACTTCTTCGAAGCATTAGTAATTTTCTCAAATCCAGTTTTGATCTCATAATCATTTTGAGTCCAAATCCGAATAGAATTTGCGGGGTCTTTCCTTTGCTGATACATAACTTTTGTCTCTCCAATATGTCGGGGCTCTCGTCCGTCAAAAGCCGGACTTGGAACACCGACCTACTACTAACCTTGATCCCCCCTACCCCGGCCAGGGCGAAAAATGGTCCGCCACAACCCACCAGCGACCATTCTCATTTATCAGCACAAACATATCCCGCCCCCCTGTCTTAATACTACGCCCGCCCATCTCGAAAGAAATATCATAGTAGTACGTCACCACCGCACACCGGCCGCCACAGTACAACCGCACATCCGGATCAACCTCTTTCCAGTAATTTATCTTTGACGCCTCTACAAAATTTCTCCAGCCGGCAACACAGGCTTCTCCTCCTGAACGGCGTTCGCGATCAGTAGCGGTAATCGCCACCATATTCTTATGAAAATATTCTTTTAACCTGTCCGCATCTTTTTCCACCGTCCAGACACGATTCAGTTTCTGAACAAACTCCCACACCTCATTTTTTATCTTGGATTCATCCATCGCTATTTATCTCCATATCCACATTTTGTAGGGGTTTGCCATCAAGGTCCGGCCCTGACGGGATTCATCAAACCCCGAATCATCGAACCCCTTGCCGATTTTATCGAGGGTTTAATAAATTAAACCCCTACGGCAATATCGCCTTTTCAATAACACCAATGATAACGCCGCCTGCGACGCCTACCCCGATTATGGGAATGTACACCCTCGTTATTATTGCCGATGGGAGACTAAGAGTCAGTCCTAAAATAAACCCGGAAAGGACAGGGCTAATCCCAAATTGCACGTTGGGTATTAAAAACCCTATCATAAACCGTTCAATAAAAGCCGCTGTCATGGCTTCAATTTTTTTACGTTGATTCTCATATTTAAGAGGTATCATGATTAAAACATCGACCACGCCAAAAACAGCTCCACAGATAATTCCGAAGGTTATACTGTTCATTTTTATATCTCCATCAGTAATATTAATATCAACTCACGTCCATTGAAGAACATCGTTTTAACCTACAACATCCCTCTCAACAATTGCACCACCGGTTCAAATCCAACCGGAATAAGTAACAAAACCAAAACCATCGCGAATATTTTCTTATTGCTCATGATATCCTCCGCATTAACCCGACCACTTTCCCCGCGATATAAAATTCAGGCGAATTCTTATCTACCCAGATCGGCTCAAAATCCTCATTCTCCGGCTGAAGCCTGATTTTCCCCTCATCCTCTCTGGCGCCGGAATTATCCGGAGGGAAATACCTCTTTACCGTTGCCTCATCCCCTATCACCGCCACCACAATATCCCCCGCGTCGGCGGTCTTCTGAGATTTTACCAGCACATAATCGCCGTCATATATGCCGGCATTTTTCATCGATTCCCCTTTCACTCGTAAAGTGAAGGTCTCTCCGGAAGGAAGAAAGCTTGTATCAACCGCGATTTCACCCTCGATATTTTCGACCGCCATAATCGGGTTGCCGGCCGGGACAGCGCCAACCAGCGGCACCCGTTTGATCGGACCGGCCAGACTTCGCGCCAATTCAATCCCGCGCGAGATAAGTTTTTGCCGATGGATATACCCTTTTTTCATCAGAACTTCCAAATGCGCCCGGACGCCGTTAGTAGAACTTATATTAAATTTCTCGCCGATTTCCCGAATGGTCGGAGATTTACCATGTTCGGTAATCATCGTCTCGATATATTCGAAAATTTCCTTCTGGCGTTTTGTCAATCTTTCCTTGACCAAAGTACCTCCTTTGTCAACAACTTATGCGGGGCTTAATAAATTAAACCCCTACAGCTATGGACATATATTACTGCACAGATGTTCAGCTGTCAAGAAAAAATGTCGGTCAATAAGAATAGAAAATTAATATGTGATATTGAAAATGTGATATGCCCTCTATCTTCTTAGTCCAATATTCCCCACAAAAATAGGTTGAAAATTATAAACAAAACCGTATTATTAGAGTTTACATTTTTATAGGGAAACGCGAAAATGAAAATATTAGTCGTCGGTTCCGGCGGACGAGAACACGCCATCGTCTGGAAACTCAAACAGTCTCCCCTCGTCAGCAAAATCTATGTGGCTCCGGGTAACCCGGGAATAAGCCTTATTGCAGAATCGGTCGAAATCAAGGCCGATAATATTGACGGTCTGGCAGATTTCGCCCATAAACATAATATCGACCTTACCGTTGTCGGCCCCGAAATACCTTTGACTCTTGGAATAGTTGATGAGTTTGAGCGGCGGGATTTAAGAATCTTTGGCCCGTCTCGGGTAGCGGCCGAGATTGAAGGCTCTAAGGCGTTTTCTAAAGAGTTCATGAGGAAATATCATATCCCGACTGCCCCATTTCAGATTTTCTCGGAAATGTCCGAGGCCACTGCCTTTGCCCGCTCGGCGGCAACGCCGATTGTCATCAAGGCCAGCGGCTTGGCCGCCGGCAAAGGAGTAATTGTCGCCCAGAATCAGAATGAAGCGATTCAGGCGATTGAAAATATAATGGTCAAAAAAGCCTTCGGGGAGGCCGGAAGCAGTATTGTCATCGAGCATTTTCTCGAAGGACAGGAAGTCTCGGTTATGGCCTTCACCGATGGAAAAACAGTAAAGGTGATGCTACCTTCACAGGATCACAAGCGTGTCGGTGATGGCGATACCGGCCCCAATACCGGCGGAATGGGCGCCTATTGCCCGGTGAATTTCTATGATGAGTCCACTTTGAAGATGATCCAAGAGCATATTCTCGAACCGACTATTATGGGGCTGGAGAAAGAAGGGAGAAGTTACCGCGGCGTTCTTTATGCCGGATTGATGCTCACTCCCGCCGGTCCGAAAGTCATGGAATTTAACTGCCGTTTCGGCGACCCGGAGACCCAGGCTGTACTGCCACTGTTGAAATCCGACCTGGCTGATATCTTCATTGCTATTGTGGACGGAAACCTTTCCATTATCGATGAACTTGAATGGAATCCGGGCGCGGCAGTTTGTGTAGTGCTGGCTTCTAAAGGTTACCCAGAGAATCCGGAAACCGGCAAGAGGATTTTTGGGTTAAGAAATTACAGCGATATGAACAGCTTCCTTTTTCATGCCGGGACCAGACGGGAGGGCAAAAATTGGATGACGGCAGGTGGACGAGTTGTCGGAGTTATGTCCACCGAAAGGGATTTACCGTCAGCTCAATCTCGCGCTTATGAAGTAATAGAGAATATCAAGTTTGAGGGGATGATTTACCGAAGCGATATTGGTTCCAAAGGATTAAATCGGCACGGAAGCATAGGAGTATAGAAAATGCCCAAAGTACTAATAATGATCGGGTCAAAATCGGATACTGAATATGCCGAGCAATGCCTGACCATCCTGAGCGATCTGGGAATCAAGAGCCGGATTGAAATATCTTCGGCCCATCGTCAGCCTGAACAAACCGACCAGCTGGCCAGGACCGCCTCGGAAGAAGGGTATAGCGTAATTATTTGTATGGCCGGGATGGCGGCGGCGCTGCCGGGAGTGGTTGCCGCCCGAACAAACCTTCCAGTTATAGGAGTTCCCCTGCCGGCCTCGCTTATGGGGATGGATTCCCTACTGGCGATTTCCCAGATGCCTTCAGGAATTCCGGTCGCGACAATGGGAATAGGGACAGCCGGCGCCAAAAACGCCGCTTTTCTGGCTGCGAGAATTTTGGCAATTAAACATTCTGACATCAAGGAGAAACTCGAAAAATATCAAAAAAAATGAATTGAAACTTAATCACGCTAATTTGTAGAATTAAATAAATGAGTAACATCGAAAGGAGCATTTGATGACGTCCAAAAGCCGGAAAAGAACGCTGTTGATTATTTTTCCACTGGCAATCATGCTATTTCTGCATTTCGCGGCAGAGCCGGCATTTTCGGGAGATCCTACCAAGGCCAAGGAGCATTTCAATAATGCGTTGAAACTCATGACCGAAAAAAATGATTCTGCCGCGGTTGCCGAATACAAAGCGGCCATAACGGAAGATCCGCAATATTATGACGCATATCTCAACCTTGGTTCATATTATTTCAAAACTGAGAAATTCCCCGATGCTGAAAGCAATTACAAGAAGGCAACGGAGATTGATCCTAAAAATGCTGAGGCCTGGACCAGCCTGGGGTTGACTTATTCCAAACAATCAAAATATGTCGATGCTGAAACTGCTTACAAAACTGCTCTTTCTACTAATGCCGATCTTTTCGACGTCTATAAGTACCTTGGAACGCTTTATCAGGCTCAACAGAAATGGCCGCTTATGGTTGACAATATGAAATTATACACCGAAAAAAAGGCGGACGACGCCGAGGGGTTTTATCTGTTGGGAAAGGCTTATCAAAGCCAGAAAAAATATCCTGACGCTATAGCTGCTTATGACAAAGCGATCGAATTGAACAAAGACCACATCTATTCCTACAGCGGCCTTGGACAGATTTATCAAACTCAGGAAAATTATGCTCAGGCGCTGAAGATGTTTCAGAAAGTTGTCAGCCTGAAAGCGGATAATTATCAGGCTCATTACAATCTGGCCATCGCTTATGAGCAACTAAATCCCGATAAAGCCGATAGCGTCATGGCGTATTGGAGTAAATTCCTCAAGGTCGCCAAAAATAATCCCAAAGCCCAGCGTTTGATCCCGCAAGCTGAGGATCATCTAAAGGAATTGCAGGCATCTAAAGGAAATAAGTAGAATCATCTGCGAGGATGAACCCCTGTTTCAGGGGTTCATCCCGCATCTATATCATCGCCCTCTCACTTCGAAAACTCAACCTTCTCAAATTCGTCCCAATCCACAGTAATCTCATCTTGACCTGTGCTAACATATATACCCTTGTTTTCACTATTTATATCATTTGAGTCTCTGAGCTTGAAGGAACGCCCATCTTTCAGGGTCACCGTGCTACTGCGAGATGATATCTTCTCAATTGATTTTACAAATCCAAATTCAATGTCAAACTGGGCGTCCTCGTAATTTCCATTTAGCATTTCCCAACTGTACTCCTCATCGTCGTCCCATTTGATATCGCCGGTATATTTCTCACCGCTTTCGGTATAAACTGTCCCATGAAGCCTTTTGCCCCCGTCGAAACTATCGTAAGAAGGTCCCGGTGGAGGATCCTTGAATTCTACAAAATCAAATTCATCCCATGAAATAAGAATACGCCCCAAGGCGGGATCCGATATCGCCACGCCCCGGTTGCCGCTGTCTACATCGTTGGATTCTTCAAGCCGCAATTCTCGACCATCTTTCATGGTGACCAAAGATGATTGAGACGAACGGCTTTCTATAGATTTAATCTTTGAAAATTCAATTTTGCGATTATGCTGTCTATCCTTGCCGTCAAGTATGTCAGTATCATAAACTTCATCGATATCCCAGCAGATAAATCCCGTATAGGCCTCGCCGCGTCTGGTCGTCAGAGTCCCATATAATCGCTTGCCGAATCCCGATTCCAATTTCGGAGTCGATTCGAATTCAACCTTATCAATTTCCTCCCAATAGAGTTCCGTTATCCCCTCATTTTTATCTTCAACCAACAATTCCCGTATGCCATCGCCTATATCGGTGGAGCTATTCTTCATCTCCACTTTTTCGCCCGACTTCAATACCAGAATCGCTTGATCATCACCGTCAGGAATCAAGGTCCTGATATGTCCGACCCTTATCCCCGACTGAGCCTCATCGCCCCAATTCCAGTCAAAATCCCCTTCTTCCTTGAAAACGGTAACTCCCAGAACCTTAATCTTCCTCTCCCTCCGCCCGCTATCTCTGGACCTACGAGACTTGTCGCTATCGAGGTTTTTATACCCGTCAAGAATATCATCCCATGATGCCTCATTCTTGTCCCATCTGATAATTCCTTCCAGAATCTTATTGTCAGTGGTATAGATTTTCCCATAAATTTGACCGGGATCAGCCAATGCTGTCAAAGTCGCCAGAAGTATAAATATCACCATTCCCCAAATTTCGATTTTCGACACCATGCGCATCTCCCGATAGTCATTCTTTATTCCACTGAATATTTTGACGAATCTTGGGAATGAAAGTTTCAGGATAGTTTTTGATATCCTTAGGGGCGCTGGGTGAATATCGACCGAAAATTAAGAGACTATTTGAGCAGTACCATTTTCTTGATTAAAACTGTCTCTCCCGCTTTCAGCTTATAGAAATACACCCCCCCCGGGGCCGGCCGGGAATCATCCATGACGGCGCTCCAGCGGAGACGACTAATTCCGGTAGGGAGAATCCCATCATGGAGCCGACATATTTCCTGCCCAAGTAGGTTGAAAATGTCAACGGTCACAGGCATCGTTTGGGGAACAAATATTTCCATCTCCGTTGATGAATTAAAAGGATTAGGCAGATTTTGTCCGAGAGATATTTTCTCGGAAAATAAGGCATTGTTCTCCGTTTGAATGATTGATGTCGTTCGATTTATGGTCAAGGCTCCGCCAAATACTATGGGTGTGTTTTTGTCCTGCACCGTGTACAGAGTGTACGCCCCGGAGCTGTCGGAGGGAGTAACATTAATCGCCATGATTCCGGCTTTCAATCCGGCCGTAAAAAAGAGAGACGCAATTTCATAATTGCCGCCCGGAATCGTGCTATCATCAAAAAGCATATTCGACACTCTGAAACCAAATTCGGCTTTGCCATTACCGTGGTTGGGTGCATAATAATCCACAAATGCGGGCAATATTCCTTTATTGGCAACGATAGAATCAAGCCGGGCAAAGGCAGTATCGAACGAAAATGGAATATATCCTCCCTTTCGCTGTCCAATAAGCCTGATAGACAGAGGTAGAATTCCTATTCCATCGGTGGCCACGTTGGCATTCCGGAATCTCACAGTATCGGGAATCGGAGGCGGCGGCGACTCAATTATCAATCCCCCCAAACGAACCACAGGAGTTTTTTTCTCAAGCAATCCGGTCAGAATATATGTGTCGGAACTATCCGAATGGGCTGTATCTATGCTTGCGTTACCAGATGACATCCCCGCTTTCAGAAAGAGATCGGCAAAATGATATTCCCCTGCAGGTATGACGCTATCGTCAAAACAGCAGTCAGCGACACGAAATCCCAATTCCCCCATTCCATTTTGAGCGCTGCTGGCAAATAGATCGACATACGAAGGCGCCGCGAGATGATTTACTATAATCGAATCGAGACTCGCATTAGCATCGCAAGAGAATGGAATATACCCCCCCTTTCGCGAATCGGTCAAATATACTGTTAGCGGAATAGCCGCCACTTCACCGGTGATGACAGTATCTTCGCCAAAACAGACCGTGTCAGGTTGAGTGGGGGTAATGATTGTATCAGCCGGAAGTAGCCGCAGTTCAATTGGAATATTGATTGACTGATTAAAGGATGCCGTATCTGAAATTATAATCTCAGAAAAATGACTGCCGACCGCCAAAGACGAGGTTTCCAAATTGAAATTTAGGATATCATTATCGGAACCTGCGGAATTTTGTATGAATATCCAATTGTTTCCAGCCAAAGCTTTCCAATTCAGCGCCCCTTCCCCCAAATTAATTATTTGAACAGCGCCGTTTAATGGATTTCCCTGTTTCCCTTCAATCACAATCGAATCAGGGTCAGCCGACAAATACGGCATATTGCCGATTAATTCCAGATGCACTTTGGTTGTTTCGGGAGAGTTCACGGCCTCCAATGAATTTATGATAAGCGCTTCGGAGTAGTGTCCATAAGTCAAATTTGCTATATCTATTGAAACTGAAATAAAATCCGATGCATTCCCTGATAATTTATCGATACTAAACCAGCTTGTATTTTCAACTGCTGTCCAGGTCAAAGACCCGCTTCCTATATTATTGATCTGAAAAGATCGCGGGGAGGGACTTCCCAGCGCCGCAAACACTTCGAAATAAAGTGAGTCAGGAATTATATCAAGCAGCGGCGCGGTAACAGTCAATTTCACAGGCGCCGCTGTTGAGGAATCATGAGTCTCGGAATTGACCAGCCTGATACTTGCATAATATTCTCCATACGGCATCGAGCTATCTGTCACCGAGACCGTCATTGTATCCGGCGTTGTCCCGGAGGATGGCGTTAGAGATAACCACCCGACTGGCGTCGAAGCAGACCATTGAAGAGCCCCTATTCCGGCGTTGCTAACTATCATTTGTTG
Organism: uncultured Ignavibacteriaceae bacterium; assembly: GCA_964498015.1. Classification (GTDB taxonomy): domain Bacteria; phylum Zixibacteria; class MSB-5A5; order GN15; family PGXB01; genus CAWEZN01. The sequence continues at coordinate 8,658 of CAZCFT010000028.1, forward strand.
CGCTAAGGGAATTGTCCCGCCGACCTCCATACTGAAATTGAGGCTATTCGGCGTGGCCAATAATTCCGGTTGATTATATTGATAAACAGTCGCATAAATGTCAAAATTTCCCGAACGCGAATCGGTCCAAACAAAAAATAACTTGTAGCCATCGGCATCCACATCAGGTTGGAGCTGACGTCCGGCCTGGTTTTCATGAATCCGAAAATTCCCGCCGACAAAAACGCCGCTGTGGTCGATTATCTGCGACATTGCATCCCATTGCCCGCCGGATGAATCCGACCAGACTAAGGCAATATTCCCCAGCCAATCAGAGCATATCGATACCTCGCGTTGAGGATTATTCCCTCCGTCCAGATTAATCTTCACCGATTGTATCAATGGGGTTCCAGCGCTGTCAAACCGCCTGAAATATATGTCCGGATTTTGAGGATACACCCCATTTCGCCAGTCCACCCAGGCTACAGAAATTCTCTTATTGCCATCGGCGGCAACCGATGGAAATGCCTGCCTGCCGCTACCGGCATCATCGCTTAGCTTTACATTCGCCCCTACAGTATTTCCAAAGGAATTATAAATCTGCCCAAAAATATCATCGTTGCCGCTTCGGTTGTCGTACCAGACAATAACAAAGCCCCCATCGGAGAAAACCGCCACTCGGGGAGAATGTTGCTGATAGGCGCCGGCATCACTGTTCACTTTGAAATTCTTCCCAATCAGACCGCCATTCGCGCTAAGCCTCTGCCCATAGATGTCCCAATTATGATTTCTATAATCCGACCACACCGCAATGGAAGACCCATCCGGAAACAAAGCGATATCCGGTGATTCTTTGGTTGAATCGGGAGGCTCAATCGTAACATTTAAATCCGCGTATGACTGCGAAGTGTCTGCTCTCGAAAAGTATATATCCGGTTGAAATGGATATGTACCGTTTCGATAATCTTTCCAAACGGTAACAAACTGGCCGGAATTATTTCCTGCCGCCGACGGCTCGAATTGAGGAATATCTACATCATCATCATTAATTTTTATATTAGACCCCAGCGCCTTTCCTGCGGTATCATAAAACTGCCCATAAATATCATTTTGCCCATTTCGTTTGTCCGTCCAGACGATCAGGAAATTTCCAAAATTCCCTGCCGATACCCGTGGGCTCAGTTGGTCAGTTGAAGAGTTGTCATCGTTGACAAGAATGTCATATTTGTCTGTCGCATACAATGGAGCAAGAGCTATCAACTGAACTGCCAAGATCGCCGCCGCCGTAACATATAGCAGTTTTGAAAAATATTGTCGCCTTTCGACGCGACAACAACTTCGAGAATTGATATAAAAATTTATTAGACTCATCCATATGCTTGAATAGCAAAGGCTGTACCTTGCAAGTATTCTGGCCGAAGAAAATGCTTCCATGTATCTTCAACCACAATAACAAGATGGGAAACCATAATATTAGGCAAATTGGGCTGTCGGTGAAATCCATAATAAAAAAGGAAAACCATTCCCTGATAATCAGGAATGATTTTCCTCTATGAAAAATACTATTAATCTAAGGTATAACTTAGACTATCTTATTTTCTTTTTGTGGCGATCGGCTCTTCTACGCTTTTTGCGTTTATGAGTTTTAATTTTCTCACGTTTTCTTTTCTTACCGCTTGGCATTCATCCTCCGAAACAAATCCGTCAATGGCCGGATCAGGCATTGAACTGACTACCCAGCCTAAACGGGCAATTTGATTATCATGTTTTTGAATTCATTTGAGGGTTTAAAAACGGGAACCTTTCGACCGGGCACCGGAACAACATCGCCAGTACGAGGATTGCGGGCCTTCCTTGACTTCCGCACCTTGACCTTGAACGTGCCAAATCCTCTGATTTCAATGTTATTCCCGGTCTCCATCGCCTTCTTTACTGTCTCCAAGAACGCATCGACCACAACAGCAACATCTGTTCTCGTCAGGCCGGTTTTTTCAGCAACTTTTTCTACCAGATCAGCCTTGGTCATTACATCCTCCCTCGGTAACTGCTGGTTTATATATGTATTTATTTTTTTCTGTCCGAAACACCAACTAATTTCGCCTTGCTTTATCCATTTTTAATCAAGAGGCTCTTTTTTAACCCTTTGATTGAAACGGCCTTAAACTAATTAAAATTTACCCGTAACGCAATAAAATTTATTAAGTTCTAATATAAATACATCACTCGTGGGCCGCCCAAATCGACATCGGCCGCTTCCTTTACCTTATTCATAGTCAAACCTATGAGGTCAAGTATTCCCTGTTTAGGTTTCTCATCCTTTACAATATTCGGCTCGCCTTTCAATCCGGCCAGATCCGCCGCATAACGGACAGCATCTTCGAAGCTTCCTAATGTATCTACGAGGCCAAAACCAAGAGCCTGTTTACCCGTAAATATCGAGCCATCCGCTAACTTCTGGACTTTCTCCTTCTCCAATCCTCTTCCCTCCGAAACCGCCGCAACAAATTGCGCGTAGGTATCCATAACGACCGCAGAAAGCATCATCCGCTCATTATCCGTCAGTTTCCGGTCGAACGAGCCGACATCTTTTAGTTCTCCGGATTTCACCCGTTCAATCTCTATGCCGATTTTTTCCATCAGCTTTCCGGCCGTGTAAAATTGTATGATCACTCCTATAGAGCCGGTTAATGTGCCGGGATTAGCCATTATTTTCTCGGCTCCACAGGCTATATAGTAAGCCCCCGATGCCGCCATCGAAGACATTGAAGCCACCACGACCTTATGTTCACCTTCTCTGACGCGAAGTACTTCGTCATAAATTTCCTGCGAGGGAGCAACCGCTCCGCCGGGTGAATCAATATGGAGGACTATCGCCTTAACTCCGGATGACTTCCCCCATTTCTTCAGTTGTTTGACAATCGACTCGGATTCATTGATAGCGCCGTTAATCTCTACAATAGCAACTTTGGAACTCAACCCACTGAGAGACAACCCATCTTCAGAGACAAAAGCCCCAAAAAACATCATGGCAAAAAATATGAAGGTGACCAGAAAGGAGAATCCTATCAGAATGCCTATGACAATATCTCTCTTCTTGGCCATATTTTAAGCCTAATAGGAAAGCATCTTCGACTGACCGCCCGAACTGCCGAATTCCTGTATTTCATGCGCTTCAGTATATATTTCGGAACTTCCCACTTCAGCATTTTTTGCGGAGATAAGCAATTTCTGGCCGGGGAATATCTGGCTCTTGCTGGTTAGATTATTCATCTTGAGCAAATTGGCGATAGAAACTCCAAAGCGACGGGCAATGTTCCAGAGCGTGTCTCCCTCTTTCACTATATATACCCCAAGGCCGGATGAGCCCCCATCTCCCCCGGTTTTTGTCTTAGTTCCGCTCGATCCAACTACTAACTTTTCGCCCACGAAAATCTTCGATTGACGCCCGAGATTGTTGAGCCGACGAATCTCCGCGGGAGTTGTTCCGAAGGCCTTGGCGATATCAGAAACTGTATCGCCGCCTCGCACAACATATGAATCCCCGTCTGCGTCCCGCGTTGGATCCTTCTTTTGGGAAGACAAGGCATAATCACGGCCACTCTCTACTGGAACAACCAAACTCTTTCCGGCAGACAATTTGGATCGCTTAGACATTCTGTTGGCTTCAAGAATGGAATACTCCGATACCCCATATTTCCGGGCAATGGACGCAATCGTCTCCCCCCGGCGAATCTTGTGTTGAATGAAGTTGGTCTGGTTGGCTGGAGGCATTTCCTCATAGGCCGCCAGAAAAGTTTCCCTCGAGCCCCGCGGAATTCGCAGATTATAATGTTTTAAATTCGGTGGAGTGAATGATTTCAAAAGCTCGGGATTCAATTCCTGCAGAGTTGCGACCGGACATCCCAGGGACAAGGAAATAGTCTTAAGATCCAGGCTCCTGTCGATTCTGACTTCATCATACTCCCATTCCGGCTCATAGACAACATCTGTAAAACCAAATCTGACCGGGTCTTTGCAGAGCATAATCGCGGCCATGAAAAATGGAACATAATCCATCGTCTGCTTTTTCAAACGCAACTTCCAGAAATTTTTCGTCCCTTGTTTCTTAGTCTCATTACGGATTCTTTGGGGGCCGCCGTTATAAGCCGCAAGAGCCAGTTCCCAACTCCCAAATTCATTATAAAGATCCTTTAGAAAACGGGCGGCGCTGTGGGTAGCCTTGACCGGGTCTTTTCTTTCATCATACCACCAAGTTCGCTCCATCCCATATAATCGGCCTGTTTCTGCAATGAACTGCCACATTCCCATCGCCCGCGCCCAAGAATAGGCATGGGCGTTAAATCCCGATTCCACCAGAGCAAGATAAGCCAGATCAGACGGCAAGCCATATTCTTGAAAGATTTTTTCAATCATCGGCAGATATTTGGATGACCGACCGATATACTTAACCACGGCATCGCGCGCAACCGTCTGATAATAAAGCATACAAGTCTTGACCCTGTCATTAAAAACTACCGGAACATTATAGGAGGCTTTCTCCTGAGCATAGGTCTCCAACTTGGTGAATTCTGAAGAATCTATCTTTATATGATTTATATCCGAAAAACGAGAAATCACGACATCGGGGGAAACATCGCTTGGCAACCGTCCAAGCGAAACAAGTGTCGTTCTATAATTGGCAACCACTTCTGCAAGGATTTGGTTGTATTTTGCCGCCTCTTCAGAGAGTGTGTCCGCTTCCGTATCGATGTCGAGTTCGCCCAGAATCGCCAGGCTTTTCTCAAAATAATACTCTGCTTCCTCCCAGACAGTCTCCCGATTGGCCAGTACCCCCATGTTGCAGTATTCTGAGGCCAAGCCAAGTTGCTGCCAAACATAATCATCAATCGCCACTGAGACATCTCCGACCGTCGTGTCAGAAGAATCGGAAGCCAATATGGGAGATTGATTTATCCTATCAAGTTCAATTTGAATTTCGCTACTGTCGGTGACCCCCGCCCCCTGATTTGCGTTTGAGAGTTCCGTCGATCCTTTGATCTCTTCGGCCGTCCGATCATACCCCGGTCTGGTGCATGAAATGGAAAGCAATCCCCATGTGCAAAATATCAATTCAGCTACAATTAGTTTTCTCATCTTTACCCGGCAAATTACAGGTTATTTCCCTATCTTTAGTTATCGGCTTTTGAAATAGCCGACTTTATCTCACTATTTGGCTAACTCATTGCCATATATATAAAAATGCAGGAGTCCCTGTCAAGTTTTAATTTTGGGCGGCCAGAAACCAAGAAGATATTGGAGGGCGGAATCCGATGTATCAAACATCTTTAGATTTCGCATCCCCCGAAACCAGGTTATCTGCCGCTTGGCGAACCTCCGACTGTTCTGTTTTATAAGATTTACAGCGACCGATAGCGATATTTGGTCGTCAAAATATCGGAACAACTCATTATATCCAATCACATTAATTCCCTTTACTTTGTCCGCAAACCCCAAATTATATAGAGACTCAATCTCCGCCATCAGGCCGTCTTTCATCATGTTATCTACTCTCGCATTAATATTTTCATAGAGTCTCTCTCTTGACGGCATAAGGCAAATAATGTCAAAGCGATACGGATAATCGATTTCCCTTTCGGCAGTAATTCTTGATTTCGGACGCCCGGTTAGATAATAAATCTCAAGCCCCCGGATTACTTTCCTGATATTATTGGGGTGAATCCTTGAAGCCTCATCAGGGTCGATTTCCTGAAGCTTTTCATATAAGAACTTCGGACCTTTTTCGACCGCCTCATTCTCCAGATTCCGCCGAATCGCCAAATCATCATCGGGCAATTCGGCGATTCCCTCCGCCAACGACTTGATATAGAGCCCCGTGCCTCCACAGATTATGGGAAGAGTCTCTTTTTCCAGCAATTCTGAAATGATTTCTCTCGCATCTTCCACAAAATCAAAAGCAGTATATCTTTTACCCGGAAGGACAAAATCGACGAAATGGTAGTTATGTTTATCGAGTTCGCTTTGCGGGGGCTTATCGGTACCTATATCTAAATATTTATATATCTGCCTCGAGTCGGCGGAAATGATATGCAATTCGGGGTTAACTTCCAATAGTCTATTAACGACGGCGGTTTTTCCGGAACCGGTGGGACCGGTTAAAATCGGGATGATAGGCTTATTTCCGCCCAAATTTGGCATCCAGTTCATGTCGCGGAATCTTGAGGATAAAAGGACGCCCATGAGGACAGGTCTGTTTATTCTGACAATCCATTAGCCTGCGATATAAGGCCATTGTCTCTTCCCCGTTCAGCTTGTCGCCGGCCATTACCGCCGCCCGGCAGGCAACCGATTGCGCTATCTCCTTCTTCATATCTTGGCCCGTCTTATTTGAAGCCTCAATATCGTCAAGGATATTAGAAAATATCTTTTCTGGCGACCGGCGCGCCAGAATCGAAGGAACCGCCGAAAGCAAAATTGTACTCGGGCCAAATTGTGCAATATCGAATCCTATAGATTTCAGAATTTCCGAAAATTCCTCAAAAATCGCAAACCGGTCAATTGATAATTCTATAGTCGCCGGAAACAGCAGACTTTGCGAAATGCCATTCCCTCTGTCAATAATTCGCAAAGTTTCTTCATAGAGAATTCTTTCATGCGCGGCGTGTTGGTCGATAATCAGAAGCTCCTCGCCCGTCTTAAAGAGAAGATACAGTTCCCCAAACTGCCCAAGATATATTGCGTCGCTGAGTGGGAGCGCCTCAGTTTCCGCCATTACTTTGGCAGACCCGGCAATTTGCGATGATTGCGGCGTAAGCGGTATTGCTTCCTGCGCCGAAGATTGATTTCGATTTCGACTGTCAGCGCCATATAATTTCTCCATTATTTCCGGAGCAGACAGTCTTTGCCCCTGACCGGCGCTATGCACGGGATGCCTTAATGATGATTCATTGCTTCGACCTGCTAACATTGCCTCTGGTCCTTCCAAGACTCTTGCCACGGGAATATGCGTCAAGCCTCGCGCCGCCTTTTTTACGCTTTGATATAGCAAATCATGCACCATTTTATCTTCAGACAGCCGGACTTCCGCCTTTGTGGGATGAACATTCACGTCGACTTTCAACGGGTCAATAATAAGAAAAACAGCTCCCGCCGGAAAATGTCCTCGAGGCAATAATTCCCCATAACCGGAAATTATAGCATGAGTCAGACTCTGCGATTTTATATGACGATTATTGATGAATAAATAAAGTCCATACTGATTTTGACGGCAGTTTTCAGGAAGCGATAGGTATCCCGAGATGCTCAGATCTGAAGCCTCAGAAACCACTTCATAGAAGGGAGTATTCTTATCTCCATAAAGCAAGGCGCCTATGCGGGAAGCCGGATTCGAGCTCTGCTCATCAAGGGAGAATAATTTGCGGCCATTAAGCGTATAGCCGAATCGCACCTCTGGCGCGCTCATTGCCATAGCAATCGCATTGCGGCTGAGATGGCGAGCCTCTGTTGTTTCCGCTTTCAGAAATTTACGTCTGGCAGGCGTATTGAAAAAAAGATTCTCAACTTCCACTTTTGTGCCCATCGACGCCGCCACCGGCTTAAGACTTTGATGCACCCCTCCTTCAATGATTATTTCCATCCCGTTTTCGGCCTCAGCGGTTTTGGTAATCATTCTGGTCCGGGATACCGAAGCGATTGACGGCAGCGCTTCGCCGCGAAAACCGAAACTTTGAAGTTTCTCCAGATCAGAAAAATCGTTGATTTTGCTGGTGGCATGCCTCGAGAAAGCTACCTCAACCTGCTCCGCCTCGATGCCGCATCCGTTATCAGCGACACTAATTAATTTTGTCCCTGATTTTTCAATTACAATTTCGATATTGGCCGCTTCCGCATCAAGAGAATTCTCCACTAATTCTTTAAGGACAGCCGCCGGCCTTTCTATAACCTCGCCCGCGGCGATTTTATTGACCAACCTTTCCGACAGCGGCCTGATCCAACGTTTCTTCCTTGCCAACTTGTCATTTGTCATCAAGCTTTTCCTTTAACTTACCCAATATACGAAGAGCATCGAGCGGCGTCAGAGAATTAATATCCAATTGCTTCAATTCCTCCTCGACCGCGGAAGGGGCGGCCTCAAAAAGAGAGCGCTGATTGATACTTTTGTGGATTCCTCTGGCCAATTCTGATTGAGAAAATTTCCCCGATTCCAGGAGCCTGAGTAACTCTTTGGAGCGAGAAATGGTCATTTTCGGTATTCCTGCCAGCCGGGCAACTTCAATGCCATAGGAATCATCGCATCCACCGGGGATTATTTTATGAAGAAATATGATTTGATCTTCCCATCTTTTGACAGAAACCTGAAAATTAATTATTTTATTATACAACGAGGCCAAGCCGGTCAACTCATGATAGTGCGTGGCAAAAATTGTGCGGGCCTTAATTTGCTCATTGATATATTCCACCACCGCCCAGGCTATCGACAGTCCGTCAAAGGTCGAGGTTCCCCGCCCTACTTCATCGAGAAGAATCAGCGATCTCCCTGTAGCGTTATGCAGTATATTGGAGGCTTCAATCATCTCCACCAAGAATGTCGATTGCCCGCGAGCCAGATAATCAATAGCCCCGACCCGGGTGAATACTCTATCAACCAGTCCTATTCTTGCTGATTCAGCCGGAACAAAAGAGCCAATTTGAGCCAAAATGACTATCAACCCCATCTGGCGCAGATAAGTTGATTTGCCGGACATATTGGGACCGGTTAATATCATTATCCGGTCTTTTTCAGAGGACAGCGATAGGTCGTTCGTGATAAAGCTCCCCGGCGGAAGAATATCTTCTATCACGGGATGCCGACCATTAACAATATCAATTGCGGTCGTTTCCTCTATTTCAGGACAGCAGTACATCTTTTCGGCGGCCAGATTCGCCAACGAAGTAACTAAATCAATCTCCGTAAGAAGACCGGCGGAGAGCATTATGTCTTCTATTTGACCGGCAACCTTATCCGCCAATTCACCAAATAATTTCTCCTCAAGCGAAAATATCTTCTCCTCGGCGGCAAGTATCAAATCCTCTTTTTCCTTCAATTCCTGCGTGATAAACCTTTCGCCATTTACCAGAGTCTGCTTCCTGATATATTCTTTGGGGACTTTATCAGCATGAGAACGGGATATTTCGATATAGTATCCAAAGACCCGGTTATACCCTACCTTGAGCGATGGTATCCCTGTCCTTTCCCGTTCGATTTTCTGCAGAGAAGCAACATACTGCCGCGCTTCTTTTATGGAATCCTTCAGATTATCCAACTCAGGTGAGAACCCTTCTTTTATCACCCCGCCTTTATTGGCTAAATGCGGCGGTTCCTCAACAAGGCCTCGAGCAATAAGTGATGATATCGTGGTGCAATCAGGATATGCTTTCACCATATCCACAAAAACAGGAGCCTTAAGCTCCTTTATGGCATTGATTATTTCATGGCCGATAATTAATCCTTCGCCGATTGAAGCCAGTTGGCGGGGGTTGATCTTTCTCATCCCCAGACGACCTGCCAGCCGTTCCAAATCAGGGAGTTTGCTAAGAATCTGCGAAATAGTCGCGGCTGAATCGCGATTGCGATATAATTCATTAACCCCCTGCCGACGATACAGGATCGGCTGGAGTTTTATATAAGGCCGCAGGAGATTTTCCCGCAATTTCCTGGCGCCGCCGGCGGTTGAGCTTCGATTTATCGAATGAAAGAGAGAATCCCGCTCTGTCCCTTCCGATAGATTGTTGACAAGTTCGAGATTCCTGACCGTACCATAATCCAAAAGCATATATTCGTCGGATTCTGCAGGTACGATTTTTCTTATATGATCAAGCTTGGTGCGATTGTTCTCACGAAGATAACGAAATATCGCCCCGGCGCAGGCTAAACCAAGCTTCATATGGCCGATTCCGAAGCCATCAAGAGTACTGACACCGAAAAAATCAGATAGCTCGCGCTCGGCAGTCCTATGATCAAAATTCCATTCCTCGAAACCGGTCAATTGACGCTTGTCATACATTTTGAGTAAATCATAATCGGTCGCAGTTTCTAAAGATCGCGGATACAAAATTTCCTTCGGAGAAATTACTTTTAGGCGCTCTAATACCGAGTCTGTGTATCCCTCATCAAGACAGAATTTCCCTGTCATCAGGTCAATGTACGACAACCCCAGCCGCTTTGAATCGTTGGCATAAACTGCGGCAAGATATATCGGCGAGGTTTCACTTGTGACACCGTCAATCGTTGCGGTACCCGGCGTGAGTATTTCCACCACTTCCCGTTTGACAACGCCTTTGGCTTGCTTGGGATCTTCGGTCTGTTCAACAATGACTACTTTTTCCCCTGCCGCAAGCAGACGAGGCAGATATTTGTCAAGCGCATGATATGGCACACCTGCCAGAGGGATTTTTTCTCCATTCATAACCCCTCTTGAAGTCAACGCAACATTCAGAATTGGAGCCGCCTTGACAGCGTCATCGCCAAACATCTCATAGAAATCACCCATCCGGAAAAAAAGAATTTTGTCGGGATATTGGGATTTGATTTTATTGTACTGATGCATCAGCGGGGTCGCGCTCCCGCCTGTCGAAATTCGCGATTTCATCTGGCTACAACCTGAAATGCCTCTTTTTCGGAAATTTCCAGACGCGCCTTAAAGGCCATCGCTTTTTCAGCAGATTGAAACTTCCCGACATAGACAACATAATAGTCTTTACCGGAGATAGTCTTCTCGCCTAACTCTACCGGTTCCCCATATTGCTTCAATCGTTTGACCAGATTCTTGGCGTTATTCTTGTCCGAGAAAACTCCCGCCTGAATCGCATAACTGGTGCCCGTGATTTTCTCCGCTTGCAGATCTTCGCTCTTTTTCTCGAGACGGCTTAAATCATCCATGAGGTCATCAAGGCCGACCGCATCCGGATAAGCCTCTTTAAGCAAATTATACCGGAAAATAGCATCATCAACATGGTTCTCTTCAAGCGCACAATGGGCCGTCATAAAAATCGCCGGAGCGGAAATTGCATCATGCTTCGAATCCGCAAGCTTTTGATAAATCTTCAGCGCCTCACCATATTTTTTCGCATGATACAACTCATTCGCCCGATCCAGCTTTCCTATCTGGCCCGATTCGTCTTCCGGATTCTCTTTTGACAATTGATTCCGAAGCCTTGTTACCCTTTCGCTTTTCCCTTCATGTTCATAGGCTATAGCGGCCATCCGAAGTATTTCGGGACGATATCGTCCATTCTCCCATCTCTTAAAATACGACTCTGACATTGCTATTACACTTCTATAATCGCCATTCGCAAAATTGAATAATATCTTCAGATCTGCAATATCTTCTTCATACTCCGCAGAAACTCCCGATTTTTCCGCCGCCTCCAAAAATTGTAAAGACCTCTGACCGTCAGATTCAAGCAACGCCCGGGCATAAAGAAGTGTCCCGTCACGGTGTGACACTGATGATGATTGCTCTAATTGCCGGCGAGCTTCGTCAATATCACCCCGATTGATCAGGCCAACAATCTCTGATGCGGCGCAGAATTGAACTAAAGCCGCCGAGGAAAATATGGCGATGATTGCGCGAAGCATTAGATCACAAAACTATCGACAGCTTTGCAGTTCGGACAGAGCCATTTCTTGGTCTTCGATTTACTGCCGCATCGGGTACAGTGATATTCATTCTCGACCGCCTCCCGTCGTTCATCAAGCCGGCTGATAAGCTCGCCAAGCTTTTTCTTATCTCCAATGGTTAAATATAGTTTGGCCAGATCAAGAATGGGGAGATATGAATCGGGATGGTCATCCGCCGCCTGCGTCAAATTCTCAGACGCAACCGAATATTCGCCCTTCTTAAAATGATACTCCGCCAGCGTCAAGCGGGCGCCAAGATTCTTTGGGGAAATCTCCAGAATTTCAACGCAGATTCGCGCTATCTCGCCAAATTTGCCGAGATCAAAAAGGGCGCGCTTGAGTCTTCCCAGCACAAAATGAGAAGCTTCAGGAACGGCTTTAATCAGCTTCCTCCAGAATTCGACAGCGTCTTCTTCTCGATTCTCGGCAAGATAGGAGTCGCCGATAAATAAATAGGCCGGAATGCAATTAGGATCAGTACTTATCGCATCCTTGAATTGGACCCGCGCCTTGTGGTATTCCTTGTTATTGAAAAGCTTCTCTCCCTGAAGAAATTTATATATCGCCAATCCGCTTTTGGATTTGCTCCCATCCTGCTTGATTAGTTTCTCCTTGATTTCAAACGCTTCTTCCCATTCCCCTATTTGCAAATAAATATCAAGCAGTTTTTCCAAAGCCCATCGATTACCGCTTTCCAGAGAAAGAATCTCTTTCAAGGCCGCCTTAGCCGAGGCAATATCTTTAACCGCAACAAAATCATCGGCCAGTGATCGCAAAATCAATTTCTTTTCGTCGGGAGTCAACCCATGTCTGATAGTAAGGTCCTTATGCACCTGCAGCGCCTTATCCGGCTTATTATATTTTCGAAGTATATCCCCTATCCGAACATAGGCGTCAACATTACCGCTGTCTTCCGCGACAACCTCGCGGAATTTGCTGAACGCCACATCATCATATCCGTCAAGCAGAGCTTTCAATGCGTCTATGTAGATAGTGGGATCCTTGACCTTCTTTTCTTTCTTAAAACGGTCATAGTAAATATAGATAAAAATAAGGGCAATTATTGCCAGTAGAAAAGCTATGACTATGCTATCCATATTTACTCCATCAATTCCCTTTTCTTATCCAGCAAATCCTTGGTTTCTTCAATCGGCCTGTTTCTAAGAGCGGTAACTTCTCCCTGCAATCCTTTGATTGACCGGTTGGCATCGCGAAGTTGGTTAGATTGCTTGAGATAGACCGAAATAAAAAGCAAGAGGGAAACCAGAGACCCCAGAACAAATGACCAGAAGACAATAGTAAATAGCGGAACATCTCCCTGTTGCCTCCAAATCAGGTCAACAACCACTGTCTGACTTGGTCTGCTGTTGTAAACCGCAAAGCCCACTATGATCAATATTATGACAAGGATCAGGATTGCCCTGAAAACCCACATACTGCCTCCTTGGAAGGTCCACAAAACTCTTTGATCGATTTATTGTAGTGCATAGTAATATTCACGTTGGATAAGTTCATTGCTTGCGCCATCGGGAGTCTCGAGTCTGTCTCAAAACTCCTATTTTGTGCCTGGCTCGCCGCGGCGAGTCCACATCTGCTGGTAAGCTATTGCCGACTCAGCTACCCCACGCAATAATCTCATGGCTGTTTAACAATCTTGAACCCATCAAGTATCCCGGTAAACTCTTGCTCTATAACATCAAAATATCGCCATTCGCAAATCAACTGCATTATTATGATACTACTTCCGTCCTTGACAAAAAAGAACGAACCACCCCAGAAATCAGTCACCACATCAGCCTTATCCGACTCAGTGCCGGCTCTCTGCAGTTCAATCGTATAGGGCGTCTGCCCCGATATCTTGACCCCGCTCAGATCGCCAATAGGTATCTTGGTCCGCTTTTTGAGCTGGAAATCGCCGTAGAGAACCTTAAACTCCGACAAAATATCATTCTTCTGCTTGGACTTGAATTTGTTTGAAAGAAGTGAATCGACAAACTGATCCGTGGTCAATGACGTTGTATCGACATAAACCGTGACCCTCGGCACCGTCGTGTAACTGGGGGCATGCTGGAACTGCTTCGGAACATCATACTGCTTTTTGACAAGCGCCAGCCGGACAGAGCTCTTCTCCTTCTTTATATTGGAATCCCACGCTTCCGGGATAGCAAGTGAAAAATTGTATGCGTCATCGGTATAGACACCGTTTTCTATTTTCCCCGCCAGATCTTTTTTCTTGCCCGCCTCTGAAGCGCCAAAAAAGAACATGGATGCCATTACTATGATTAAAAACTTTCTCATATTTATCTCCTCCTCCGAATACTTATAACTATTTATCGATTATACAGTTGGTAGTCAAGCAGATTTTCAATAAAAATCCCGCATTTACCAAAGATCAAATTTTGTGATAATTGCCTTTTAGCTTCCCGATTTGTCATTCCGGACGCTTCGATCCGGAATCCAGCCGTAGGTCGGTGTTCCGAGATCCGCCGCAGGCGGGACGAGAAACCCGACATTTTGGCCAGATACACCCGTGATGCCCATCAAGCGGCGTCAGGGACCCCTTCCTGACGCATTTTCTGCCAATTCACATAAAAAATATTTCAAAAAACCTCCCCAAAAAACCGAAATTTCTCTTGACGGTCCCCCCCCCTCCCCCTAAATTGAGGTAAACCAAAGAGATCCACAATTCCCTTTTATGGTCGGGCAAAAGAGAATTGTACAAATTGGGTCTCTGGGAGAAATTGGGGAATTCCAGAGCACGGCCCAAGATAATATGGAAAGGAGAACTAAGTATGAATTACGTTAACAGGAACAAGATGGCTGCACAAGTCATCCTCATTATGATGGTGCTTATGTTATTAGGGTGTTCAGATGATCCTACCTCACGAAAGACTGGACCTACCGCAGACTTCTCTGCCACTCCAACAGGCGGTGTCGAGCCATTAGCTGTATCATTTAGTGATGCATCAACCCCGGGGACGTCTGCAATTACGAGCTGGACTTGGGATTTTGGTGATAACGCAACCAGTAGTTCGCAAAATCCGAGCCACACTTACGTCACGGGTACGTATTCAGTTTCACTTACAGTCACCACATCTGTCGGCTCCGATACAAAAGTGCGATCCGGTCTTGTGACTGTGAGCCCTCAGCCGCTGAGTAACAGTGATGTGGCATTGCAATCAAAGGGCGGGACTGCAACTGCAATTAGTGAAGGAACGTATCTGGGTCAGACACAATACGACCACTATGCAAATGATGGAACAGAATCCACTTCCTGGTCAGATAGCTGGGACATGCCCGCATGGTTAAGAATTGAATTCGACCAAATCTATGCAATTGATAGTGTAGGAGTACTGTGGGCATCCCATCAACACACTTTTTCAATAAGCCTGTCCACAGATGGTAATAGTTGGACTACAGTTGTACCATCTCGCTTATCTAATAATTCGGAAGGTTCTCAACCGGTACACGAATCATTTACCATTTCAAGCACAAATGCGAAATATATTAAGATTGATATTACTACAACCAGCGCTCCATATTCTCATATATTCCAGGCATCGGTGGGTGAATTAGAGGCTTACGGACATTGATTTTCCGTTTTGTT
>CAZCFT010000029.1:0-23847 GCA_964498015.1 uncultured Ignavibacteriaceae bacterium
TACACCATTTATCGCCGGTACGGTGATGCGAGGCATGCAGGATACGATACATCACCGGATCACGCATATTAAGATTAGGCGAACCCATATCGACTTTGGCGCGAAGGGTCCGCGTGCCATCGGGGAATTCGCCCTTTTTCATTCGCTCGAAAAGATTAATATTTTCCTCAACACTGCGATTGCGATAGGGACTCTCTTTCCCCGCTTGAGTAAGCGTGCCGCGGGTGTTGCGAATTTGGTCGGCCGTCAAATCGCAAACATAAGCTTTCTCCTTTTTTATCAACTGAATTGCATATTCATAAAGCTCATCAAAATAATCGGAGGCGTAATATTCCCTATTTCCCCAGTCAAACCCCAACCATTGAATATCTTCTTTTATTGACTCTACATATTCAACTTCCTCTTTGATCGGATTGGTATCGTCAAAGCGCAAATTGCACAAGCCGCCATACTGAGCCGCAACTCCAAAATTAAGGCAGATCGACTTGGCGTGGCCGATATGAAGATACCCATTCGGTTCCGGGGGGAAACGGGTCATTATCTTCCCGTCGTACTTATTTACCTTTATATCTTCTTCAATAATTTCTTTGATGAAATTAGTCTGCGGTGTTATATTCGCCATAGATTAATTGTCTCACCTTCGAATTTAAGCGCCTATAATAATTTTCGGCCTTCAAGCCTAATAATAAACAATCCAAGAATATATAATATTTTTCGATCAACGGGAGGGAATTAAATCTGATGCAGGCATTTTATTCGAGTAACCTGAAAATCCGGCGGGCGAGGTCAAGACATGCTTTCTTCAGGGCTCACATTATTCCGAAGGCAGGTTGTCAATCAGCAAAGAAACTTTCATCGGATAGATTTCGTACCGGTGCAGCCCCTGTTTTACCGACGGATCATTATCCATGATTGTCCTGGCCTCCTGTCGAGACTCGGTCTGAAGAATAACTATCCCTTTTCTGAGCTCAAAACAGGGCCCGGCCAGAATTACTTTTTTCTTGGCGACCAGATCCTTTAAATAACAAAAATGCTTCGTCATTATTTTTCCTTCAGATTCGGTCATATTGTCCGGCCAATCTGCTCTTGTGCCAATTAGATAGGCAAGATATTGTTGGTAAATCCGGCTATTGACGGGCTGGCGCCGCATGTTATTCCCCGGGGCGCCTGCGGCTTACCGTTCACGATTGTCGATGATTCTTATCATTATTCGTCTTCCTCTTCGCCAGGCGCCATCTCCCCTCCCTTCCCCATCTCTTCAATCAGCATCTCGGCCTCATCGGCTTCTTCCGGGTGAACCTGCAATTCCATAAACCCAGCGGCGAATAGCGTCTTGGTTGACTCCCCGCGAACATAATAGTCAATGCCGGCATCCTCAAGAATCGATTTTGCCAACCCCAGCAGGCCGGCATCAGCGGTTGTGTAAACAGTAACCAGCTCGGTATATTCCGGCTCTTTCTCGGGAGGCAATTCTTTCACCAAAGTGGCGCCACACTCGGGGCAAAGCGTTATATGCTTCTCATATTTATAGCGGCAGTTGGGGCAAAACATAAACTATTCCCTTTCTGATTATCAGAATTCCATTTATCCAAACTCTAAAATATTAATCTAAACGGCTTGTCAAAGGAGTTTTTGGCGGTTGGATCGAATTTGCCGGGCGGGGCCAAAAGAGTGTGGCGGCGCAAGATTATCGGTATCCGGTTTTCCTCTCTCCGCCTATGGTTTATCGCCTTTCAAACGCCGCTTTTTCATGAGCAAGCTTGGGAGCGCTTCATTAAGGCATACAACAAGAAAAATGGCGGACATTCCGTAATGTCCGCTACAAATCATCTTTACAATCGCTAAATGAAAGTTTCAGCGCCCAATATTTTACGGGCAATTCGGCGCCACCCCTCCCTTATAGAGGAAGTTTATAAGATAGGTAACATCAAGCGCATTGACCATGCCGGAATGATTAACATCAGCCGCCGCGGTCGGATTCGGAGGAGGTCCATCTTTATAAAGGAAATTGATGATGAAAGTTACATCAAGCGCGTTCACTACTCCGTTGCCGCTGGCATCCCCACAAATAAACGGACCTCCCGTTCCGACATGAACCAGTTCAAGCGTGGAAAACTGCCCCCACTGATTCTGAGCATCCATCGCGCGCGCTTTATAGTAATAGACGCCTTCGGGACGATTATCAAAATGATAAAATGTGTCGGGAATTACCGAAGATATTGTATTCACGGCTCCGAACGCCTCTACCGGATAGATGTCGTCAACATAGAAACCCTCGTTAGTAGTGTAAGCGTCGGTATAATATGAAAATCTGATAAAAATATCCTGACCAATATAGGCGGACAAATCAAATTTCCCTTCTACCCATCCTCCCGAAGCGCCGGTTATACCATTGCCTCTGTTGGAGCCATAGGGATTATAATCTGTGGTGACATTCCCTGCGATCGGCGTGAAAATTGTCCCATCTATGGAGACCTCGGCATAACCGTAATCATAGTCGGCTTCAATATCATAGTATGTCCAGAATTTCAGAGAATCGCCGGCCAGAACATTAATGGGATCTTTCGCTTGAATATAATGCACCGCGTTATTCTCTGCCCCGGAGAAAAAACTTGTCGTGGCGGAATGCGAACGGCCCGTGGTTAGATTGAATCTGTCTGTAGTCCAGTTATTCCAGTTGTTGACCGAATCAAGAAAGCGGGTTTTGTTTTGGTACTCAACAAGCTCGTATAAGATGCCTGGATTCAATGTATCATCCAAACTCCAGGTAACATCATAGCTCAGCCTATCAACATAATCCGGCGTGGTCATCACCGGCGCATCGGGAGGTTTGACTTGATAAATATTGCCGGCGATACGGGCCAAAAAGAGATTGGGTTGAAGATCCTCTTGGACAATTTCCGTCTTGCGGTGAATTGTAGGCCAGAAGCCGTCCGTCTGCGAGCCTGATTCAATGGTCATGGAAAAATTCTTGTTCTTGGTCGTTTGTTCGCCATATCCCCAGTCATCACTGTCGCCGTTGGTAACATATAATCCCCAGCCCGGACCCGGAGCATATCCATTCAGAGCGGCGACAGAGTCGG
Organism: uncultured Ignavibacteriaceae bacterium; assembly: GCA_964498015.1. Lineage (GTDB taxonomy): Bacteria > Zixibacteria > MSB-5A5 > GN15 > PGXB01 > CAWEZN01. The sequence continues at coordinate 3,084 of CAZCFT010000029.1, forward strand.
CCAGAGCGACAAAAATAGCATTATCGGGAGTGTAAATTTGATCATAACCCCAGGGATAGAGAATCAAATTCGAATAGGAATGATGGTACATGGTAATTACAAAATTATGCGCCGTTATAAAATCCTGCATATGCTGGGTCTCCGGCTCCGAGAACGACCCGGTCCCTCTATAGGTTTCACTCCATGTGTTCGGCGAGGAGCCCAAATCATCGTACCCCCATTGATATCCATAATTGCGGTTCAAATCGACGCCAAAATTGCCATCGCCACTATTACGGCGATTTTTGCGCCACATCCCGCCGCCGCTCGGATCGGTCACCTGATTATAATAATATCCATCCGGATTGACAATCACAACAAACCAAAGTTCTCTATTATCAACCAGATTAGTCACTTCCGGAATGACGCCATAATTATTGGTAAGATAATCCATGAAATAAAACAGAATTTCCGGAGTGACAACTTCACGGGCATGAATCGCGGCGGTATATAAAACCTCCGGTTCATCTTCATCGACATTCGGGTTATCCGAAATCTTAACCGCCCACATTGGCCGACCTTCTATAGTACTTCCGATATTTACCTTGGCGGAAACAATGCCCGGGTAGGCGGCAACTATTGCATCCAGATAGGCATAAACCTCATCAAGGGTCTTATATCCTCCCATATCTTTTGTCTTTGGAAGACGGGAACGGTAATATTCCGAAACCTGCGAAATAATAATTTCGGTTTTGAAACCCAAAGATGCCAACCTGTCGAGTTCTTGCTGGTCTGTAATAATTTCTATATAATCCTTTCCCTGCCAGACCTCATCCAGGTGCATTTTCTTGAATTCCAGATACTGAGCTTTTGTATCAAGATAGACTCTGGCCTGGATATTGGGGGTTTCGGCGGCAAAGGCTATTCCGCCACTGCGGACTTCCAGTATTGTCGTGAGGATAAGGGCGAGAACGGTGATGACAAAGAGTTGAACGAAACGCATGCGATACTCCTATTAAGGCAAGTAATTTTCTGCAGTAAATATACGCGGAATTGGTGATTATCCAAGGGGAATTTGGGGCAAAGATATTCTCCCTGCGAGCCTTATCTAAATTCTGCGGTCATTATGAACCAAAAAGGCCTTTGACCAAAATCAAAGGCTTTCTTTTTTTCTGCGGAAGGGGGGACTTGAACCCCCACGCCGTTAAGCGCCACCCCCTCAAGATGGTGTGTCTACCAATTTCACCACTTCCGCATCGGCAAAATTTATCTTTGATTTAAAGGGTTTGATAAATCAAACCCCTACGATTCAGTCTAACTATTTTCCTCCGCCAGTGGTTGTGGGAGGTGTTGTCGACTGACTTCCACCTGCCGGAGGTGTCTGGCCGCCTGAAGATGGCTGGCCCTCAGTCGGCAGTTGGCCGTCTGTTTGGTCAGGGGCGCCGGGCGTCTGCTGTTGCTGTTGTTGCTGACGCTCCATATCCTTGGCCGCTTCTTTAGTTACCGCCGATTGAGTCAAAGTCGAGGTTCTGCCTGCCCGGTGGCTTGACATAAATGCCAATACGCCGCAGTTGACCATGAAAACTATCGCCAAAACGGCAGTTGCCTTGGACAAAAATGATGCCGCGCCGCGTCCCCCAAAAACAGCTCCTGTTAGCCCTCCTCCACCGCCCCCAAAAGCTCCGGCTAATCCCTCGCCTTTGGACGACTGCATCAAGACCACAATCACCAGAAGAATGCAAACCAGAGTGTGAAATACCACCATTAATGCAAACAATTTCTATTCCTCCATTTCAATTATTTCTAACCGGACTAAGCCGACTGAATTATTTTCGTAAACTGGTCTATTTTCAGACTGGCTCCGCCAACCAGAGCGCCATCGATATCGGGTTGACTTAAAAGACTCCTTGCGTTCTCATCGTTCACCGACCCGCCATACAAGATAGATATTGTGTCGGCAATTTCGCCATATCTTTCTCTCAGTTTGCTTCTAATGAAAATATGGACTTCCTGAGCTTGCTCGGGTGTTGCGGTCTTGCCGGTTCCAATCGCCCATACAGGTTCGTAGGCGATTACCACTTTTCTCAACTCATCATCAGTCAGGTCCTTGAGCGAACCGGCGATCTGTTTTCCGACAACCTTTTCTGTTAGTCCTTTCTCTCTTTCTTCCATCTTCTCCCCTACACACACGATTGGGAGCAGGCCGGTTTTCAAGGCCAATTTTGCTTTGGCGCTAACAATAATATCATCTTCGGAAAAATACTCTCTTCTTTCCGAATGTCCTAAAATAACATAAGAGACTCCGATTGTCAAGAGCATCGATGGGGCAATCTCGCCGGTAAATGCCCCCGATTCCTTGAAATAGATATTTTGGGCTCCAAGAAAAATGGGACTCCCCTTGATGACTTTCGCCAATTCGCTTAAGGCCGTAAATGGAGGGCAGATAACCACACGGGGATGATGAACATCACCAATGCTGGTTATTAATTCACGCACCAGCTCAAGGGCTTCCGGATTGGTCTTATTCATCTTCCAGTTGCCGGCAATAATTTTTAGACGCATATCAGACTTTCACTTTCGCATCTGTCAAGCCGGCCACTCCCGGCAGGACCTTGCCTTCAAGGAATTCCAGCGAGGCGCCGCCGCCGGTGGAAATATGAGTCAACTTTCTGTCCAACCCACGCTTACTAACAGCTGCGGCTGAATCCCCTCCTCCAACCACGGTTATTGCACCTTTGGAGGTTATTTTGGCGAGAATGTCGGCAATTTCATAAGTCCCTCTGGCAAACTGTTCGGTCTCGAATACGCCCATAGGGCCATTCCAGACGACTGTCTTGGCCTTTTCCAATTCATTTCGGAATAGGTTGATCGTCTCGGGGCCGATATCAAGCCCTTTCATGCCGGCCGGAATATTGTCAATCTTTACAATCTGTGATTTGGCAGTATCTGAGATTTCCTCAGCGGCGACACAATCAACAGGTAGAATAAGTTTGAGATTCTTGGCCTTGACTTTACTCATAATCTCCCGTGCCAATTCGATCTTGTCTTCCTCAAGAAGTGACGCTCCAATATTTTTTCCCATTGCTTTGAAGAAAGTAAAAATCATTCCGCCGCCAATCAAAATTGTGTCAACTTTATCAAGCAGATTTTGGATAACATCGATTTTCCCCGAGATTTTGGCTCCTCCAAGTATGGCGACGAAGGGGCGTTTGGGGTCATTCAGGGCTCCGCCCAGATATTTCAGCTCTTTTTCCATCAGGAATCCGGCGACTCTGACTGACATAAACTTGGTCACTCCTTCAGTCGAGGCGTGCGCCCGATGAGCGGAACCGAAGGCGTCATTAACATATATGTCTGCCAAATCAGCCAGTTGCTGGGCAAACGCAAGGTCGTTTTTCTCTTCTTCGTTATGATAACGAAGATTTTCCAGAAGCAGTACTTCCCCATTTTTCAAAGCATCCGCCATTTTCTTGGTCTCAGCGCCAATGCAATCCGGGGCGAATTTGACATCCTTATGAAGTAACTCGGAGAGTCTTTTGGCGGCCGGCTTCAACGACATCTCGGGCGCCCGCTTCCCTTTGGGTCGTCCCAGATGACTGCACAGGATGGTTCGTCCGCCATCCACCATAATCTTTCTAATCGTAGGGAGTGACTCCACAATACGGCGGTCATCGGTGATATTGAGATTTTTATCAAGCGGTACATTGAAATCTACCCGCACGAGGGCCTTTTTTCCCCTAAAATTAATGTCAGAGACTACCATCTTATCCATAATAAACTCCCATTATTATCTCAATTATACCATTTTTTCAATCATCTGGACCATCCTGCAGGAAAATCCCCATTCATTGTCATACCATGAAAAGACTTTGGCAAAGTTCCCTTTGGCCATAGTCAATTCGGCGTCGAAGATCGAGCTGTGTGAGTTGCCGATAATATCGACTGAAACAATCGGATCGGTGCAATACTGCAGAATTCCTTTTAATGGTCCCTCGGCCGCCTTCTTCATAGCGCCATTGATTTCCTCCTTGGTCGCTTCACGACTGAGCAATACCGCTAAATCCACGAGCGAAGCATCAGGAGTGGGAACACGTATAGCCACGCCGTCCATTTTCCCCTTCATTGCCGGGATAACCTCAGCGATGGCCTTGGCGGCGCCGGTGGAGGTTGGGATCATTGATAGCGCGGCGGCGCGGGCGCGGCGGAGGTCCTTATGAGGCAAATCAAGAATTTTTTGGTCGTTAGTATATGAGTGAATAGTTGTCATAAATCCCCGTTCGATACCAAAATTGTCAAGCAGGACTTTGACGATCGGAGCCAGGCCATTGGTGGTGCAACTCCCAATGGAAATTACATCATGTTTACGCTTATCATAATCTTTATCATTGACGCCAATCACAAATGTGCCGTCATGCTCCTTTGCGGGAGCAGAGATAAGGACTTTGTTTGCCCCGGCGGCGATATGCTTGCTGGCGTCAGCTTTGCCTTTCATGATGCCGGTCGATTCGACAACGACCTGCACGCCGAGTTCCTTCCAGGGCAATTTGGTTGGATCCTTCTCGGCGGTAACCTTAACCTTTTTGCCTTCAACAACCATGAATTCGCCATCATAGCTGACTTCCCCCGGATACTTACCGTGGATTGAGTCATACTTCAAGAGATGAGCCAACGTCGAGGCATCGGTGATATCATTGATACCGACTATCTCAAGGTTGGAATTGCGGGCCGCCTTGAAAACCAAACGGCCAATGCGGCCAAAACCGTTAATACCCACTCTTATTGACATAATTATTTCTCCTTCAGTTTCGTTTTAATTCCCTTTTGAGCCGAAAATGTATCCTACCCCAAATGAAATTTGCCATCCGGAATAATCTCTGACGCCGGAGAGCATCTTGCCAAATTTGGCAGGAATGTATTTATAATTCACGCAAAGGCCAATCTGATCCGCGACCGGCCAATCAACGCCCCCTCCCAATATATAGGTCAGCTTGGTCTCAGAATCGTTTGTAAACATGATACCATAATTGTAATCAGTGGCAACCTGCTTGCCGTAAATTATTCCGCCGCCCGCCTGCAAATAGAAAAAAAACGGCAGATTTTGGACTGAGGTAAGTGGATAAAACTTTGCGGAAAGCAGGATTGGGTAAATATTTACAGTGCCGAGCAGGATATTATCCGTCGAATAGTATTTGAAGTCGCCGCGACTGAAGATACCCATGGAAAATTCCAGCGCCAGGGGAGGCTTGATTCGATATGCATAGAAGAATTCTGCATAGAGACTACTCCTGGAGAATGCCAGAGAATCGCCCAAATTATCATCATACGCTCTTGTTTCGCCCATTCCAGTCCAAGCTCCGAATCTTCCCCCTGCAAAATTTTTATAAGCAAATCCCTGACGTTGGATTTCCACCCCATGAAGATCAGTTGGCAACAAGACTGCTCCGATAATCAATAGACAAAATGCAATGCAAAAGATATATCTATCCAAAGAAAACCTCGGCTGTTTCAATCATCTCCGGGTCTATCGTCTTAATCTGCGACACGACACTGGAAAGAGGATAAGGCACAATCTTTGTGCCTTGGAGAGCCACCATATTTCCGAATTGCCCTTGATAAATTAAGTCTATAGCATGGACTCCAAAACGCGTTGCCAGTACTCGGTCAAAGGCGGTCGGTGAGCCGCCGCGCTGGATATGGCCAAGAATAACGACTCTTGTCTCGTATCCGGTGCCCGCCTCAATCAATTCGGCCAATTTATAGGCAATCCCGCCAAGCCTTACATGACCAAAAGAATCCAGCTTTTTATCCTGAAGAACCAGCTCTTCATCCTTAGATTCAGGTGACATTTTCATCTTGGCGCCTTCCGCGACGACGACAATCGAGAAGTCCTTTCCGCGATTGTGACGACGCTTGATAAGATTGCAGATCTCGCTGACAAATGTAGTTTTTTCAGGAATTAGAATTACGTCGGCCCCACCGGCTATTCCAGACTCAATGGCAATCCAACCGGCATGTCGTCCCATGACCTCAACCAACATGACTCGATTGTGCGATTCCGCAGTAGTATGCACACGATCAATCGCTTCCGTGGCAATATTCAGGGCGGTGTCGAAACCGAAAGTTCGGTCGGTTCCCATAACATCATTGTCAATCGTCTTGGGAACGCCCACGACTCTAATACCATCCTGATATAGCTTCGCCGCCACTCCCAGAGTATCCTCCCCCCCGATGGCCACAAGCGCATCAATCTTATACTTCTTCAGATTTTCTTTGATCAATGCAACCCCGTTATCAATTTTGAAAGGGTTGGTTCTTGATGTTCTTAGAATGGTTCCGCCGCGCGGAAGAATGCCGGAGACATCGTTCAGTTGAAGCGGCCTTATCAGGCCGTCTTTTAGCAAGCCTTTCCAACCCTCAAATATCCCTAAAATTTCAAATTTGTAATTTAGAATCCCTTTGCGGGCTACCGCCCGGATTACGGCATTTGTGCCCGGACAATCGCCGCCTCCGGTTAATATTCCAACTCTCATCATTCCTGCCTTCTCAAAAATATAGCAAGCTGTTTATATAATTCCATAATACTATCAAGTCAACATTCATTTCATATCGGCCCGCCTGGGAAATAGATACAGCTTCCGCGCGTTATAATCCAGAAGCAGATCAAATTTCATCAGCATCAGATTTCCAATATTACCATCGACATTGCTCGATCTGATAGCTCCAGCATCCCCGCCGGCAATTAGCAAGGGGGGGTTATCAATTGTACAGTTACCCATTTGGAACGTTTTTCCGGTGGCGGCATAGGCCTCTGTCATGCCACCAATTCCGCCGATTGTTCTCTTCATTTCCTTAATATCGGAAAAACCAGCTTCAAGATTATGTTTATCTGAGAACGGCTTATGAAGAATGAGTCCCAGCGAATTTCCGAGATCAACCAGAAATCTGCCCTTGATGCTATCAATTTTTGCGGAAATAACCGGGATTTTCATCATAAAATCCAAGTCAATAGCCAGCGCTGAATCAGGGGAATCAAATATTGCCGGGTTGAACATAACCAGGGTTGAAGTCGAATAATTAATTCTGATCGGGAAACGGGAGATAAAATCATAGCCAAGAAGCCCAGCCGGTTTCTCCGGCAAAGTTATATTGAGAGCCGAGAGATCGGCGATTGCCGCCGTTTGATCTAATAGCGCCACTTGCCCTACAACAATAGAATCAACATGCGTCAGGGCGGCAGTTTCGTAGCCGGCGACGCCCTTGGAGGCCACCTCACCAGAAACAGTCAAGCCCAGTTGACCGGCAAAGGTCTTGTCAACAATATTCGACCCAGCGCCGGAATCCAGAATAAAATAAGCCTCTTTTGAACTGTTGACATGCACCCGTACAAAGATATGCCCATTGACAAATTTAATTGGGACGACCACAGAATCCAAATTTCCAATAAACTGAAAATCAACTTTTGAAACTGCCCCAGTCTGAAAGACGGAATCCGGGATGGGCACGTTTAATTGCACATCAGCAATCTCAAGCGTCGAATTCAACTGTGGAATAGTCGATTCGCTTTGATATAAAAATGGAAATTCTATGCCATTTATAAGCCGGAAATCCTTTTGATATGTGCGAACCAGAACTTCATCGATGTACTCCTCAGTCATTTCCAGCCGGCCATTCACGGGATTAACAAGCAATTTAATAGAGTCGCCTCCGTCTGGATAGGCGATGAAAAAACAATATTTCTTCTCGGCCAAAAGAGTATCTCCGGCAAAAACAACCTTTCCGGGCATGCGGTCATCAAGCAAATAGGAAAATCCCGCCATATAAGCTGTGTTTATAACCTTTTGACGTTCATTCCCTGTCAATTCGACAACTTGATCATTTTGATCTCTCATCCAGGCGGTATGCCCATCATATATCTGAGAAAACTTAAATTCCCCCAAATCATATTTGGTCACCGTCTTGTCTGGCGATTGAAATATGATTTCAGCGTTTCCTTCAAGTCCGCCAAAAGAGATTTTGCCTGATTGGCGAAACGAATTTACGGACCTAATAGAAGTGATATATTCATCCGGAATTGTCTCCTTCAACTCAGTTGAATAAGTAATCACGGTTGAAAAGAGCGCCATAGTCGGCAGTGCGGCAAGGGCTATTTTTTTCAGAGAATTCTTCATAAAAATTGGAAAAGGTTAATACTCCGTTCTGTTATAATCCGCAAGCACAATGATTCCTATCAAGCTCCACGATAATAAGAGCGATGTTCCTCCATAGCTGATAAATGGCAAAGGCAATCCGGTCACCGGCATCAAGCCAAATGTCATCCCTACATTCACATAGAATTGGAAGAATAATATGGTGAGCGCGCCCCAGGCCAGATTAGAGGCGAATCTCGAGCGGCATCGCGCGGCAATTCTAATTCCCCGATAGAACAAATATCCAAAAATAAGAATCACAATGGTTGTGCCCCAAAAACCGAACTCTTCGCCAATAACGGAAAAAATGAAGTCGGTATGCCTTTCCGGAAGGAATTTGAGCTGACTCTGGGAGCCTCCAAGATACCCCTTTCCGAGAAGACCGCCGGAGCCGATGGCGATTTTAGATTGAATAATTTGATAGCCCGCCTTTTTGGGATCCCGGCCGGGGTCAAGAAAGGTAAGCGCTCGCAGTTTCTGATAGTCGGCAAGGTGGTTCCAGACAAAAGGAGTGATCACACCAAACCCAAGATTAATTGTCACAACTACAAACGCAAAAAGAAGGCCTGGACGGAGTAGAAGCACGAACAAGATTAGAATTACCAGATAGATGATCCACGTCACCCAGTGGAAAGCGGCGATAAGGGAGACAAAAGGGGAAAAGATGAGCGCCAGATAATAGGGAGAAAGACCGGCCCAGAACCAGAGACTGGCCAGGACCGCAATACAAACGAGCGATGTTCCCAAATCCGGTTGTTTCATTATAAACATCGCGGGAACTCCGGCCATCAGCGCTGAAAAAGCAAGGCGCCTTTTTGATTCAGGGGGGAGCTTGGTGTGAGCCAGATAACGTGATAAAGCCAAAACAAGAGCCAGTTTGGCTATATCCGACGGCCCCAGACTTAAAGGGCCCAGAGCAAACCATCTTGAGGCGCCCATTCTGGTCTCTCCGATAACTAAAACGAGAATCAATAAGAGGAGAGAAATTGCAAAAAATGGATATGCCGCAAGGTCGAGAATTCTCAATGGGATACGAGCCACGAATGCAAATATAATAAGAGCAACAACAAGCCAAATAATCTGTTTGATATAATTATTGAGAGATGCACCGGTGGCCGGATCGTACTGAGCGGAATAAATCATGACTACGCCTATTAGCGAAAGGAGCAGAGCCGATAGAATCAATTTCCAATCAAGATTTCTAAATTCAAATCTCATCTCTATGGTCTCTGTATTTTGGCGGAGTCCGCTGACTTGACAATTGGCGGCTCCGGTTCCGGCATAAGATATTGTTTTATCACTTTTGAAACCAGCGGCGCTGCGACTTCGGATCCATGCCCGGCATTCTCCACTATGGCACATACAACAATTCTGGGATCTTCCGATGGCGCGTATCCTACAAACCAGGAGTGGTCCTTGCCATGCGGATTCTGGGCCGTGCCGGTTTTCCCCGAGACCTTGTAATTCTTGCTTCTTTGTCCCCGGGCGGTACCTCGGTCTCCCTGCACAACCAATTCGAGGCCGGCCCTAAGTATGGCAATCGTTTGTCCTGAAAAGGGCAGGCGAAAAGAGACCTCGGGCTGGGTCGGAGTTGATGTACCTTCGGGATTCAAAGTCTCTTTCAGCAGATGCGGTCTAAAAACCACGCCATTATTGGCTATGCCTGAGTAAAGCTGCGCCAGTTGAAGCGGCGTGACCGTAAATTCGCCCTGACCAATTGCAAGATTAACTACAAGAAGCTTGGACCAGCCCTTTTTTCCGTACACTTTGTTGTAATAAGGGATGCTCGGAGAAATGCCGTTTTGCTCACCCGGAATATCGATTCCGACTTTCTTTCCGAACCCGCATTTTGAGGCATATTTTCCCCATGTATCCACGCCAAGAATTTGTCCAACTTGATAAAAAAATACGTCGCATGACTGCTCAAGGGCGTGATACACGGTCAGACTTCCATGTCCCTTCGCATCCCAACATTTAAAATATCTATTTCCGAATCTCATGCCTCCATAGCATGGGCGAAGATGGGTTTCGTCGGTAATCAGGCCTGCCTCCAAAGCGGCGCCGGCTGTCAAGGGCTTTGATGATGACCCCGGGGGATATAACCCGGTCAATGGTCGATTCAGCAGGGGATGATTGGAGTCAGACACTATGCTCCTCCAGATGTCGGAAGGAATGATACCAGAGAATATATTCGGATCAAGGCTGGGGGACGATGCCAGAGCAAGAATTTCTCCATTTCTGGGGTCGATAGCGACCACTCCTCCGGCGTGCTGAAGGCTGTCAAAAATATGCACTATCAATCGCTGAAGCGCCGCGTCGATTGTCAATACGACATCCGAACCGGGCACGCCGGGTACTTTGTCTCTTCCCTCATACTGACCTATTATCTGCCCGCGCGCCGACACTTCAATATAATCAGCGCCTTCGATACCTCGAAGCTCGGAATCGTAGGCTTTTTCAATCCCCTTTTTCCCAATCAAGCGGCCCGGACGATACCCCTTCGGCGACTGCAAATCAACCTCTTCGGGAGAAACCTCCCCGATATATCCGATAAAGGTCTCTGCAGAAATCCCCTCCGTATACCTGCGAACTGATTCGACACTGTAGGTTACCCCGGGGTAAAATTCGGCATTCTCATCGAGGGCAGAAATGACATCAATCCCTTGATCTCTTCTGACAAGAGCCGGGATATAGATGCTGGTGAAATTTGCGGCCTCCTTGGCTTTGATTTCATTGGAATCAATGCCCAGCAGGCTGCTGAGTCGAGGGATGGTCACGCCTTTGACCTGCTCGCAGGGAATTATCGATAGCGCATAAGAAAGCCTGTTATCAGCAATCATCTCTTTATTGCGATCGTAGATGACGCCCCTCTTGGGGACAATGGGACGCACCCGAATCCGATTGCTCTCGGATTGTTTCCTGAAATAACTATATCTTATGATCTGATGATAAAAGAGTCCGCTGATAATACTCAGCAGAGCGATGATTACTAAGATTCCGGAAATTCTGGCACGCGATTCCCTATCAATCTGATATTTACGCATCGCAAAATTACATCCGCATCCGGCCTAAGCCCAGGAGACCTTTGCCGATAACAATAAAGACCCATCCGAGAATCAGGGAATATGCTACGCCGGGCAAGATGTATCTGAGAAGTACAAAATAGAAATTCTCGAAGGAAAAAACCGCTGTTATCAAGATATTATGAGCCAGAACGGAACATCCCATTAATACTAATTTAGAGGCTGTGGAATCGAGGTTCATTCTGACACTTATCATATTGACGGCAATGGCTATTCCTGCAAGGGAGCCTATTTCCCAGGGCATGAAGTCAAGGCGCTGTGTTGAGGCCACAATGGCCAGCAAAATCGCGAACCAAGTGGTTCCAAATTCATTGAAAGAAAAGGCCGTCAACGTCACCAAGGCTACAGGCAAATCAATTGAGACGCCGTAAATGGAAATCGTATCGGATAGCATTGTATTATAAAAGGCCATTAGGAAAAGGCTGAATATGAACAAGAACGCTTTCACTGCCCGCCCCCGGTTAGAACATATAATTCGTCAATGCCAAAAAAGTCTGCGGCCGGTTTCAATTGTACCGATTTAAGGATTTCTCCCTGATTAGGGAAAACTGAATCGACCCTGGCGACTGCCAGACCGGCAGGATAGATGCCGCCCATACCTGAAGTTACAATTAGGTCTCCTTTTTTTATCTGCGCATCGGCAGGGAGGTTATAAAGCATCATTCTCTTTTCAGGCGAATATCTTACCGTACCCATCTGGTGGGTATCGGCAACCCTTATTGCCACGGCATTACCGGGGTCAGTCAGTAGCTGGATGGCCGCAGAATGGGACATCGTTTCCTTGATTTTCCCCACCAGCCCATATCGATTTACGACGGCTTGATTTGGTCTTATGCCATCATTACTTCCCTTATTGATGACCGCTCCTATGGGGTAGAAATGTTCAAGTATGGAGACAATTTTGACGGGGATCATCTGAAAATCACTGGGCGGCTTGAAGCCGATAAATTCCCGCAGTCTTCGATTTTCTCTTTTAGCCTCCTGCAAGGCGCCCAATTGAAGACTTATCTCTGTCAGCTGTTTTTTCAGCCGAAAATTTTCTTCGCTCACATTTCTCAGACCCTCAATTTTCTCCTTGAGCCTATAAAATGGGGAGTAGAACAGAAGGGTTGAGACATTGCCGATAAGCGGTCTCACTTGATCGCCTGATATTGTCACAGACAGAAAGATGGCGAGCGTCAATCCGAAATTTAGGAACCGACGATTCCTGTGAAAAATCGTCGAAGACCATGCCATAATCCTGGAGCCTCCCTGCTCCGCCTAACTCATTCGACGGTATCAATCATTTGAAGCAGTTCGCCCGGCGAGGTAACTGTCATCATCTTATTACGGTTTTCTTCAGATTTCATAATGTATGATAATCTGGCCATGACGTTCAAATGTGCGCCGATGGCATCCTCAGGCGCGGCGATCAAGAAAAAGAGGTGGGCTGATTTATGATCCATGGCATCGAATTCAACCCCCTTGTCGGAGCGTCCAAAGGCAATAACGATCCCCTTAGTAGCTTTTGTCTTGGCATGGGGAAAAGCTACTCCATACCCCACTCCAGTAGTGACCAGATTTTCTCTTTCCCTCACGTCGCGCAGAAGCTCGTCGGCATCCTTGACCAGACTGGACTTTCCGGCCAATTCCACTAACTCTTTGAGCACACCTTGCTTGTCGGCGGCTTTAAGACCGAAAGTTATCAGCTCTTCTGAACAGAATTTTGACAACTTCATATATTCACCTCAAATCAATAATTTTCCGCTTCTTCAAGAAGCAATATTGGGATATCATCTTCCACCCGAAACGAAAGGCGGCATACTTCGCAATTCAGCTTCTCTTTCTCGATTAGATAAGTCAACACTCCCTTGCATCTGGGACAGACTATGATTTCAAGCAACTCGCTCGATAATGGCATATTATTCCTCCTGCTCCCTATAAACGCCCATTCGACGGAATTTTTCAAATCTTTTCTGAAGCACTTCCTCTATAGAGAAATTTCCCAATTCGGCCAGGGCGTCAAGGATTTCCTTCTTCAAAACATTAGCCATGCCTTTATAGTCATTATGAGCGCCGCCCGGAGGTTCATTAATTATCTTATCAATTATTCCAAGCTCCAGAAGATCGTCAGATGTCAGTTTGAGAGCCTCAGCCGCCTGAGGAGCCATCGCCGCATCGCGCCAGAGAATCGCGGCACATCCCTCTGGGGAGATAACCGAATACCAGGAGTACTCAAGCATATAAATCTTATCTCCAATACCGATTCCAAGCGCTCCTCCTGATGCTCCCTCGCCAATAATTATGATGACAATGGGAACTTTCAAAATCGACATCTCTCGCAGATTCTTTGCGATGGCCTCGGCCTGCCCTCTTTCCTCGGCTCCGATTCCGGGATATGCCCCCGGCGTGTCAATTAGAATTACTATCGGTTTATTGAATTTTTCCGCAAGCTTGAAAAGGCGAAGCGCTTTCCGATAACCATCGGGATGCATCATACCGAAATTCCGCAGAAGCTTTTGCTTGGTATCTCTCCCCTTCTGCTGACCAACTATCAAAACGGACTTGCCATCAAGCTTGGCAAACCCGCCGATAAGCGCTTTATCATCGGCGAAGTATCGATCTCCATGCAGTTCAACAAAATCGGCGGCCATTAGCTCAATATAATCAGAAGTGTGCGGTCGGCGTGGATGTCGGGCCAGCTGAACCTTTTGCCATCGGGTAAGATTGCTGAAGATCTCGGTGCGAAGCTTCTCCATTTTGGTCTGCAGGGATTCAATCTCGCCGCGCAGTTCAATATTCGCCCCAGCCGCAAAATCCTTCATATCGGAAATTTTCTTTTCCAGCTCGAGAATCGGCTTCTCAAAATCAAGACCCAATCTATCCGGCATATTTAAATTACTCGCGCATCTTCACTGTTATGCTCTCCTAATTTTGGAGATTAAGATAAAATATATTATAAAAATAACAACCATAAAAAGGAGCAGTATTGCCATGACAATGATTCGGTCAAAAAAGAGCATCATTATGGATATCAGGCCAAAGACGGCGCCCAGAAGATAAAATAGATTGACAATCAATCCCCGGGAGAGACCGGCATATCTCAGATAATGAAAAATATGTCTCCTGTCGGCCTGCATTATGTTCTTACCGGCCGTAAGCCGGCGGATAAATGAGGAGATGGTTTCAATCAGTGGCGCTCCAAGAACAACCAGCGGAATGAAGAGAGCCGCCAGTGTGAAGGACTTAATGGGCACTATCAGGGAGATCACCGCGAAGAAATATCCTATGAGCAATGAACCGTTATCGCCCAAAAAAATCTTGGCCGGATAGCGATTGTAGAGCCAAAAAGAGGATAATGCTCCGCATAATATCAGAGAAATGATTGTCACAGATTCGATATGAAAATTAATCCCGATCGCGACCAGCGCGGCGGCGGCGATGCCGGAAACCCCGGAAGCAAGCCCATCAAGACCATCAATCAGATTAATTGCATTGGTTAGCCCGACCACCCAGAGGATAGTAATAGCCATTCCGAAGCCGGAGGAATTGATACTGCCGAGGCCGGGTATTGAAAGAGTGTTTATAGACAGGCCTCCGAAGTAGAGAATTATTCCCGCGACCAGTTCGGCAAACAATTTGGGCCACGCCGGAAGTGGGCTGATATCATCAATGAGCCCCACCAAGAAAACAATGAGGGAACCCGCAAAAATATATGGTAAGTAGATTCTCACGTCGGCCAGAAAAGTTGGATCTATCAAATACAGCAATTCCATTACGCTCCAAATTGATATAAAAATTGCCAATCCGCCCAAATTAGGGGTCGGCCTTTTATGGCGTTTATGTCGCCCGGGAAGGTCATAAATAGACCACCTATGACATATCCCGATCGCAACTCGTGTAAGAACAAATACCAATAGCCCTGAGAGCACGAATGCTGATATTAGAAACGGGACTTTCATGGATGAAATTTCTGCCTTTTTCTTTTTGATCCAATTATCGCCCGGCTAACAAAATTCACTATTAAGGCGATTGGAAGTAAAAACACCGAAAAACCGTTGGGATAATGCTTGAGGAAATATCTCCAGACAGATACATGATGACACCAACTTCTCATGGTTGGAGAAATGTCGGAACTCCCTCCCCAGAAATGGACTCCACCCGCGCCCGGAATGAAATAAATCTTTCTTCCTGCTTGCCGGATACGGAGGCAAAGGTCGGTATCTTCCATGAAAAGGAAAAAACGACTGTCAAATCCGCCAATGGAAATAAAAAAATCCCGCTCGATCAGCATGCAGGTGGCCGAAGCGGCTGGGACCTCTGCCGCCTGTGAAAAGTCGCCAAGCGTATATTTGTCATCTTGATCCCATCCCAAGAAACTCAGAATGGAACCGCGGGAGAAGAAGATATTCCCGATCGTAGGAAAATGCCTGCAGGTCGGCTGAAAACTGCTGTCAGGATTGCGCATTCTTGCCACGACCGCACCTGCGGAAAGCTGGTCGGCCATATTGTCCATAAGCTCCTTTATCGTGCCATGATCCAATATGACATCCGGATTCAAAAAAAGAAGATATTTCCCCTGTGCCGATTTGGAGGCCTTATCGACTGCCGCAGCAAAACCGATATTTTTTTCCGATTTAATGACAATTGCCGATGGCGTAACAGAGCTCACAGACTTCACCGTACTGTCAAGAGAATGATTGTCGAAAATAATAATCTCTCCCCCAACTCGAATGATCTCATCAGAAAGAATTCTCAGGCACGGTGCAATTCTCTCCGCGGAATTGCAGGCGACAACTATTGCCGATACAAGTATGTCGGAGCTAAGGTCGGCCACCTAATTCAGCTTGCCAAGAATCGACATCAGCCGGAGATACCAGACTTTCCAGATAGCTTCTCGCACAATTCTCTTGGACATCTTTGAAGCCCCATGCTGGCGGTCGGTGAAAACAATAGGAATCTCAATAATACGAAGCCCTTTCTTCCATGCCCGCATGGAAACTTCTATCTGAAATATATATCCATTCGATTTGATTGCGTCAAGATTGATTGATTCAAGCGTCTGCCTCCGGAAGCACTTGAAACCGCCGGTCGCATCTCTCACGGGCAGGCCGGTTACTATTCTGGTGTAAACATTCGCAAAGTAAGAGAGGAGAAGGCGGCTCATTGGCCAGTTTATGACATTGACGCCTGAAATATATCTGGAGCCCAAAACCAGATCACTTTCTTCGATGGCTTTCAGGAAATCCGGGACATATTGCGGATCGTGCGAAAAGTCGGCGTCCATTTCAAGGATATAATCATATTTCCTCTCCAACCCCCACTTAAAACCGGCAATATAAGCCCGTCCAAGCCCCTCCTTTTTCTGGCGATGCAAAATGCTTATGAGGGGATTTTCTTTGGCCAAGTGATCGCCAATTTCCCCTGTGCCGTCGGGAGAACTGTCGTCGACTATTAAAACCTCGACCCTTTTATCCTGCGCCAAGACGGCCCGGACAATATTTTCAATATTCTCCTTTTCATTATAGGTCGGGAATATAATAAGAGCTCTCTTTTCGCTGCTCATAAGTTCCTTCTTGCAAATCTAAGGCTTATTTTTCTTTCTCCCACGATAATTTTGGTAGAGATTGAATCCCAATACTGCCGCGACAATAAAAATTCCCAGAGTCGTCAGCATTTTCCCACGGTTATTCATTTCTCTGTTATATTTGAATATCACTCGCTTGGTTCCCGCCTTCAGGGGTATGGTCCGGAATGACCCGTCGGCTCTGAGAACAGGTATCTTGATTCTATCTACCATTGCCTCCCATGCCCGATAATAATTATCTGTCATAACAAGGAGGCAATTGACAGGCGTCTGCACATCAATCACAACCGAGTCATTGGCATAAGATGCAATTTCAGCCGGCGGGAGAACAGTATCGCCGGCTGATATATCTATCGATGGATTCTCTTCGAGAAAGACTTTTTTCAGAAGGTCATCCTTTCCGGAAAGAATCCGAGGATAGATGTCTTTCCTGTCAGGAATTACTTCATATTTGTTGACCAGAAACGCCCGCGGCAAGGCGCTGGCATTTCTATACAAAGTGGCCGCCCCGAAGTCCTTCTCTAAAGTCAGACTGCCCGGACCAAAATAATCCGGAGGAAGCTTGGCAGCTTTGGGCGCCAGAATGTATCGAGTCCCGATAAGATTCAGAAAATTCGGATTTCCCTGATTGGTCAATGCCGGACCTCCCAAGAGATCATCATACCATCGGAGTTGATTGCCGTGATAACCTGTGACGACCTCTATTCCAAAAAACGGCAAGTAATCGTTCGGCACGGCATTCAGATTTAATACCCTAAACTCCCCCGGCAGAGAATTCAGATAAGTAGTTACAGGAGTCGGGTAAAACTGCTGACGCTGGTCATAGATGCCAATAAATCGGGAATTGAACCTTATTCCATCTATCATTGCCAACAGCGGTATAAATAACAGCATGAATATCCCAGCTTTACGAGACATATAAAGCATGATAACCGTAGCGCTTATAGCTACGAGAAAAGAGACAATCCAGAATCCGGATTGAATATTGGGAAGATTCATTAAAGCCAATTGCCATTTAGTAATGCCTTGTCCGACGATTTGGGACTTGATACCACTGTAGAGAAGGGACGAATGTATGGACAACATGGCCTCGCCGGCGATGGAGTACAATGCCGCAAAAGCAAAAAGAACGGCCGGGAAAATCATAAGATAACGCAATAGTTTCTTGCGGGTTCTTTCCGGTAAATCTCGCCCCTTTTCGATTATATGCTGGAATCCGATTCCAGCCAGAAGCGAAATGGAGAACAGGAACAGAAACATGATCGTACTGGGAGCGCGCAGAGATTTGACATTTGGAATAAGATAATAAAACAGCTTAAAGAAAGGCGTGGTATCGCCCAGCGCATAAATCAGGGCGAAGAGCGCTAATCCGCCAAGAAAGTACGCTTCTTTTCTGCGAGAAAAAAATATCCCGATAAAAGCAAGAAAGAGCGGGATAATACCGGCATATTCGGAATTATCCTTGAAAGCATTTTTCCCCCAATAATAATTTCCCTCACCGGAATTGCTTCCCACAAATTCGGGCACAATAAGTGAAATAGCTTCCTGCTCATGCATCGACCAAGAAGTCGCCCAATCATAGCCTCGCTTAGTTTCGGCGCGAGGAGAATATTCAGTCGTATATATGTAACCGGGATAAAATTGGATCGCTGATATCAGAAGCCCCACGATAATGGCCGCCGCAAAAAGCCCGGCCGGTTTGGCGGTCGCCGTTATTGAATGCGATTCCCTATATAAAAGGAAAATCTTGAAAGCTCCATATAATGCAATCCCCCATAGGGAGTAATAAGATAGCTGAGGGTGAGGACTGAGAATGATAATACCGAGAACCAGCCCAAGCAGGGAAAAATTCAAGATTGCCTTTTTTTCAAAGGCCCGGTCGAGGAAAAGTATGGCCAGAGGAAAAAGGGTTGTGACAAAAATCTTGCCGTCATGTCCGGGCGCTACAAGTGAGACAAGAAAACCTGAAAACATATAGGCGACAGCAGATAATGTTGATGCTATTCGCGAAAGGCGAAATTGCCGGGCCGTAAAATACATAAAAATGCCGGCCAGAAAAATATGCAGAACAAGATTAAATCCGAGCATCCGGTAAAAATTGCCAAAGAATTTGAGAATTGAGAGAGGATAAAAAATATCGCCGTGGAAGGCATCAATAAATGGCATGCCGGCAAATATGAAAGGATTCCAAACCGGAACAGCGCCATGCAGTTTGACATATTCTACATAAAAATGGCGAAAGAAAATGCCCGCATTTATGGTATCTGATCCATAGAGCATCTTATCGGAGAAAATAAACTGTCGGAAAAGAACAACGACACCCACAAACATGATACCGAGCAAAACAGGGAAGTAATATCGGAAGTTTTCCGGATTCCAGCTTGCCGCGGACGATTTGCTATGGTAATGTTCCGCTGATTCTTTTTTTTTCTTCAAAATTTCTCTCCAGTTCTGAGAAACTCTCAACTGAACGGATGTGAAATCAATTTATCTTTTTGAATGATTTTCAATATCGTCAAGTTTCTTTCTAATTGCCCCTAATTCCTCTTTGAGCGCCGCCATCCCTTCCGCCAGGAAACCGAGAATGAATAGTCCCAGGCCCAGGCCAAGCAGGAGCATCACCAGATAGATAAGAGGACGAAATCCTTCATGCAGAATAAACCTGAAATACAAGGCAATGAAACCGATGATGACGCCCAGGGCGAAAGAAATGGAACCGCCCAGGCCAAAAAAGAGCAGAGGCTTTTTCAATAATGAGATTTGCGTTTTCACCGCCAACATATCCAGGACTCCAATCGGGATACGAAGCAAGGAGAATTTTGATTTTCCCCAATGTCGTTCATAAAGCGGAATCTTAACCTCCTCGATTCTCCGTCCTCTGTCGGCGGCCAATACCACAAGATATCGATGCCAATCTTTTCGAAGAAATATATCCTTCATGATATCAGCCTTGAAGGCTTTCACGGAATTTAGATCATGAACCTTTAAGTTAAATATTCTTCGTGACAGATAATTATATATCCCCGAAACAAATTTCTTCTTGTATTTCCCCTGCTTCCATCCGGTTACAATATCGGCGCCTTCAAAAATAGGCGCCACCAAGGCCGGTATATCCTGCGGCATATATTGCAGATCCGCCGGGTAAAAGACATATATTTCTCCCGTGGCAAGCGAAAATCCGGTTTGAAGCGCCTCGGTAAGACCGAGATTATAGGGATGCTTTTTGAACTTAATAAATGGATGTTTTTCAGCCGCCGCTTTTATCTTATCGAGTGTGCCGTCTGAGGAACCGTCATCGACGAATATCAACTCATATTGATCTCTGGCGCGATCGACCATCTGCTTGAAATGACCGACAAACTCATCAATATTGCCTTCTTCATTGAAGGCTGGGACTATAACTGAGATGATTTTATTCAAGATCTGTGACTTTCTTCGCGCTTAAGAGATTTTCAATATTTCCCTTCAATTGCACTGAAGACGGATTGTATTTTCGAGCGGCATCTAATTCAATCATACCCTTTTCTCGATACTCATTCTTTCCCAAAATTTCGGACATCTTAATATAGAGTTCTCCCATCTTATAGCGCAAGTGGAAATCGGTAGGCGAGTATTTAACTGATCTCCCCAAAAAATACTCGGCCTCTTTATAGTATTTGAGGTCAAAAGCCATAACGCCTGAAACATAATTGGCGGTCAGGTTATTGGGATTCCGTAGCTGAAATCTTTTCATAAAGTAGTTGCCTGAATCAGAGTTCTGCTTCAGATAATGACTTATAGCCTGCTCAAAACTGGATTTTTGGTACTGGTCGGCGGTCATATTTCCGGTCAATCCCGCCACACGATATAGCAATGCCTTCCGAGTTCCAATATAATAATGGGTGATTAAATCGGCCTTTTCCATCAATTGGGGATAATAAAACAATAAAACAATTTTCTCCACAAATAGA
>CAZCFT010000030.1:0-23534 GCA_964498015.1 uncultured Ignavibacteriaceae bacterium
ATTTTGGAAAATCAATTGAGGCGGGTGTCCATGTATTACTCTCCCTTGCCGCCCATCAGGAACTCCGCGAAGAAAAGGCTATTGAACATTCGAGAATCTGCCTTTCTATGATTAATGAAGCCCTGTTTGATTATCGCATCACCGTAGAGAGCAATATCGCTCTGTTCACCCATTTCTCAGGGAAATCAAAGGAAGCTCTGGTGCAATTCCAGAAGGTTCTGGAAAAATGTGAAGGGAAGAAGGCATTTACTAATGTACCTATGGTACTGGTCAACATTTCAGAAGTACATATTTCCTGCGGCCAGCACCGACGCGCGCTTGAATCCGCCGAAAGAGCGGTGCAGATAATGGGTTCATTTGGTATGCGCAATCGTGGGGTTGAGATGTACGCGGACAGGTGCCGTGGAATAGCATACTGGTATCTGGGCGAGATGGAAGAGGGGTTAAAATATCTGAACAGCGCATATGACAAGTCCGTTGAATACGACGAGAGGGAGCGAATTTCGAATGCGATATGGCTTGATTACTGCTGCCTTCCGGATGGCGAAAGGAGAGAGCTTCGAATTGATGCAACGGCATCGCTTGGGGCTCGAACAGAACAACGACTCTTGTGGCTAGGTCGAGAAGCAATGCAGGCGGCTTTGACCCGTAACTGGCCTGCTTTAGAAAAAACAGCCGCAGAAACCTATAAACTCTCCGAAATCACCAAATCCAAGGCTTGGAGAGTAACAGCTTGCTTTCTGGAAGCGCTCTGGTTTGACAGCAAAGGACGACAAGCATCCATCGAGAAGTTCCTGCGCGCCGGATTGCGCGAATTGAACCGCCTTCATTGGTTTTCCTACCCTATGGCTAATGATTTTGTGTCATCATTTGTGATAACAAAGTCAAGTAGATATGGGATATTTACTGATTCAGCTCGCCTTCTCCTTAAAGGGGATCATCAGATTGACCTGACAATTGCCTTCAATGCAGAATTATGCTCTAAAGATCTGACTCCGATCGAGGTGCGCAATCTGCTTATGGCTGGAACAGATCTGCTGGTTCGCGGGTTGACCCGTGTCGCAAGCGCTCTGAAGGAGAACAAGAATAAATCTGTGGCGATTGCAGCGCAGCTCTATTTGGAGAAGTTGCAGACTATCCCGCTTCCTCCGCTATTCATCAAAATGTTTGGTGGATTTTCAGTTGTTGTGGGCGGCAGATATGTGATTTTTAATCGCAAGAAATCGCGACAACTTCTCCAGCTTTTGCTTATTGAACGGTGCGGTCCCATTCATGAAGAAGTAATCATTGAAACATTATGGCCTGAAAGCGACCCTGTCAGAAGTATGCCCATTCTTCGGACCTGTGTAAAGGATCTGCGACAGGCATTGGATCCATACCATGATCCAAAAGGTAAATCCTACATTGTCTATTCCAACCAGCATTATAGTTTGATTATGCCAAATGGATCCGTGGTTGATATATTCGAATTCGAGAGTCTTCTGGCTAAGGCAGAATTTCATGATTCCTCAACCAAGATACGATCCCAGTATCAAGAGACCATTCTTAGGAGCGCCATTTCTATCTATCGAGGAGAATTATTGGCTGAGGAGAGATTTGAGGCTTATGCGGTTGAGTGTCGCGAAAGATTGCTGCAGAAATTCCTAGAAATATCATCCATGTTGGCGAAGGTGTTAATGAATAGAGGCAAGGTTTCAGAAGCAATTACTGTATTGGAAAAAGGTCTAGAGCTTGATCCATTGTGGGACGAGGGCGTTCGCGAGATGATGAAGGCGCGGGTCATAAATGGCGAACTTTATAGGGCATTTCAAACTTACCGGGTATATGAACAGCGGCTCCAGGGAGAGCTTGCGCTTTCCCCCGACGAAAGCCTGACGGCTTATTTTGACGAACTGGTTGCTTCGATGAATTTGTCGTGATGACAATTGACACCACTATCCGTTTAAGCAATGTAATAATTGTGTAGCAGGTTCTGCAGCAGATATTTCGAATTGCTCTACATAATCGCTCGACGTTCCAATTAATCTTTAATCCACTTTAGCCCAATACGGACAGAAAGAGGACATAATATAAATCCGGCGAGGTGTGCAATGACACCGCTCGACCGTCATTGTGTCCATTCGGTGTCCATTTTAAATCAAGGCCGATTAAGATATATCAAGAGGCTTCAAAATATGTCGAAGCCAGAATTTATTATGTTTCAAGGGGTTCTTCCGACTCTTATGAAACATAAGAGGTTGCTAGAAATGCTCCCTGAATACTCCGGGGTTCGAAGCCTCTAATAGCTACTGATCAAATTGTGTTATAACGAATATTTCACTATAGATAGAAATTGGATTTTGATTCTGCGGTTATGTAATGATGCTGAGGTCGTTTCGTTCAACTGAGCTAATACCATCCAAAAGAGAATTATTGACAAAGCTCAAGTAATCTTGACCTGGCCTTAGCCATCGATTGGAAAATATCTGCGATAATAGACACAATTGTCTATTATCAAATTTTCGGCTTGGGACCATTTTGGGACCATTTCAGATCAAAACAGCTTAAAACATATTAAAAGAGATCAAAACATATCAAACTCGAAATTCTTTGAGATTTAATGGATTAAGTCGTATCCTGATGCATATCAATGAATTATTGAAAATGCCTATTTCGGACGGGTGGTTCTCAGCCATCAAACCGGGGTTCGATTCCCCGTACCGCTATAATTCTTATAAGCGCCTGCAAAAAAATAACTTAAGGGCCATGCCCTATTCTTCATGACTTTTTCAAGAGAATTACAGTACCCAAATTATGACGCTTTTTTTGAATAACTACAAGAGGCAACTGCCAGAATAAACTGAGATTTACGAAAATAATCGTAGGTTTTCGTTGAAGTATCCGATATAATGAATAGTCAACATTGATTTGAGTTCGACCTTTTTCGTAGTTTTGTCCTAATCTACAACTCTCCGCTAAAGCTTAATCTCGAATTGATCGCGCAATGATGCGCAACATGTCATTTGTCTTGAAGCGCCTGATTTCCTTGGAATGCAGTTCACTTCGGGATAAGCAACAATGGAGTGTAGTAATGAATATCTACATCGGAAACATGTCGTTCGATACGACAGAAGATCAATTACGCCATGCCTTCGAGGGTTTTGGCGAAGTCGCAACCGTCAACATTATTACGGACAGGTACAGCGGAGAGCCAAGAGGTTTTGCGTTTGTCGAAATGTCTGCAAAAAATGAAGCGGTAGCCGCCATTAGCGGCCTCAATGGCCAGGATCTGAATGGACGCGCGTTGAATGTCAATGAAGCGAAACCACGCGCCCAAAGCGGCAACCAGGGCGGCGGCAATGGCGACCGCAAGTCGTACTAACGGCAACATAATAAAACCCGTGGCCACTTTGGCACGGGATTGGTTTCTGAGGAGACTGGCCTTTGGCCGGCCTCCTTTTTTATTTTCTCCTTCTTGATACAGTTGCCAGCGTGCGAAGAGCCTAATGTCGTCTTGGGCATCAGGCCGCGCCGGCGCTTGGAATGTTGCAGGCGGAACATGCCTTCTCTACCGACAAGAGATAAGCGTTGGGATCATGGCATACTGCTCCGTGCGGCAACCAGTCCCAAAACTCGCCGAGATCCTTACGTATTCCCTCCACAAAGTATTCGGGGATCTCCGTTGTCTCCTGCTCGAAGAAAGGCCGGAACTGCCGGTCAGTATCCAGTCGCCGCCGTATCTCGGTGTAGTACTTGATTCGACCAAATCGTTCTGATGAAAATCCGCGGACGACATTCAGCCATCTCGGAATTGTCTCTCCATTTGCCAGAAACCGTCGAAATATCAGACGGGAAGAGAAAGAGTACTCTGTCACATCAATGAGATGATCATAAAACTCCAACCACGAGTAGTTTTTCGGCTTGATGTTCATCTGGATATTGCTGAGAAAGTGAAATGGGAACGGCAGAACTCGATTCGCTCGCTGAAATTCCAGATTCTGCGGGGCCGCCTGTCCGAACGCCGAGAGCATTGAATAGGCCGGAAAGGCTCCCGGACTAAGATCCAGGAACCGTTTGGTAAGTTCGAACGGTTCCGGTCCCTCGTCACCGTCGAGTCCGAAGATATGATTTGTTTGCACATACGGGATATGTCGCAGAATCATGTTGACATGATCAGAGACCATTTTGACCTTATCTATCCCCGTCGTCTTTCCTGTCTTCGACTTCCTGCCCATTTCAAACCACGATTCAATTCCCGGCAACAGAGCCTTGAAACCATTGCGCTTAAGTCGCTTCACACGGGACTCCGAAAGCAGGGAAAGGGTCGATTCGGCAATGAAGTCGATGCGACCCGGCGGCGCCACTTCCTCTATGGCATCCATACAACTGTCGAAGCGGACACCAAAGTTCGGGTCGTGCCACGCTACCCGGGGGCGCCTCAACTTGCCAAGCAGAAAATGCAGATCTTCTTTCATCGCATCCGTATCTAACGGCTGATAAGGCACCGATGAGTCAATACAGAAATCACAGGAATACGGGCAACCGAGGCTGCTCAAGAGCGGGACCATCTTAATAATTGGCGCTTTCCGTAGGGTCTGTTCTATGAATTTCCAGCGTTCACTCACACCAGGCAGTTGGACCGGATGATGATCAGCCGAAAGGCGCAGACCAACAGGCCGGTGTTGGGCGCAATCCCGAAGCGCCTCGTGGATCAGCGCTTTGTCGGTGAACCCCAGGACATAGTCAAAATACTTCTGCGCATCCTGCGGATAACAGCGAGCATGGGGCCCGCCAAGGGCAGTAACCGCTCCTCGCGATCGGAACAGATTGCTGAGGGCGTAGGACAATAGAGCCGCTTCAGTGAATGAGCTAATGAAGACGAAGTCAACTCCGGCCGGCAAATCCTCGATGAGATTCTCTCTACCCGTATATGTGACCAACGTAACGTTGTGCCCCTGTTCTTCGCACCACGTAGCCACGACTTGAGGCATAATACTGACAAAGTTAGCGCCCATGACACGCATCCACATCGTCCGTGTCGGAGCCTTGGCTACAAGGTCGACAATGCCGATCGAAAGCTTCTTCATATTACTTGTACCTCACGTCAATTACCGTTAACACAAATTGTATGTCGTCAGACAATTCGGACAGGGGTTTACACAAGCTAAGACATGCTTTGCCTGAAAGCAACTACTTTTTCATGTGTGCGAATGCAATAAGGAAATCAAACTTCAAATGATAACATGCGAAAAACCCTCAAGACCATCAAACCCGCCTTTATATTCCGGCAGTAATACCACTCTCGATACTACTTCGCCCCATTTCTCATCCACCGTTTCCTCAACCGGTGAGGCTACATAGCCGATCGGCTTCAGAGTAATAGCATCGTCCATTGTAACTCACTCAGAAATTTTTCGTCTCAGCGGTTTCAATTACGGGAATGACGCTCCGGGACTTCTTCTCAGTTGACAGATATGTATAGAGCGCCGGTATGACATATAATGTTAGACCAAGCGAAAATAATAATCCCCCAATAATGACGATCCCAATCGACATTCGGCTTTTCGCCGCCGCCCCAAGCGCCAGAGCAATTGGTAGCACGCCGAAAACAGTTGCCAGGCTGGTCATTAAGATTGGACGAAAGCGCTGGGCCGCGGCATCTATAACCGCTTCCTTGATTGATAACCCCTGCGCCTTTCGTTGATTGGCAAATTCCACTATTAATATTCCATTTTTAGTCACAATACCGATCAGAGCAATAATCCCGATCTGACTGAATATGTTAAAAGTCTGCTTAAATATCCAGAGTGATAAAATTGCCCCCGCGAGCGCAAGTGGAACAGTGAACATGATTATTAATGGATCGCGGAAGCTCTCAAATTGAGCCGACAGGATCAGATACACCAGAATCAGCGCCAGCATAAATGCAAACAGAAGAGTATTCGAGCTTTCCATATAGTCTTTGGCAGCTCCAGCCAGGCTGGTCGAGAATGATTCGTCAAGAACACTGGCGCGAATTTTGTCCATCTCGTTGATGCCATCGCCTATCGTATATCCCATTGCCGGAGACGCCATCACCGTTGCCGCTACATATCGATTATATCGATACAGTTGCGGAGGACTGCTTCGGTAGGATAAACTGACGAGATTATCGAGCTGAATCAGTTCCCCTCGGCTGTTTTTGACATAGATGGAATTTAAATCAAGCGGTTCGTCCCGATCGGCGCGCTCGGCCTGAGCAATAACAGGATATTGCTTACCGTTCATGACAAAGTAACCGTACCTCTGCCCGCTAAAGAACAGCTGAAGCGTTTCGGCAACATCCCTGACCGTGATACCCAGCGCCCGTGCCCGCTCCCGGTCTATCGTAATCGTCAGTTCAGGCTTTGTAAATTTCAGATCCAAATCAACAATCTGAAAAACCGAATCGGTTTGGGCCTTATCCATAAACCTCGGAATTACATCCCTCAATTTCTCAAAAGAGGGGGACTGGATGACATATTGAATAGGAAGCCCTCTTCCGCGGCCGCCTCCGCCAATTGTCTGCTCCTGGGTTACATAAGATCTGGCAAAAGTAAAATCTCTTAATTTGTCGGTGAGAGCATCGGCAATTTCTTGTTGAGTCTGTTTCCGGTTGTTGGGCGGAATGAGAGAAACTCTAACAAATCCGCTATTTACGCTTCCCCCGCCGCCTCCCCC
This sequence comes from uncultured Ignavibacteriaceae bacterium, assembly GCA_964498015.1. Lineage (GTDB taxonomy): Bacteria > Zixibacteria > MSB-5A5 > GN15 > PGXB01 > CAWEZN01. The sequence continues at coordinate 6,679 of CAZCFT010000030.1, forward strand.
TGAAGTAACGGAAATGATTACGTCTTTTTCGGTCAGCGTGTCAACAACGGCAATGATTTTGCTCATATAATCATACATCGCTTCATACGATGTCCCCTCAGGAGCGGTGGAGCTGATAGATAATCGACTCTTGTCTTCCATCGGGGCCAATTCTGAGGGGATGAGCGACCCCAGCCCAAGAATAAGAGCGACCGAGGCCAACATGATAATGGGGGCCAGCCATCTCCGGTCTGTGAATTGGCGCAATGACCGATGGTAACCGGAAGCTAATCGGTTGAACCATTGTTCGCTTAACAGGAACAATTTACCCTCAGCGGCAGGTTTATGCAGAATCCTGGCGCTCATCATCGGGGTCAAAGTAAGGGATACGAAGGCCGAAATCAGCACCGAGCCGGCTACGACAATCCCAAATTCCCGGAATAATCGACCGGTCAGTCCCTGAAGAAACATAATCGGCAAAAATACCGAGGCGAGCGTAATTGTAGTCGAAATAATTGCAAATATGATTTCTTTCGATCCCTTATGCCCTGCCTCGATTGGGTCCATACCCTTTTCGATTCTCTTATAGATATTTTCCAGTACTACTATAGCATCATCGACAACAATACCTGTCGATAGTACAATAGCGAGCAGGGTGAGAATATTGATCGAGAATCCGGCTACGTACATTATAAAGAATGCGCCGATCAGAGAAATTGGAATAGCCAGCATCGGGATAATTGTAGTTCGCCAATGGCGCAAAAATATAAAGATCACCAGCACGACCAGAAGAAAAGCGATAATGATGGTTTCAACAACTTCGGTAATGGCCCGTCGGATATTGGCCGTTGTGTCCATCGCGACATTAAACCTGATATCTTCCGGTACATCTCTTATTATCTGTTTGACCCGACGATAAAACTCATCGGCGATTGCAATGTGATTGGATCCCGGTTGGGGAGTGATGACCACCGCGACCATTGGATTCCCCCCGTTCCCGCGCATTATCTGCCGTTCATTCTCCGGCGCCAGAACAGCCCGGCCAACGTCGCTGAATCTGACTACCGATCCCGCCGATTCCTTGATAATGAGCTCATTAAATTCCTCAGGCGTCGACAGCCGCCCGAAAGTCCGTATGGGCAATTCCGTGTTATACCCTTCTATCCGCCCTGAAGGCAATTCGACATTCTCGCGATTAAGAGCGTTTCTTACATCGAGGGGGGTCAAATTATGCGAGGCCAGCCGCGCCGGATCGATAAGAAGTTTGATTGCGTATCTTTTTTCACCCCAGATATCTACCCCGCTAACACCCGGAATAGTTTGCAGGCGCTCTTTGAATACATCACTGGCGATCGCCGACAATTCCAGCAATGATCGCTTATCGCTCTGAAGAGTGACTGACAATATCGGGGTTGCATCCGCATCAGCTTTTGAGACCGTCGGAGGATCAATATCGGGCGGAAGATCATGCGCCGCGGCTGATACCCGATCGCGGACATCATTGGCCGCCACATCCATATCGATTCCGAGCTGAAATTCCACCGTAATCCTGCTCCGGCCATCACTGCTTGATGATGTCAGGGAGCGGATGCCCGCAATTCCATTAATCTGCTCTTCCAGCGGTTCAGTAACCTGCGATTCAATTACATCGGCATTGGCCCCAGTATAATTGGCGCTGACTGTAATAACGGGAGGGTCAACGCTGGGATACTCGCGGACGCCCAAAAACACAAATCCAATAGCTCCGAAAAGAACGATTAGAATCGAAAGAACTATGGATAAGACCGGGCGACTGATGCTTAGGGAGGATATATTCATGGGAGCGATGCTGTCGGGATTGTTGAAAAACCTTTAGACGTGGGAAAAAGTAGTATTTTGAGCAATATGACATAGGAATCGTCATTCCCGATTTGATCGGGAACCCAGAAAGTGGTTCGTAAGTGCAAGTCAGTGACTCACTTCTGGATTCCGTGTCAAGCACGGAATGACAGATTGGGGAACTCGATGATTATGATAGAAGCTCCTTGCCATTACAAACACTTTTTCAATTTTCCCTGTCAATTGCTCCTGATAGCCTTTATTTGAACCCCTTTACCATCCGTAAGTTGAAGTATGCCGCTGACGATCAAAGTATCGTTGAGCGCCAAACCTTCTGTAATCTGAATTCCGGTTTCAGTTCTGATGCCGGTTTTGATCGGGACAGACTTGGCCTTGCCGTTCTCACAGACAAATACTATTGAGCCGCTTATCTGAGGAATCACCACTTCTGACGGGATTACGATGGCATCGGCAATTTCCTCCAATGTAATCTCAACTTTGGCAAAAGACCCCGTTATGAGGTTGTTGCCCGAATTGGGAATTTTTGCACGGGCCTTAATAGTGCGAGTGTCCTGGTCTATTTTTGATTCCACCGCATAAACAACACCCTTGAATTCCTCCTGAGAGTCGCCGACCCGAACAAGAATCTCAGTTCCGTTCCTGAGTTGTCCGGCATATTTCTCCGGTACCGAGAATTCGGCTTTCATCGGGTCAATGTCCTGCATGGTTGCAATTCGTGCATCGGGCGTAACATAGCCTCCCTCGCTGACATAGCGCAGACCTATAACACCATCAAATGGCGCCCCTATCTCAGTTTCAGCAAGCTGGGATTTTAAAGCTTCTTTTTGAGCCTGCACCATTTGAAGGGCATTCAAAGCCTTGTCATACTCTTCCTGACTGATTCCCTTGCTCTCAAAAAGCCTCTTCTTTCGGCGTTCTTCGTCGCCAGCCTGCTTTTCCTCGATTTCCTTACTTTTGAGTTGTGCCTGAATCTCTCGGTCATTTATTTTTAGCAGAGGTTCGCCTTGCTTTACCCTTTTCCCTTCTTCAAAGAAGACCCCCGTGACTCTACCTGAAATCTCCGGTCTCAATTCAGCCTCTTCGTTGGCGAGGAGTGTCCCGGTAGTAAATATCTTATTGCGGAGAAGCTGGGGCTGTACTACCATGGCCTCTACCGCTGCCATTCCCTTTCCACCGCCCCCGCCCCGGTTGGCTTGCGAGCCATTATCACTCGCACAGCCGCTTGAAAGCAGGCATACAATAAGCACCATCGAAATTGCCAATAATATTGAGCCGATTGCCCGCTTGATTAACTTATCCATTGTTCCTTATATACGATAACTTATCCTAAGTTTCAAGTTGTTTTGGCTTGCATCGCGTCGAAATGCGCCACTCGGATATCTTTGGTCATCTTGCCAACACTCTCTTGGAACCAATGGCGCTATCCTTGTGTTCTTGAGGTAAGTTAGGATCCGAATTCCTTCGATTTCGGTCGGTGGATGATTGTCCTGGTATTCTATTTTGAAAAGGAAGATTATGAATATCCAAAGTGATCGAATAAACTCAATCATACTCTGCGGTGCGGTTGTATTAATAATAAGCCTTCTGCCGTTGACCATGAAATCCAAAGAAAATAATACGGGGAATAGTATGACATACAATAAACTAACGCCGGAAGAAGAACGGGTAATAAAATATAAGGGAACCGAGCCTCCGTTCACGGGCAAATACTGTAAAAATAACGCTGAAGGTGCATACACATGCAAGCAATGCGGGTCCCCCCTTTACCGCTCCACTGATAAATTCGATTCCGATTGCGGATGGCCGAGTTTTGATGATGAGATTCCGGAAGCGATAAAGCGCACCCTCGATCCGGATGGCATTCGCACCGAAATCAGTTGTGCCCGATGCGGCGCCCATCTTGGGCATGTCTTTGAGGGCGAGCATCTTACTGCCAAAAATACCCGCTACTGCGTCAATTCCATCTCTATGGATTTTGTGCCCGCTTCTCAGGAAACGGCGACTCAGAAGGCATATTTTGCCGGAGGTTGTTTTTGGGGTACAGAATATTTGCTGGACAAGGCCGAGGGAGTATTGTCCGCCCGTGTCGGCTATATGGGCGGCCATACGCCTAATCCAACTTATCGAGATGTTTGCGCCGATACAACCGGCCACGCCGAGACCGTCGAGATAGAATTCAATCCTGCCAAAACAAATTTTGAGACTCTGGCGTGCCTTTTCTTCGAAATTCATGACCCGACCCAGAAAAATCGCCAGGGTCCCGATATCGGTGACCAATATCGCTCCGCCATTTTCTACACCGATGATAATCAAAAACAGATTGCCGAGAAGTTGATCGGTATATTAAAATCAAAGGGATATGATGTCGTCACCGAATTGGCGAAGGCTGACAAATTCTGGGTGGCCGAAAATTATCATCAGGATTACTACGATAATAACGGCAAGCAACCATACTGCCATATCTATCAAAAGCGGTTTTGATATCAACCGCTCCATTTCTCTGCAGGGGAATATAGTAGTGGCCGCGCCTGCCCGGCAAATGCGGCTAAAAAAGCAATATTGATTATTTAGGCGCAGGGTTGTTTGTCGATATGCCCACATGGACAAACCTATTTGCCCTTATTGATTTACAAATACCGCTCGCCGCGGAGGGGCCATGATTTATATTTCAACAATCCGCTGAGTCGAGAGAAGAGCATTTCGCCGTTTTATGCTATTTCGGTTTTAGTCTGCCATAAAATTGAACAATATCATAAAGTGGACGATATTCTCTACCAAAAAGACCGGATTTGCCTCGCCTAATTGCCGATAAAATTCATGAAAATAGCCCTTAATCTCACTTATAAAACAGAGGAGGAATTGCCCATGCCGAATTCTCTTTTCAAGATAGTTGACTGGGTCGAAAAAAACGGAGAAGTCCAGTCTGTCGCTCGCCTCAGAGCTAAACTCTTACCGCTTACTTGCAAAGAGGGTCTAATTTTTCATCAGATAGGCCCCGATACAAACTGTTCCAATCAGTACCTTGATGCTTGCCGCTCCGCGGCGACTGAAATTGTGGGCAATAAATGCCCATTCTAATTTTTTCATAACCTTGTAGTATTTGGAATTATTAAACTCAATGAGGTGAAATATGGCTGAAAAACAGACAAAAAATATGAAGACCTATTCGGTACCGTATAGACTCGATTTTGAACATCGCCGCTGTGTTGTCGGCGACGAACCGATGCTCTTCCATTGCCATCATTATAATACTTTTCTCCAACGTTCTATCGAAGACGCCGACTACATTGACTCCCAACCATTTCTGGTTGGCGCGGCGGCCGAGGTTGCTTATGCCCAAATGCAGAATCTCTTTTCAGCGGTAAATGTCGGCGACGAAAAAAGGCGCAAACAACTCGCAGGGGAACTCTTTCGCTGGGCAGGATTCGGCTCGCTTGATCTTGGAACCATAAAAGAGACAGGCGGAACCGTATCCACTCCGCACTCACATTATGCCGTGGCCTGGAAGTCAAAATTTGGCGATTCAAATCGACCGGTTTGTCATTTCGTTGAGGGCTGGCTGGCCGGTACCGCGGCCGCGATATACAATCAACCTTTTGCCTCCTATTCGGTCGAGGAGACATCGTGCAAATCCAAGCATTCTGACAACAAGTGCGAATTCTCAATCCGTCAGGGTAAGCCCAATTGGTCGGTTTTTAATCCCGTCGGAATGGGACAATTGCACGACCACAAACCCCTACCCGTCGAGAAAAACAATGTTGACTACGACGGCATCCTGAATGCAGTATCCGGTATGGAGCTGGTCGGCGACCAAAATGGTTTGATCCCTGCCTTTGGCGTCTATCTGACAAGAATGTATGCTAATTATTACAACCGCATATCGTTTGAATTCGAACATGCCCTCTCCAATAAATTCGGTAAAGAGGGTATTGATGTCGCCAGACCGCTTCTTGTCGAAGCCGGTCATGTTTGTGCCTTCAATACTTTCGGCGGCATTATGACCTCTCCGGAATGGGATGCGCTCATAAAGCCGAATCTCAAATCGAAAGAGGATTGGGTGCATGGGATGGTTGCCGTAGCCAATTCCCTTGGGTGGGGACGCTGGCAGGCGCCGCATGTCAGCGAAAAAGAAACCGAATTTGTGATCCATGATGATTACGAAAGCGTGGGATACCGGGCAATGTATGGAAAATGCGATCATAGCGTCTCATATCTGGCTGAAGGCGCTGTCATCGGCTTGATGAATCTGGTTTATGTCGGCAAAGTGCATAACAAGCCCGCCTTCACCCCCGAGTTTTATAATGATCTGTTCAAGAGAAATACTTACTATAAGGCAGAAGTAGTATCTTCTCTGGCGACCGGAGATAAGGTGACGACCATCAAAGTAAAAAAGGTTTAGGGCGCTTTTCGATAAATGCACTATGATTGAAGTCTGGGCCAATCCAACAACCGATTGCGCAAGTAAACTGAGGGTGCGCTATAAATTCAGCGCACCCTTAGATTTGCATTTCCTCGACCTGTTTTCGGACGGGGAGAGTGTGGTAAATAATTTCTCCCGGCAGGTCGCGGGCGCCAAAGATCATTTTGCAATCTCCTATATTGGACGAATGCACGCTTCAGGTGTCATCGGCGATACCGGATTGACTGCGACATTTTTTTGCACTAATGAATCAGAACCTCATTCAATCCGCCTCTGGCTCGAATCCCGCCTGAAAGACGCCGGATATCTGATTCATCCGAACCCATAATGCCCGGAAACCAAATTGGCGCAGGAGCTTTTTGAGTCAAAGGCGCTTTCTGGCAAGTTGATGCTCAAAAATCAAGATTGGCCGGTTCAAAATATTCTCTGGGATGCTGACAGCACGGGCATTTAGCCGGCGGCTCGGGACCTTCATGAATATAACCGCAGACACTGCATTTCCATTTAGTTGATTTTTCCCGTTTGTAAACCATGCCGGATTCAACCAGCGCCAGTAGCTTTTTGTATCTTTCCTGATGGCGCATTTCCACCTTCGCGATCTGCATGAATAGATTTGCGGCGGCCTTGTTCCCCTCGGCTTCAGCCTCTCTGGCAAAATCAGGATACATGCTCGCCGCTTCATGACCCTCGCCGCTCATGGCTTCTTTTAGATTTGCGACAGTGTTGCCAATTCCTTTCAAGAGCGCTAATTCATCCTTGGCATGACGACGTTCATTCTCGGCGGTTTCCTCAAATATTTTTGCAATGTAATGATACCCCTCTTTTCGAGCTACCTGGGCAAAGAAAGTATATCTGTTGCGGGCCTGAGATTCCCCGGCAAACGCCGTCCTGAGGTTTTCATCAGTTTTACTCATCACCGAATCCTCCTAAAAATTTCCGGACAATGTATGTAAATAATAATCTATATGCTTTCAATAAGTCAATTGGGAAAAACGGCATTTCCTGCCCTCTGCGCTTCTGATGCGACTTATATTCCAAACCTGGAAATAAGAAAGCCTGAGAGGTTGCTCTCAGGCTTTTTGCGTTATAAAGAAAAAGAATCGTCAGATAAACAGCGGAGCGAGGACAAGCGTGATGGTCGAAAGAAGTTTGATCAGCACATGCAATGATGGACCGGCGGTGTCTTTGAACGGATCTCCGACTGTGTCGCCGACCACGGCCGCGGCGTGAGTCGGATTCTTGGCCTTTGTGCCATCAGGCATTGTCAGGTATTTCCCGCCATGAGCGCCGGATTCAATATATTTTTTGGCATTGTCCCAGGCGCCGCCGCCGTTATTCAGGAAAAGCGCCATCAGGATTCCGCAAATAGTGCCAACCATCAATAATCCTGCGACCGCTTCCGCCGAGATTAGTTTATTTTCCGGAGTAATAAATGCTTTGAAAACCAGGCCGACAGTTATCGGGGTCAATACAACCAGCAAGCCCGGAGCGACCATCTTGCGTAGCGCCGATTTGGTCACGATATCAACACATGAGCCATAATCCGGCTTGAAATCTTTCGGGAATTGAATAATGTCATTAATACGCTGGAGCTTTGAATACTGCCGGCGCACTTCTTCAATAATCGCCTGTGCCGCCTTGCCGACCGCGCGAATGGCCATGGCCGAGAATAAGAAAACCAGCGCGGCGCCAAATAATCCGCCGACAAAGACAACGGGATTGGCAAGATTCACTGCTTTCATTTCCTGCCCGGCGTACTGAGCCACTTCATCCATATAGGCCTGGAATAGCAGAAACGCCGCCAGAGCCGCCGAACCAACCGCATACCCCTTGGTGAGGGCTTTGGTGGTATTGCCGACAGCGTCCAGCCGATCGGTTTTCTTGCGAATATGTTCCGGCTGTTGCGACATTTCGACAATACCTCCGGCATTGTCGGTGATAGGGCCGAAAGTATCCATCGCCAGGATATAGGCCGCCGTCGCCAGCATTCCCATGGTCGCCACGGCTGTGCCAAATAACCCGGCGTGTGGAAGGCCGCTGGTTTTACCCAGATAATACGAACCAAGAAGGGCTCCTCCCATGACCAATGCCGGCATCCAGGTGCACTCAAGACCGACGCCGATACCGGCGATAATATTTGTGGCCGGGCCGGTTTTGGAAGCCTCCGCTATCGACTGTACCGGCTTATATCTGTATTCAGTATAGTACTGGGTTATATAAACAAAGGCCACTGAAGTCAGGACTCCGATAATTCCGCAGAGGAAGAAATGCCACCAGGCATGGGGAGCGCCGGGGGAATCCAGCAGCCAATAGCTGGCGCCTCCGAAGGCAATCATCGCCAGCGCCACCGCGATATAATAGCCCCGGTTGAGAGCATCCATCGGATCCATTTTTTCTTCTTTATCCATGCGAACCATAATGATGCCAATAATTGAAGCGATGATACCAAACGCACGGGCGATCAGAGGGAACATCATCACGCCCACGATTCCAGCCGAGAAAGCCAGGCCGGCCTTTTCTGATGCGGCGGCCAGAGATGCGCCAAGAATCATCGCGCCGATATTTTCCGCGGCGGTTGACTCAAATAGGTCAGCTCCACGACCAGCGCAGTCACCGACATTGTCGCCGACAAGATCGGCTATCACAGCCGGATTTCTCGGGTCATCCTCTGGAATACCGGCCTCGACTTTGCCGACTAAGTCAGCGCCGACATCAGCCGCCTTGGTATAAATACCTCCGCCAAGCTGGGCGAAAAGCGCCACAAATGAAGCGCCAAAACCATAACCGACGATCAGAAGCGGAATCTTAGCCGGATCGACATTGGAAAAAGAACTGACAAGAGCGTATAGCCCGCCAACACCAAGAAGGCTCATGGCGACGACCAGCAAGCCGGAGACTGCTCCGCCACGCAAGGCTATCCGAAGAGCGTCATTAATGCTTGAAAGAGCGGCGGTGGCTGTCCGGATGTTGCTCCGGATGGAAACCCACATTCCGACATATCCGGCAATGACCGAGCATAAGGCGCCGAGAATAAATGACAGGGTAATCCAACCGGCCAACTCAAAAGAGCTTCCGACCGGGTCAAAAGCGCGGTGTTCGCGAATAAATCCATACCCAACAAACAGGACCACCGCAAACAACGCCGCCAGAATAAGAATGGTCCGGTTTTGCCGCCTCAGAAAGGCTTCGGCGCCTTCTTTGATGGCGTTTGATATCGCCTGCATGGCCTCACTGCCTGTACCCCTCCTCAAGATCCACTTGGCTAAAAGGAAGGCGACAAAGAGGCCGAAGAGGCTGATTACGAGAACAATTCCCAATAGTAGACTTTGACTCATGAAGTTTTCCTTTCATGAAACTGTATTATATTTTGATTCATTTCATGTAATATGTTAAGGCGTTTGAATATTCTCTATCGATTCAAGAAGAACATCAATAAAATAAGTGTTCCATCCATTTATTTAATGATTGAAATTGCCAACCTAAACTGAATCAATAACATACCTATTGCCGCTGTGGACTTCCACTGTTGCCAATAAAACGCCGGAATTTAATGACGTGGAGGGGATTAGTCAACTAAATTTATAGAAGGACGAGGATCAGAAAATTTATTCGGCCAGGGAAAAGCAGGAGCTAATTATGAAAGAATCAATGGTTGCTTCTGCCAAATTAATCTTGATGCCAAAGAAGGAATTCAGATGTCACCGTATATAGTGCAAAAAGAGGGGAAAAAAGGGGTTGATTTTTCCGGAGAATTGATTATAATAGTTAGCTTATGGCTAAGCAATATAAGCTTCAGGCATTGGCCGGAAAAGTGATTGCCATAGATGGCCCGGCCGGCTCAGGGAAATCGACAACCGCCAGATTATTGGCGGCCAGATTGGGGTATATTTATTTAGACACAGGGGCTATGTACCGCGCGGTGACTCTACATGCCCTAAGGAATAACATCCCTATTTCAGATGGACAAGCTCTAACCGATGCGGCAGACCAGATATCTATCAAATTCCAGATGGAGAAAGATAATAACCGCGCTTTCCTCGGCCAGGAAGATGTTACCCAAGCTATAAGATCGGCAGAGGTCACAGCCGCAGTGTCGCAGGTATCGGCTCATGCAGGTGTCCGGGAGGCTATGGTTAGACAACAAAGAGAAATCGCAAAGAATGGGAACGTGGTAGCAGAGGGTCGGGATACAACATCGGTGGTCTTCCCCGAAGCAGATATGAAGATTTACCTTGATGCTTCTCTTGAGGAAAGGGCACGTCGTCGATTGATTGATTTTGTCCGTCTTAATGTGACCTCTAACCTGGAAGAACAGATGAAGGAATTATCGCGCCGAGACAGTTACGACAAGAATCGCGCCCATTCCCCGCTGACGAGAACGGCTGACGCTGTTATCCTTGACACTACTAATCTGTCAGTTGAGGAGCAAGTGGATCGGATTATGAAATTTGTCAAGACCCGTTTCATGCAGGTATGAAGCTATCGTATTATATTGCCACGTTTATAATAAGGAATTTGGCGAAGCTGTTTCTTAGAATGAAAATTATCGATAAAGCAAATATTCCTTCTAAAGGTCCTTTCATATTGGCCTGCAATCACATTTCATATTTTGATCCGCCGTTGGTAGGAAGCAGTTTCAAGAGAGAAGTTCATTTTATGGCCAAGAAGGAGCTATTCCGTAACCGTTATTTTGGCAGATTAATAGCTCATTTTAATGCCCATCCGATAAATCGCAATGGCTTTGATAAGGCGGCAATAGAGACTGTTTCCGTGGTTCTGAATTCCGGACAAGGGGTGATGATTTTCCCGGAGGGGACAAGAGCTAAGAAAGGGCAATTTCTTCCTCCCCGTCCCGGTATTGGGATGATAGCGATAAATAATCATGCTCCCGTGATTCCGGCGTATATCAATGGCGCCGATGATTTATGGGGATGTCTTGCCGGGCAGGCAAGGCTTGGAGTTATATTTGGTCGGCCAATGAACAGAGAAGAAATGGCCGTCTATAAAAAAGACAAGCAAGGATATCGGCAACTTGCCGAAGATATTATGGAACGGATACGGGGATTGAGAGATGAGTTTTATGTCCGGGTGGGGAAGGCATGAGAAGAAGATATAAGTATTTGATTTTGACAGCCAATGAGGCTACTGATTTTTATTATAAGTCGAAAATATCTCTCTTTTGGGCGGATGGCCGCTTGAGAGATAAATATATCATAAGGAGGATTTACTAACGATGGCTGAAGCCAAAGATCTAACCCAGAAGAAAGTCAAAAAGACAGGAGGTGATGAACCGCCAAAACTGACCAAAAGAAAAGCAGGTTTGGCAAAGAAAACCAAGACGAAAAAAGTGAAAATCGTCAAGCGGGCGGAGACCGATGTCAATCCGCAGGCCGTTGCACTTGCCGAAAAGCCGGCCGAACAGATTCTCACCGCCCGTAGGCAAAGAGTAACCGAGAAAGCGGCCGCAAGAATCGAACATAGAGCTCAGGCTCCAGAAGTGGAGACTGTGGCTTCAATGAAGCTCACCGAATTTGACAGCCGAGAGTACACTCCGGAGGAATATAAGCGTCTTCTTGATATGTATGACGGCACGATTAAAGATATCAAAGAAGGTGAAATTGTTTCGGGAACGGTTCTTGGGGTCACCAGAGATGATGTAATTGTCGATGTCGGCTTTAAATCCGAGGGGATTATTCCTCTGATGGAATTTCCTGAACCTATCAATATCGCGGTTGGCGATAAGATAGATGTATATCTTGAGGAAATCGAGGACCAGAACGGGGAATTGATTCTTTCCAAGCAAAAGGCTGATTTCATGCGTGTCTGGGATACGATTCAGGATGCGCATGATTCAGGCAACCTGGTGGCGGGAAGATTGATGCGTCGCATCAAAGGCGGTGTCGTAGTTGACGTCATGGGAGTCGATGCTTTCCTCCCCGGTTCGCAGATTGCGTTGAGGCAGGTTCCTGATTTTGACGCTCTCATCGGCTCCACTATGAGTCTGAAGATTATCAAGCTCAACAAGAATCGAAGGAACATCGTTGTTTCCCGGCGGGTGGTTCTCGAGGAGGAACGCGAATCCAAGAAAGCGACTCTATTGAAAGAGATTCAGGTCGGACAAGTGCGTGAAGGCATTGTCAAGAATGTCACCGACTTTGGAGTTTTCATCGACCTTATCGGCGTCGATGGTCTTCTTCATATTACCGACATGTCCTGGGGAAGGATCAAGCATCCCAGCGAGTTGGTATCTTTAGGCGACAAAATCTCAGTCAAAATTCTGGATTTTGACGAAAAGACCTCTCGCATTTCGCTTGGCTTGAAACAGCTTACGCCATATCCGTGGGAGAATATTGAGGAGAAATATCCTATCGGTAAAAAAGTTACCGGAAAAGTGGTATCTATCACGGATTACGGGGCTTTTGTTGAACTGGAGAAAGGTGTCGAGGGTTTGATTCATATTTCCGAGATGTCCTGGACTCAGCATATCAAGCACCCTTCAAAGATTATGAATGTTGGAGATAAGATCGACGCGGTTGTACTATCTGTTGACCGGGAGAATGAAAAAATTTCTCTGGGAATCAAACAGATGGAGCCGGACCCATGGGATACAATCGAGAAAAAATATCCTGCGGGCAAGGTTGTTTCCGGCAAAGTGCGAAATCTGACGGCATTCGGAGCATTCATCGAGCTTGAAGAAGGGATTGATGGATTGATTCATATTTCCGATATGTCTTGGACAAAGCGAATTCAGCATCCGTCGGAGCTTATGAAGAAGGGCGACCGGATCGATGTGAAGATTCTTCGCATCGACCATGATAACCGCCGTATCTCACTCGGGTATAAACAGCTGAAAGATGACCCGTGGCCGGAACTCGCCCGGAAGTATTCTATCGGCTCCGAGAGTCTTGGTACAATTACCCGGGTTCTCGATCGCGGCGTTACCGTTGAGCTTGATGCGGAAGTCGAGGGTTTTGTCCCAACAGCCCAGTTGGGAAAACCTGACCTGGTCAATCCGGGTGATGTATTCGCTGAAGGGGAAAAGATTCCTCTGCAGGTTATTGAGTTTGACAGAGCCGGCCACAAAATAGTCCTCTCGGTTTCTGCCTACTATAAGAACCGCGAGAAATCTGAATATGAGGAGTATCTGACCACTCATCCGACTCATACGATCACAATGGGTGATGCAATTGACGGAAAGCCTGAGGGTTCTCATTCAGGCGAATCGACTGAAGGGGACGCCCCAACGGATCCGTCGATGGACTCCGGACCGGAATCTCATCCCAGTAACGAGCCGACAGTTTAATATATAGATTCTGATCGTAATAGTAGCGGCGGCCAATTTGGCCGCCGCTTTTGTTATTCTTGGGGCGATGCATCATAATTCAGCCACGCTGGCGGCATAAACGTATTGTGTACGAATGCTATAACAGGGTCGGCCTTCCATTGCCTGCCGAAACTTTCATAAATCTGAACAATCGCGGCAGAACCTTCGGATAAAACAAGAGCCACAACGGCAGAGGCAAAGCGTCAACGAAAAGAAAAAAGGGAAAAGTAGCCCGGAAGTATGCCTTTGTGAATCGGTACTGGGCAGAGTAATAATAGACCACCCAGGACAACAAAAGATGGGTTGCGGCAAGCGCTATTAATCCACTAAGGAGAACTATGATGGTTCTTTTCCAATTCTTGAAAGCATCCGGCGTCGCCAGGACCAAAGCGATATAGGGTACAATATTGGTGAAATGGTCGATCACTCTTGATAGAAGCCATTTTTGAACTCCCACCCATTGAAAAAATGGAATGGCGACTGGACTTAATAAATGCGGATAGGCATCCTGAGCTTTCCAAAACCATAGAAATCCCAAAATCAGCGATATAAAAATCAGTTTTAGAAGAAATGGAATCAACCCGCTTTTCACACCTGAGCGCCTTTAGCCCTATAGACAACCAAATAAAGCCAACCTACCCAAATTGAGGCTATCATTATGATCAGCGTAGCCTGCCATAGATAAAGGTGCATAAAGTCAAAGACCTTGATGGAATAAGCGCCGGCGAGCGTGAGAAAAATGATTCTGACCAGATTAAAAATGAATATCGCCGGAATACCCATGGCGAATCCAGACAATTTTTTCCTAAAAGTTGTCGGAAATGATACAACAGCGGCAATAAAAATAAGCATCTCAAACAATCCGGTGCATTCATCAATAATTTCCAATGTGAAATTTCTACAGACAATATTCACACCCGAATATGAAGCATCGTTTGTGAAAAGGGTCAGTGTCCAGCCGGCAATCGAGGTTGTCATTTTCATCAGCCAAAGCATATTGTCATGAAAGCGGGTGAATAATTGGGAAAAGATGACGCTGACAATTACAAGCATTACCAAAAATAGAATTACAAATTTTGTAATGGGTGATATGGAATTCCAAAAGCGCATAAATCCCTGTTTTCAAACAGTTAATATCGATCAGGCCTAACCTGATACCGGTTTTAAAATTTACCTTCATTTCGGAATTCATGCAATAGAGAAATCTTCAGCCTATGGTCGGAAGAGACGCCGGAGGCCGAATTAACTGTGCGCACACAATCCATCTTAGTTCCGTTCAAGTTGGCGAAATCAAACTTATGGCAATCTTGATACATATTGAGAAAGACCAATTAATGCCCAAAAGCTTCGTCCTTGATATGGAACGGCGTGATGCTTGAATATGCATAATGATGGCCAATCTATTGCAATACAGGCAGTTGCTAATTCGTGGAATATTTATTTATAATATATTTTTGGGCGAAACCACTTGACTAATTTGCATAACACTATATTCTTGAGTTTGTGAAATTTTGTTACAAACCGATGCGGCCTTCTGTTAGGAGTCAATATATATGATTACAAAACAAGAAGCTCTGGATTACCATACCAAGGGTAAGCCGGGAAAAATTGAAGTCAACTCGACGAAACCATGTATTACTGCGTATGACCTTTCATTGGCATACACGCCAGGCGTAGCGACACCTTGCCTTGAGATTCACAAGAATCCTGATGATATTTATAAGTACACCGCTAAAGGGAATCTTGTCGCGGTAGTGTCCAATGGCACTGCCGTGTTGGGATTGGGGAATATCGGCGCGGCCGCAGGCAAACCGGTGATGGAGGGAAAAGGGGTGCTTTTCAAACGCTTTGCCGACGTTGATGTTTTTGATATTGAACTGGATACCGAAGACGCTGAGGAGATTATTAAGTGCTGTCAACTTCTCGAGCCGACTTTTGGCGGTATCAACCTTGAAGACATAAAAGCGCCGGAATGCTTTCATATTGAGGAGACATTGAAAGCAACGATGAAGATACCGGTCTTCCATGACGACCAGCATGGGACTGCGATTATTTCAGGGGCGGCGATTTTGAATGCATTGGAGCTGGTCAAGAAGGATATCTCCAAAGCCCGGGTGGTTTTTTCCGGGGCTGGAGCGGCCGGTATCGCGTGCGCCAAATTGTACCTCTCGCTTGGGGTCAGGGTGGAAAATATACTTATGATTGATTCCAAGGGTGTGATGTATGAAGGCCGCGATGGAAAGTATAATAAATATAAACAGCAATTTGTCCGTAAAACCGATTGCCGGACGCTTAATGACGCTTTCAAGGATGCCGATGTTTTTGTCGGAGTTTCTGCTGCCAATGTCGTCACTCAGAATATGGTCAAATCTATGGCCCGCGACCCAATTATTTTTGCCATGGCCAATCCTGATCCGGAGATAACTTATCCCGACGCTATTGCCGCCCGCAAGGATTTGATTATAGCTACCGGACGGTCCGATTATCCCAATCAAGTCAATAATGTTTTGGGATTTCCATCTATATTCCGGGGCGCTCTCGATGTTCATGCCACCGCCATTAACGAGAAAATGAAAATCGCCGCAGTCCATGCTCTGGCGAATTTGGCCAAAGAGGATGTTCCCGACGAAGTTGCCCGCGCATATGGAGTGGACTCTTTCAAATTCGGCCGAGAGTACATCATTCCCAAACCGTTTGACCCCCGCGTGCTGACCCGGGAAGCCTCGGCTGTAGCGCAAGCGGCAATGGAAAGCGGCGTCGCCCGATTGAAAATTGATATCGAGGAATACCGACAGCAACTGGGACGTCGAATTGGAAAAGGCCGGATTATTATGGGCGTTATCACCGATAAGGCCAAGAAAGAACCGAAAAGGATAGTTTTCCCGGAGGGATATTCCAGACGCATCTTAAGAGCGGCCCGCATCGTGGCCGAGGAAAAGATAGGACTCCCGATGATAATCGGAAATGCAGAATCCGTGAAGAAGGTGGCGGGCGAATTTGAAATAAGCCTGAATGGAATACAGATTATTGATCCCGAGAGTTCTCCCAAGAGGAAGGCTTACGGTGAGAAATTCTTCGCCAAGCGTCAGCGTCACGGAGTTACCCTGGATAGCGCGGTAGATATTATGCGTGACCCGACCTATTTCGGTATTATGATGCTGGAAATGGGAGACTGTGATGCGGTCTTGTCCGGCGCCACTTCTGAATACCCGATAACTATTCGCCCGGCTCTGCAAATTATCGGGCTGAATAAAGATATCACGCGCGTGTCAGGGCTGTTTGCGATGATTCAGA